>NZ_JBEXEA010000043.1:0-61290 GCF_040606035.1 Streptomyces sp. NPDC005483
TTGAGGCCTGTTGTTAGGGGCGGGGCGGGCCGGGGGCCGGGCACCCTCGGCTGGCGGGGGGGGTGGGGAGCGCTCCGCAGCCACGGCGCCTGCCGTTCCCTATGGGGTTGTATGTGCCCGAGCCGTCTCCCCGAGTGGACGGCGCCGGGCGGCTCTGTGCGTTGTCGCCCCTAACTTTCCGCCAGGATGTGGGAGAGCTCCTGATCCAGATCGAAGTGACGGTGTTCCGTGCCCGGCGGCACGGCGGCGTCCGTCCGCTTCAGGAAGGACTCCAGGGCCCGCGCCGGGGCCTCGAGCAGTGCCTCGCCCTCAGGGGAGCTCAGGGCGATGCAGACGACGCCCTGACCGTGACTGCGCGACGGCCAGACTCGGACGTCGCCGGTTCCGGTGGGCCGGTGGAGGCCCTCCGCGAGGAGGTCGCGGGCGAACACCCACTCGACGGTTTCCTCGGCTCCGGTGTGGAAGGTGGCGTGCACGGCGTAGGGGTCGGCCGTGTCGTACCGCAGGCCTGCGGGGACAGGCAGGGAGGACTCGCTCGACACAACGAGGCGCAGGTGCAGCTCGCAGCTGACCGTGGTGTTCATAAGCGCCAGGGCCTTTCGCTCAGTGTGCGCTCGGGGATTCGCACGTCGGCGAAATCGACATGCCACCTACGGTGCCGTTGTAAACCCCTCTGAGTGTTTTGCGTGCCTTTACGTAACTCATCCGGCCGAGAACCCCTTGGGGAGGTACGACCATTCCGGTGACCGGTTTCTCTCCGGTAGGGTTGGGCTGTATGAATACGGGGAGTGACGAGCCGCGCGAGGTCGCCGTGGCACCTGACGAGCAGGCCGGCGAGAAGTCGGACGAGGCGCGGGACGAGCAGGGGCTCGGCTCCAGGGCGCCGGAATTCATCAGGTCGCGGCGGCTGCTGCACCTGAGCTGGCAGGTCCTGGTCTTCGTCATCGGCCTGGCGGTCGTGGTGGCCGGCATCATCATGCTGCCGCTGCCCGGGCCCGGCTGGGTCGTGATCTTCGGCGGCATGGCGATCTGGGCGACCGAGTTCGTCTGGGCCCAGCTCGTGCTGCGCTGGACCAAACGCAAGGTGACCGAGGCGGCCCACCGCGCCCTCGATCCCCGGGTGCGCCGACGCAACATCATCCTGACCTCGATCGGCCTGGTGGTCATCGGCGCGATCCTCGGGGTCTACCTGTGGAAGTTCGGCTTCGAGATGCCCTGGAACATCAAGGACCAGTGAGCCGCGCGGGGGGTGCCGAGGCTGTCACCGCTGGTCACGGGCACCCCCTGACATGGGGTAATGTTCTTCCTGCGTCCGGGCGATTAGCTCAGTGGGAGAGCGCTTCGTTCACACCGAAGAGGTCACTGGTTCGAACCCAGTATCGCCCACCCGGACCGACGGCCCGTCTGCGAGATCGCGGACGGGCCGTCGGCGTGTGTGCGGCCCGGAGTGTGGGCCGAGGGCTGCCGACTCCGCTCGGCGTGAGGGGCCGCGGTGACCCTTACCGCCGCCCGGCCTTTTTCGGCCGCCCGACGACCTCCGCGTCGCCCTGCGTGCTGTTCGACCGGTCGATCCCGCGTCTCTCACCTGGGGCATCGTCAGCTTGCCCGTGCTGTACGCCGGTTGAAGGCGCTCCGGTCTCTCACCACACTCGCAAGAAATTCCTGTCCTAATCATTGACGCACCTCCGGGGTCTCCGTAGCTTGTGCCAGCAAGCGCTTACTTGAAACGATTCATGCAGGCGGCGACGCTGCGGGGAGGGGCTCGACTGTGGGAACCAGCAGGAATGTTGAGAGGCGAACGATCCTGAAGGCGGCCGGGGCTACGGCGGCGACGCTGGGGCTGGCCGCGACGACGGGTTGCGGTGGTGACAGTGACAGTTCCGCCGACGGAACGGTGACACTGCGTTACGCGTGGTGGGGTGGCGAGCCGCGTGCCATCGCCATCAAGAAGACGATCGCGCTCTTCGAGAAGAAGTATCCGAAGATCAAGATCAAGCCTGAATTCACTGACTACCAGGCGTTCTGGGAGAAGTTCCAGACCCAGGCCTCGGGCGGGAATCCGCCGGACGTTTTTCAGAATGCGGTCGGTTTCCTGCGCAAGTACGACAAGCGCGGTGTTCTGCTGGATCTCAAGTCGCAGGCGGACGCCGGGAATCTGAGCCTGGACAACTTCCGCAATGGCGTTCTGGCGAACGGTCAGGTCGGCGGCAAGCAGCTCGGTATCCCCGTCGGCGCCAACACCATGGCGCTCGTCATCGACCTCAAGGCATTCAAGAAGGCGGGTGTCGAGGCGAAGTTCGGCTGGACCTGGGACGAGTACTTCGCCGCGCTCCAGACGATCCAGGACAAGCTGAAGATCGCCGGTGACACCGGCTACCACGGCATCATGTACCTGTACGACCTGTATCTGCGTCAGAACGGCAAGGCATTCTTCACCGACTCCGATCTCGGTTTCACCGAGGACGATCTGACGCAGTGGTGGACGGACGCATACAAGCGAGTGAAGTCCGGGCTCGTCGCCGACCCCAAGAAGATCGAGCAGGTCCAGCCCAAGTCCGGCCTTTCGGCGGGACTCGCAGCGTCCGAGTTCACCTGGGACAACTTCTCCATCCGCTACGAGGGCGAGGGCGAGTCGGACTACGGGCTCGCGCCGATCCCCACCACGGACGGCAAGAACACCGGCCAGTACCTCGGTTCGCTGATGCTCAGCGGCTTCTCCGGGACCAAGCACCCCAAGGAAGTCGCCCAGTTCATCAGCTTCATGGTCCATGACCCCGAGGTCGGCAAGATCATGGGCTACGACCGCGGCATCCTGGCCACGACCGAGCAGTACGACGCCTTCAAGCCGGCCGATGCCCAGAACAAGGGTGTCGCGGCCTACGAGGACGAGGTAGCCAAGGCCGGCGTGCTGGGCAAGATCACCCCGCACCCGTCCGGCGCCGATGTCGTCGAGGCGGCGTTCCTGCGTATCGGCGGTGAGGTCTCCCAGGGCAAGACCAAGCCGGCCGACGCCGCCAAGGCGCTGTTCAGCGAGGCCAAGGCCGCTTTCGCGGGCTGAGGGGACGTACCACCATGACGCTCGTCAAGGAAGCGCCCGTGCGTCCGGCGAAGAAGCGGTCCGCCGCTCCTGTCGCCGGGCGGCGCGGGCGGCGCCGCGAGAACCTCGCCGGCTATCTCTTCATGTCGCCGTGGATCGCCGGGTTCCTGGTGCTCACGGCGGGGCCGATGATCGCGTCGCTGTACTACGCGTTCACCCGGTACAACCTGTTCACGCCGCCCGAGTGGGTGGGCTTCGACAACTTCACGACGATGTTCCAGGACCCGCGCTGGCAGAAGTCGGTGGAGGTCACGCTCAAGTACGTCGTCGTGGCCACCCCGCTGAAGCTGCTGCTCGCACTCGGCGTCGCGCTGCTGCTGGCGCAGAAGCGGCGCGGGCAGGGCCTGTACCGGGCCGCGTTCTACATGCCCTCCCTCATCGGCGCCAGCGTCTCCGTCGGCTTCGTGTGGCGGGCGCTGTTCTCCGACGACGCCATCGTGGACCGTACCCAGAAGATCTTCGGCGTCGACGTGGGCGGCTGGATCGGCAACCCCGATTACGTCCTCTACTCCCTGGTGGCGCTGAGCATCTGGCAGTTCGGTGCGCCGATGGTCATCTTCCTGGCCGGACTCAAGCAGGTCCCGCAGGAGCTGTACGAGGCCGCGGAGATGGACGGGGCCGGTCCCCTCCGCAGGTTCTGGAACATCACGCTGCCGATGATCTCGCCGGTGCTGTTCTTCAACGTGCTGCTGGAGTCCATTCACGCGTTCCAGGTGTTCGGCTCCGCGTACGTGGTCTCCAACACCCAGTGCGGGCCCGCCGACGCCACCCTCGTCTACACCTGTTACCTCTACCAGAAGGGCTTCAAGGAGGCCCAGATGGGCTTCGCCTCCGCGATGGCCTGGTCGCTGGTGGTCGCGGTGGCGCTCGTCACGGCGGTCCTGTTCTGGTCGCAGAAGAAGTGGGTGCACTACGAGGAGGCCGCCAAGTGACCACTGTCAGCACCCCTGTGGTGCGCACCTCGAACGAGCGGCGGCGCACCGGATCGATCGCCTGGCACGTGGGCGCGCTCGCCGTCCTCGCGGTCGTCCTGTACCCCGTGATCTGGGTCCTCGGGGCCTCGTTCAAGCCGAGCAAGGACATCATCGCCAGCATCGACCTGCTGCCGTCCAAGCCGGTCTGGGCAAACTTCTCGGGACTCGCCGACGGCATCTCCGGCATCTCCATCAGCAGCTTCTTCGTGAACTCGCTGATGTACGCGGGCCTGGCCGTGGCCGGTGTCGTGATCTCCAGCTCGCTGACCGCGTACGCCTTCGCCAAGATCCGGTTCGCCGGGCGGAACCTGCTGTTCACCCTGATGATCGGCACGCTGCTGCTGCCGTATCACGTGCTGCTCATCCCGCAGTACGTGATGTTCCGCAAGCTGGAACTCGTCGACACGCTGGTGCCGCTCGTGGCCGGCAAGTTCCTGGCGACGGAGGCGTTCTTCGTCTTCCTGATGGTGCAGTTCATGCGCGGGCTGCCGCGCGAGCTGGACGAGGCCGCGAAGCTCGACGGCTGCGGGCACCTGAGGACCTACTGGTCGATCGTGCTGCCGCTGTGCCGGCCGGCCCTCATCACCAGCGCGATCTTCACCTTCATCAACGCGTGGAACGACTTCATGGGGCCGTTGATCTACCTCAACAGCCCTGACAAGTACACCGTCTCGCTCGGCCTGATGATGTTCCGCGACCAGGAGGGCATCTCCAACTACGGCAGCATGATCGCGATGTCGCTGGTGGCTCTGGTGCCGGTCATCGCCTTCTTCATGGCCTTCCAGCGCTACCTCATCGACGGCATGGCGACGTCCGGACTGAAGTGAGGCGGTCAGCATGGCGCAAGCGCGTGTGAAGGCCCGCAGGGCGTCCATGTTCGGCGGCGAGCGCTTCGCGCTCTTCGCCGAGGCGCTCCTGACCGGCGTGTGGATCGCGGTGGCCTGTCTCGGGCTCGTCACCTTCCCGGCGGCGTTCGCCGCCGGGGCACGGCATCTGCGCCGCCGTGCGGGCCATGAGGGCGGTGGCTGGCGGGAGTTCGTCGCGGACTTCCGTGCGGCCGTGCGCCGCGGGTGGCTCGTCGGGGTCGCCGGGTGGGTCGCGGTGGCCGCGGTCTGGGTGGACGTGCAGGCCGCGCGGGCCGGGATCCCCGGCGGTCCGCTGGTCGGGGCCGTCGGACTGTTCGCGCTGATCGCTCTCGCGGTGGCCGGGCTGCGCGCGGCGGCGGTCTGGGCTCCGGGCGCCTCCTGGCGCGCGCTGCTCGCGGACGCGGTACGCCGGACCCTGCGCGATCCCGCCGGGTCCTTCCTGATCGTCGCCGGCCTGGCCGTCGTGGCCCTGTCCGCGGGGTTCGTCGCGCCGCTGGCGGTCCCCGTCCTCGGGGCCGTCGCGGCGGCGGCCGTCGCCGTGGAGGAACGCCACCGGCGCCGCTGACGGGCGGTGCCCCCGTAACAAGGTCGGCGCCCTGGCGTCGCACCTTTCTCTGTCATGCCCCTGACCAACTTGTTCCATGGAAAGGAATGGCCATGTCCCCCATCCCCCGCAGGTCCATCCTCAAGGCGGCCGCCGTCGCCGGTGCCGCCGCGCAGTTCAGCTGGGCGCTGGGAGCAAAGGACGCGCAGGCCGCGCCCAGAGCCGCCGAGGCCGACGACTCTCCCGTGACCCTGGACTGGCTCGAGGACGGCGGCCTCGGTGCCGCACCCGGCTCCACCGTCGGTGTCCCCTGGCCGAAGGGCACCTATCAGGAGGGCCAGAAGTTCGCGGTCACGGACGCCGACGGCAAGGCCGTACCGGTCCAGTCCTGGCCGATCGCCTACTGGCCCGACGGCTCGCTCAAGTGGACTGCCCACGCGGTCAGTTCGGGCAACGGCAAGCTGTCGCTGAGCGCCGGTGACTCGGCCGTACCCGACAAGAAGGTCACCGTCGACAAGAGCGGTGGCACGATCACCGTCTCCACCGGTGTCATCACGGCGAAGATCGGCAAGTCGGGCGCCACCCTCATCAAGTCGGTCACCCGCGGGTCGACGGAGATCGCCAAGAACGGCCGGCTCGTGCTGATCCGCCAGCCCGAGATCGAGGACGAGAACCAGGGCACGGTCAAGACCGAGCGCTTCGAGGGGGCCATCTCGGCGGTGACCGTCGAGCAGGAGGGCCCGGTCCGCGCCGTCGTCAAGATCGACGGCAAGCACCGCAAGGGCAGCCGGAGTTGGCTGCCGTTCTCGATCCGCCTCTACTTCTACGCGGGCGCCGACTCCTTCCGCATGGTGCACACCATCACCTACGACGGCACCCAGGAGCCGGGCAAGGCGAGCGGCGACTTCATCCGCGGTCTCGGCGTCCGCTTCACCGTGCCGATGCGGGACCAGGCCTACGACCGTCACATCCGCATCGGTGGCGAGGGCACCGGTCTGCTGCGCGAGGCCGTCAAGGGCATCACCGGGCTGCGCCGCGACCCCGGCATCGCCGTGCAGGAGGCCCAGTACGCGGGCAAGAAGCTGCCCGACCCCGCCACCTGGGACCAGCGGGTCACCACCCGGCTCCAGTACATCCCCGAGTGGGGCGACTACACGCTCTCCCAGCTCTCCGCCGACGGCTTCACCCTGCGCAAGCGCACCAAGAAGGGGCACGGCTGGGTCGGTGCCGGCGGCGGCAAGCGGGCCTCCGGGTTCGGTTACGTCGGTGGCGCGAGCGGCGGATTCTCCTTCGGCCTGCGGGACTTCTGGGAACGGCACCCCTCCCAGCTCGACATCCGCGACGCCCAGACCGACGAGGCCGAGGTCACCCTCTGGCTCTGGTCACCCGAGGCCCAGCCCATGGACCTGCGCTTCTACCACGACGGCATGGGCCAGGACACCTTCGCCGAACAGCTCGAAGGCCTCAACATCACCTACGAGGACTACGAGCCGGAGTTCGGCACGCCCTACGGCATCGCCCGCACCTCGGAACTGCTGTTCTGGGCCAACGAGTCGACGCCGTCGCCCGAGGTTCTGGCCGAACAGGTCGAGGCCGTACGGGTGTTGCCCCAGCTCGCCGCCCCGCCCAAGCAGCTCATCAAGGCGAAGGTGTTCGGTCCTGGCCTCTACTCCGAGCCCGACCGCTCGACCCCGGCCAAGGCGAAGATCGAGGACCACCTCGACTTCCTCTTCACCTACTACAAGGACCAGGTGGAGCAACGCCGTTGGTACGGGTTCTGGGACCACGGCGACATCATGCACACCTATGACACCGTCCGGCACCAGTGGCGGTACGACATCGGCGGCTACGCCTGGGACAACTCCGAGCTCTCGCCGGACATCTGGCTGTGGTTCGCGTACATCCGCAGCGGCCGCGCGGACATCTTCCGGTTCGCCGAGGCGATGACCCGGCACACCGGCGAGGTCGACGTCTACCACCTGGGGAAGTGGGCGGGCCTCGGCACCCGGCACGGTGTGCAGCACTACGCCGACAGCGCCAAGCAGCAGCGCATCGCCAACACGACGTACCGCCGCTACTACTACTTCCTCACCGCGGACGAGCGCGTCGGCGACCTCATGCACGCCAACGTCGACTCCGACGAGACGTTCCTCGTGCTCGACCCGCTGCGCAAGGTCCGCACCGACACCTACACGCCCGACCGGCACGCCCTGTCGGTCGGCTTCGGCACGGACTGGAGCGGGCTCGTGTCGGCCTGGCTGACGGAGTGGGAGCGCAAGGGTCCGAAGTGGGAGAAGGCCAAGGCGCGCGTGCTGTCGACGATGGAGGGCATCGCCGCCCAGCCCAACGGGTTCGTGCAGGGCAGTGGCCTGTACGACCTCGACACCGGCAAGTTCGCGGTGGCCTCGGCGCCGGTCGTCGGGGTCTCGCACCTCTCCGCCGTCTTCGGGCTCAACGAACTGTGCGCCGAGCTCATCGACCTCGTCGACATGCCGAAGTTCAACGAGGCGTACTTCGACTACTGCCGCTACTTCAACGCGACCAAGGCCGAGCAGGCGGCGCGTTACGGGTCCAACTTCGGCTCGCTGCTGCTGTTCCAGGGGCACTCGCGGCTGGACGCGTACGCGGCCGTGAAGACCGGGGACGCGAAGCTCGCGGCCCGCGCGTGGGACAAGTTCTACAACTCCGACGGGTACAAGGAGTCGGCGCCCTGGAAGACGGAGAAGCTGAGCGGGCCGGTCTCGTTGGTCGCGGGTAGTGAGGCGGCGTGGGTGTCGTCGAACGACACCGCGCTGTACGGGCTGGCAGCTATTGAGAACCTTGCGCTGCTTGGGGACAAGATGCCTTCGTAGGGGGTGAGGCGGTGGGGAACCGCGGGACCGTCGTGGCTGGTCGCGCAGTTCCCCGCGCCCCTGAGGTGGGATTCAGTGCAGGTTTCCGAGAAAGTCCCGCACCTTCCGGGCGTCCCGCAAGCGCCGCTCGTAGGTCGCACCGAGTGCCAGCAGTAGCAGGCCCGCCAGAGCCGGCGGAACCCAGCGCGGGAGGGCGTCCGTCACCTGGACGAGGTACGGGGCCAGCTCGTGCAGGGCGTCCAGGAGGAGGACCGCGCCGCCCACCAGCAGCGGGGCCTGGAGGTGGTGGCGGGCGCCTGCCAGGGTGACCAGCAGGGCTGCCGCGCCGAGCAGCAGGGGGCGCGTCCAGTGCGGGTCGACCCAGGCCGCGAAGAGGCTCGGCACGAGGGTGGCCGCCAGGCCGGGGGCGTACGTCGTCCAGGACGAGGTGCGCGGATCGCGGCGGTGGCGCAGGGCACCGACCAGCAGTGCCGGGACGGTGACCGGGAGTGTGTACGCCTCCGGGGTGTCGATGTCCCAGGCCGCCAGGCGGACCCAGGTGGCCGCGAGGAACAGGGCGGCGGCCGCGTAGCCGACAGGGCGGCGGTCCGTACGGATCGCCGTGCCCGCCGCGATCACTCCGCACAGGGCCAGCACCGTGGCGAGCAGGGGCGGGTCCGTGGCCGCCAGCGCGACGGCGAGCAGTCCGGCCGCCGCTCCGGCCGCCTCGACCGGCACGGTGGCCTTCGAGTCGCCGAGTCGATGGGCCAGGAGCGCCGCGGCCGCGGGAACCACCAGGACCAGCAGGGCGGTGTGCGCGGGTGACCAGTGCGCGGCCGCGCCGGTCGCGCAGGCCAGCGCGGCGCCGTAGACCAGGGCCGTCGGGGCAGTGAAGGGGGCGCGGCGCCAGGAAGCGGCCGCGAACAGGGCGATCAGGCCGCAGAGCGCGACGAGGGTAGCCGTCTGGGAGGCGAGGGCCAGGAAGGCGAGGCTCGCGGAGGTGAGGAGGGCGAGGAGGAGCGCCGGAAGGTGCTGCCGTAGGAACATCGCTGCGGTAAGGGTCGCGGCGGTTGCCGCACCGTAGATCAACAGGCTTGCGGAGTAGGGGAGTTCCAGCACGGCCGGGAGGGTGAGGACGGTCGCCCAGCCCAGGCCCAGCGCCCCTGCCAGGGCCCGCGGGCGCCAGGCCGCGTCCCGTACCACCAGGGCGAGCACGCCCGCGACGGCGGCCAGGACCAGGGGAGCGGCCTCCGCGTGCGGTGGCCAGGTCACGTCGACGGTCACCGCGGTACGGGCGTCCGGCGGGGTGCCGGTCCACGCCCGCGATGCCCAGGCGAGCGGGCCCAGCACGACGACACCGACGAGCGGCAGGGCCCACAGCAGGGCGATGGCCTGTACGGCCCCGGAGGCGCAGACCAGGCCCCGTCGTACCGCCTGAGGCAGCCGGTCGAGCCTGAGTGCCGCCAACAGGGCGATGCCGAAGGCCAGATGGGCCGGCACGGTCCACAGCTCGGGGAGGGCGGACCGGGCCACTCCGCCGAGCGCGGCGATCGCGAGCAGTCCGGAGGTGACGGCGAGACCGACGGAGCGACCTTCCGCGGGAGTGGCACGACCGGAGCCGTGGGTCTGCCACGCGGCGGTCAGCGCGATCGCGCTCGCCAGGAGCAGGAGCGCCGCCGCACGGGCGGCGGCGCTCGGACCGGAGGCTGTCCAGGTCAGCCAGCCGGCCGCCAGCACGCCCGAGGCGCCCACGCCGTACGCGCCGATCGCGGCGACCACGCGCAGGGACCTTGACGTCACCCGGAGGGCCACGACCGTGTCGAACCCGGCCGTCACCAGGAGCGCGGCCGTGAGCCCGTACGAGCCCGCGTCGGCCGCGATCGCCCAGAAGAAGAGCGGGAGTTGGGCCGCGACCAGGGCGGCCGGGTGGGGCAGGCGCAGCTCGGAGAGGCGCGGCAGGAGACCGTACGCCGCCCAGAGCCCCGCCAGCAGGGCAGAGACGACCGCCGTGTACGGCGCGCCCAGGCTCTCCGGGAACACGGCCCCGTGCAGCGCGACCGCGTCCAGGACCGTCAGAGCCAGCCCCAGGCCCGCCACCGACTCGGCCGTCGAGCGCAGCCCGCGCTTCAGCAGCGGAAGCGGCGCGGCGAGCGTGGCCACCGTGACCGCGCCGAGCACCAGGGCCCGGCCGGCGATCCCCAGGTGGCCCCAGCTGACCAGCGTGAACACCATCGCCGCGACGGTGAGCAGGACACCGCCGAGCACCAGGAGCACGTTCTGCACGCTCGGTGCGCTCGCCTCGGGGCGAGGGGGCGAGGCGGGCGTCGGACCGGTCGGCTGCGGTGCCGGCCACTTCGGCTGGAGCGCGGCGACCAGCCAGGCCCGACGGGTCAGCAACTGCGCTCGGCGGGCGTCCAGTTGCCACAGCTCGGCGTCGAGGAGCCGCAACTCCTCGGCCGGTGGCGGAATGTGCGTCATGCCTCGAAGTGTGGGCTGGGTCACGCCGCGCGACATGAGTACAGGTACTCAAAACCTACTCGGATCCGATGCCAGACTCTCCCCATGGACTGGACCCGATACCGCTTCCGCAGCCTGTGGTCCCTGCCCGCGAAGCCCGCCGCCGTCTACGACGCGCTGGAACGCGCCGACGAGTATCCCCGCTGGTGGCCCCAGGTGCGCGAGGTGCGTCGGCTCGACGACACCAGTGCCGTCATCACGATCCGCGCCGTGCTGCCGTACGACCTGGTCTTCGCCGCGCGCGAGGTGCGGAGCGACCCTGCTGCCGGAGTGCTGGAGATCGCGATGGACGGCGATCTGGAGGGCTGGGCGCGCTGGACGATCACCGCGGAAGGCGACGGCAGCCTCGCCCGCTACGACCAGTTCACCGAGGTGAGGAAACCGCTGCTCCGGCGCTTCGCCGTGCCCGGACGGCCGGTCTTCCTGGCCAACCACCGGTGGATGATGCGCGCCGGACGGCGGGGGCTCGTCGCGCACTTGGAAGCGGTTTGAAGGAAACCCGCGGGGACCTGTATTGTTCAGTGCGTTCCCGGGCGATTAGCTCAGTGGGAGAGCGCTTCGTTCACACCGAAGAGGTCACTGGTTCGAACCCAGTATCGCCCACCCGGAAAAGACCGGTCTGCACCAGCAGGCCGGTTTTTTGCGTCCAGTTGTACGTCTTGGGGGGCGGCATGAGCGGTGGGGACGGCAGACGAAGAAGGCCGCGCAAGGCGGTTTCGGTACGACGGCGCAGGGTGCGGTCGCTGATCGTCATGCTCGTCGTCCTGGCCGTGTTCGGCGGGGTCGCCGCTCTGGCGCAGACCCTCGCGAACAAGGAGCGGGTGACCTCGATGTGGGTCGGCGCCGAGATACGCGCCGACGGCAGTGCCCGGATCACCGAGGTCATCGACTACGACTTCGGGCACGCGGGGGACTCGCACGGCATCTACCGCGATGTGCCCGGTGATCCTTTCGAGGGCGACGACGTACGGGTCGGCCTGGACGGCCACACGGTCCCCTGGGAGGACACGTACGGCGACTACTACCGGGACGTGACCGGCGAGCGGCAACTCGCCGACCGGCTCAAGATCGGTGATCCGGACCGGCTGGTCAGCGGAGTGCACCGCTACCGCATCCAGTACACGCTCCCCGAGGTCGTCAAGGGCGGCAGGCTCGCGTGGGACGCGGTGGGCACGGGCTGGAAGGTCGACCGCTCCGCCGTGGAGATCCATGTCGTGGACGCGCACGGGTTCACCGGTCTGCGGTGCCGACACGGGAGTTGGGACAAGGGGAAGCCCTGCACGGCACGGCAGAGCGAGCCGGGGCATCTCGTCGTCCGGCTCGACAAGCTCGCGGGCAGTGAGGGGCTCACCCTGTACGCCACCGCCGCGAAGACCAAGCTCACCGCTGCGGACGGCCTTCCCGCGGCGCCGTCCGGCAAGGCCCTCGGTGAGACCCTGCCGCACCCGATGCGCAACGGCGGGATCTTTCTCGCTGTGGCGCTCGCCTGCGCGGCGCTGACGGTCTGCGCGTTCCGGTTCCTCGGACGTGACCGGGTCCTGGAGGACGGCGGACGCGAGCGGCGCGTCGAGATCGAGCGACTCGCCCGCAAGATGCCCCCGTCAGCCACCCCTCCCGGCGAGCTGACACCGGCCCAGGGCGGCATCCTGCTCACCGACCACGTGGATGAACGGCACAAGGTGGCCTGGCTGCTCACCGCCGCCGCGGACGGCCATCTCACCATCCAGGGGGACGACCGGCACCCGGTGATGCGGCGGCGCAACACCGGGGAGCGCATGGACCCGGAGGCCCGGGGCGTCCTGCGTGCGATGTTCTCCGGCCGCGGCAGCCTCGCCCTCGGATCGAGCGACCTCTGGTTCCGGCAGGGGTGGAACGACCTCTCGGGGAAGCTGGAGCACTGGCGATCGACGAGCGGTCTGTGGGACGTGTCCGCCAAACAGCGTCTTTTCGCGTGGGGACCGCTGGATGTGGCCGCGCTGGCGCTGGGCTTCGTCCTCGCGATCACCGGCGGCATCCTGAACGGCCACAGGTTCGCGGCCGGAATGCCCGTGATGCTCGCGGGCGCCGTCGTCACCGGCCTCGGCATCGCCGTCGCGGCACGCTCCTGGGAACTGGACCGGCGCACCCCGCGCGGCACCGAACTCTGGCTCCAGGTAGATGCGTTCCGGCGTTACCTCGCCCACCCGAGCAGCTTGCCCGACGCACTGCCCGTCGGGGAGCAGGCGGAGCGTTATGCGGCCTGGGCGGTCTCCCTGGGAGTCGAGTCCGCCTGGGAGCAAGCGGTCAGGGCCTCGACGGCGAGACCTGCCGGGGGGCGGCGCTTCTCCCTCGACCTCACCGACGTCCTGCTCGCCGCGGTCGTGCTGTCCGCCGCAAGTCCGGCCTCCAGCTCGAGCGGATCCAGCAGCTCGAGTGGCGGCGGCTCCACCTCCGGGGACGTCGGCGGTGGCGCGGGCGGCGGGGGCGGCGGCTCCTGGTGAGCCACGGGGCGCCGGTCTCCGGTGCCCCGCCGCCTCGGGCGACCGTCCTTCCGTGCCGCCCTCTCACGCCGCAGCGGGCAGGTCCGGTCGTAGCGGCCACGCCGGGTCCACCGACTCCTCCGTGCCGCTGCGCGCGAACCAGGCCTGCAGTCCACGTGCCTGGGCCGCGTGCCACACCGCCTGGAGGTTGTGCAGCTCCGGCGGTTCCAGCCGCTCCAGCCGGGTGGCGAAACGGCGCCCGACCGCCCGTACGACGTCCAGCGCGGCCTGCGCGTCGGCCGCCGCGTCGTGCGCGCCGTCCAGGGTGACGCCGTAGTGCTCGCACAGGTCGGTGAGGGTGCGGCGGCCCTTGCGGTAGCGGTCCAGGTGCTTGTCGAGGACCCGCGGATCCAGCACCAGCAGCGGCGCGGAATCCAGCCAGCGGTCCAGCGACGAGGCGCGGTGGCGGCGCAACTCCCGGTCCAGGATCGTCAGATCGAACGGCGCGTTCATCACCACCAGCGGGCGGTTCGCCGCCGCCTGCTCCGCCAGCGCCTCGGCTATCTCGAACATCACCGGCGCCGGCCAGCGGCCGGTGCGCTGGAGATGCTCGTCCGTCAGCCCGTGCACCGCCGTCGCCCCGGCGGGCACCGGCACACCCGGATTGACCAGCCACCGGCTCACCCGTGGCCGGGTGCCCGCCGCGTCCTGCACGACGACGGCGGCCGACACGATCCGGTCGGTCTCGACGTCCACGCCGGTGGTCTCGGTGTCGAAAGCGGCCAGGGGCCCTTCGTACCAGCACGTCATAGCTACACAACCCCTCGTTCACCCACGGCAGCTGACGTACCGTCTTCTGCCTGTTTGGTGATACCCGGGCTGTTTGCGACGTACGCCGGAAGGACACAACAGGAGTGCGGGTCTTTGCAGTTCAGCGGCCCGGAGTGAAATTCCTGTGGCCCTTGTGAGGGCATGTCACTTGGCTTGGAAGGCTGTTGGTCATGGCGATAGCGCAGCCCGAGCGGGGCGGGCTGCTGCCCGAACGCACGGGCCCCCTTCGCGGCACGCTCGCCACCACCGCCTGCATGGAGACACTGCAGGTGGGCTATCTGCACGCCGTAGCGGCGGCGGCCGGCTGCTCGTTGTCGCAACCCTTTCCGGACAACGGCATCGACTGGCACGTCAGTCACGGCTCGCCCGGACACACCGTCGACGACGAGGTCACCATCAAGGTGCAGCTCAAATGCACCTACCAGGTGGCCCCGAACCCGCCCGGCCGCTCCTTCTCCTTCACGCTCGACAACGACCATCTGCGCAAACTCGCCCGCACACCGGTGTCCGTGCACAAGATCCTCGTGGTCATGCTCGTCCCGAGAACCCAGGACGACTGGCTGCGCGCCGGCCACGACCGCCTCGACCTCAGACATTGCTGCTACTGGGTCAACCTGGCCGGCCACCCCATCACCGGCCGGACCCGGACCACCGTGCGGATCCCCACCAACCGCATCTTCGACGACCGGGCGCTGTGCGAGATCATGACGCGGGTCGGGACGGGAGGCAGACCATGACGCACCGCCCGCTGGAGGAGCCACTGCGCGCGGTACGCCCTCACCCGGAGGCGCACTGGGACCGTCCCCCGACCCCCGACGAGATCGACCCCGCCGTCCTGAGCGCCCTGCTCCAACGGCACGGCTGGCAGCGGCGCGGTGGCGCCCCCGGCCGCTACGGCCGCTGGACGCCACCAGGACCGGGCGGCGGCGGAACCAGCCTGCTCGTGCCCGAGAGCCGCGCCTTCCCCGACAGCGAGGACCTCCTCGGTGAAGCCCTCGTCGCCCTCTCCCGCAGCGGCACACCCGCCGCGCGCGAGGTACTGCTCGGCCTCGCCGTGCCCAGCGACGAGATCCGCTGGTGGCGGGACGTACCGACCGGCCCCGCCGACGCCACGCCCTGGACCGTCGAGGAGCAACTGCGCGCCGCCGCCCGCCAGACCCTCCTCGCCGCTGCCCTGGCCACACGCGCGCGTGCCGGCTACTACGGCGCCCGTCACCGCCGTACGGCGGCCGCGTCCCTCGACACCGTCCTGGTCGGCTCGGCCGCCGGGGGCCGCCGGCTCACCGCCTTCGTGCCCGTCGGCACCGGCCGCCCGCTCACCGTCCGCCTCCACCAGGCGCTCTATGCCACCCGTGAGGCCATCGACTACCGGCGGGCCACCGGCGGCATGGACGCCTTCGACGGCGCCGTGGAGGCGGGCGTCAGCCGTGAGCTCACCGAGGCGCTGATCGCCCTCGTGCGCGGCACGGAGGGCGCGCGCATCGCCGTCGAGTGGGCGCCCGCGGCCGGGGTCCCCGAAGGGTGCGCGGCATCCTCCGAGACCGTCGAGTTCTCACCCGGCGACCTGCCCGTGCTGCGCGAGGCCGGCGCCCGCTTCCTGCGCGAGGAGCCCTCCGTCGCGGTGCGGATCACCGGCACCGTGGTGCGGATGCGCAGGTCGGGGCCGCGCGGGGACGGGTCGATACGGCTGCGGGTGATCGCCGGCGCCGAGATACCGCACGTCCGGCTGACCCTGGACGAGGAGGCGTACCGGATCGCCGGGCACGCCCACCTCGTCGGGCTTCCGGTCCGGGTGCACGGCAGGCTGGAGAGCCGCGGCGGCTTCCGCAGGCTCACCGGGGCCACGGGCGTGGTGCCCGTGCAGGTGGACGAGGCGGAGCGGGACCGGCTGATGAAGTCACTCCAGGAGAATCTCGACTTCTTCGAGGAGGCCTGCGAAGGGTCCTACGAGGAATCCCGCGAGGAGCCCTACGAGGAGTCCTACGAAGGGGACTGATTTCGCGGAGGGGGGTGCCGGGTCGGTACGATCCCCTATTGCGCGCGCTCCCGGTATGGCGCCGCACCCCCCTTCAGTCAGGAGAGACCGGTGTCAGACGTCCGTGTGATCATCCAACGCGATTCCGAGCGGGAAGAGCGCGTGGTGACGACGGGCACTACGGCCGCCGAGCTCTTCGCCGGCGAGCGCTCGATCGTCGCCGCGCGCGTGGGAGGCGAGCTCAGGGACCTCGCGTACGTCCTGTCCGAGGGCGACGCCGTCGAGGGCGTCGAGATCTCCTCCGAGGACGGCCTCAACATCCTGCGCCACTCCACCGCGCACGTGATGGCGCAGGCCGTCCAGGAGCTCTTTCCCGAGGCCAAGCTGGGCATCGGCCCGCCGGTCAAGGACGGCTTCTACTACGACTTCGACGTCGAGAAGCCGTTCACGCCCGAGGATCTCAAGGCCATCGAGAAGAAGATGCAGGAGATCCAGAAGCGGGGGCAGAGGTTCTCCCGCCGCGTGGTGACCGACGAGGCGGCTCGTGAGGAGCTCGCTTCCGAGCCGTACAAGCTCGAACTGATCGGTATCAAGGGCTCGGCCTCCTCGGACGACGGCGCGGACGTCGAGGTCGGCTCCGGTGAGCTGACGATCTACGACAACCTCGACGCCAAGACCGGCGACCTGTGCTGGAAGGACCTCTGCCGCGGTCCCCACCTGCCGTCGACCCGGGCGATCCCGGCCTTCAAGCTGATGCGCAACGCGGCCGCCTACTGGCGCGGCAGCGAGAAGAACCCGATGCTCCAGCGCATCTACGGCACCGCGTGGCCGACCAAGGACGAGCTGAAGGCGCACCTCGACTTCCTCGCCGAGGCCGAGAAGCGCGACCACCGCAAGCTGGGCTCCGAGCTCGACCTGTTCTCCATCCCGGAGCAGATCGGTTCCGGCCTCGCCGTCTTCCACCCCAAGGGCGGCATCATCCGCCGGGTGATGGAGGACTACTCGCGCCGCCGTCACGAGGAGGAGGGCTACGAGTTCGTCTACACCCCGCACGCGACGAAGGGAAAGCTCTTCGAGCAGTCCGGGCACCTGGACTGGTACGCCGACGGCATGTACCCGCCCATGCAGCTCGACGAGGGCGTGGACTACTACCTCAAGCCCATGAACTGCCCGATGCACAACCTGATCTTCGACGCGCGCGGCCGCTCCTACCGCGAACTGCCGCTGCGGCTCTTCGAGTTCGGGACCGTGTACCGGTACGAGAAGTCGGGCGTCGTGCACGGCCTCACGCGTGCGCGTGGCTTCACGCAGGACGACGCGCACATCTACTGCACCCGTGAGCAGATGTCCGAGGAGCTGGACAAGACGCTCACCTTCGTCCTCGGGCTGCTGCGCGACTACGGCCTGACCGACTTCTACCTGGAGCTGTCCACCAAGGACCCGGAGAAGTTCGTCGGCTCGGACGAGGTCTGGGAGGAGGCGACCGAGACGCTGCGCCAGGTCGCCGAGAAGCAGGGCCTTCCGCTGGTTCCCGACCCCGGTGGCGCCGCCTTCTACGGGCCGAAGATCTCCGTCCAGACCAAGGACGCGATCGGCCGTACCTGGCAGATGTCGACGATCCAGCTGGACTTCAACCTGCCGGAGCGCTTCGAGCTGGAGTACACCTCGCCCGACGGCACCAAGCAGCGCCCGGTCATGATCCACCGCGCGCTGTTCGGTTCGATCGAGCGGTTCTTCGCGGTGCTCCTGGAGCACTACGCGGGTGCCTTCCCGGCGTGGCTGGCCCCCGTCCAGGCGGTCGGCATCCCGATCGGCGACGCGCACGTCGAGTACCTGGAGAAGTTCGCCGCGGCCGCCAAGAAGCAGGGGCTGCGGGTGGAGGTGGACTCCTCCTCGGACCGGATGCAGAAGAAGATCCGCAACGCCCAGAAGCAGAAGGTGCCCTTCATGGTCATCGCGGGCGACGAGGACATGGCGGGCGGCTCGGTCTCCTTCCGCTACCGCGACGGCTCGCAGGAGAACGGCATCCCCTTCGACGAGGCCCTCGCGAAGATCGCGAAGGTCGTGGAGGAGCGGGCGCAGGTCTGACGCCCGTACGGCAGGCCCCCGGGGAGTTCAGATCCCCGGGGGCCTTTCGTCGTCCTCACGGGAGAACACCTGGAGCAGCCAGGAGGCGAAGCTGCCGGTCACGGCTGCGAGCAGCGCCATGCCGATCATCATCACGCCGACCGCGATCAGGCGTCCGAGCGGAGTGACCGGGACGACGTCGCCGTAGCCGACGGTGGTGAGGGTCGTACAGGTCCACCAGACGGCGTCGCCGAAGTCGGGCATGGTCGTACCAGGGGCGTCACGTTCCTGCTGGAACACGGCGAGGGCACCGGTGAAGCCCAGCAGCAGGCTCGACAGACCGGAGTACGCGATCACACGCGCGTGCAGGGCGAGGCGGGGACGTCCGTGTCGGCGCTGCACGGCCTCGTACACCTTGACCACCCGGAGGGGCCGTAGCAGCGGCAGGACGAGCACCACGGTGTCCAGCAAGTGCTTCCGTACGAAGCCCAGCCGCTGCCCGCTGAGGCGCCAGCGCACCGCGTAGTCCACGGCGAACAGCGCCCAGGCGGCCAGCGTCACCGCCAGGCAGAGGTCGAGCGCGGCTTCCGGTAGACCGGTGGCCAGGACCCGGAGCGCGTAGGCGGCGAGAAAGGCCAGGGAGGCGAAGGCGAGGGGGATCTCGGTGCGCTGCTCCCAGCGGGTCCGGCGGTGGACGGCGTCGGCGGGCTGGGGGTCGCCGGCTCGGGGGTGGGTGGCCCGGTAGCGCCTTGGGTCGTGGGTGCCGTGGGTCCGGCGGTGGGCGGTGTGGTGGGGCGGGCGGGCCGGTGTGCCGGGGATCTGGTGACCTGCGGTGCTGTGGTCTTCCTGCTCGCCAGTGACATGGGCCTCGTGACCTGCCGTGCCGGGGACCTCGTGAGCCTCGTTGCCGTGGGCATCGCGGGCGTCGGTGCCATCCGTCCCGGGCCCGTCGCTGCCACGGGGGATGCCGCTGTCGTCGTCCACCCGCCCAGCTTGGCGCGGGCCGCTTTTCCCACAACCCCACCGACACGGCGCGAACGGGCGAAGTCATATGCTGCACTGCATGACGAGTGAGCCGGAGCAGCAGTTGGGAGTGGGGACGCAGGACGCGTTCCAGCGTCTGTGGACACCCCACCGGATGGCCTACATCCAGGGTGAGAACAAGCCGACCGGCCCGGGTGCCGACGACGGCTGTCCCTTCTGCTCGATTCCGGCCAAGTCCGACGAGGACGGCCTGGTCGTCCGGCGCGGCCGGCTGGTGTACGCGGTGCTCAACCTCTACCCCTACACGGGCGGCCACCTGATGGTCGTGCCCTACCGGCACGTGGCCGACTACACCGACCTCACCGAGCCGGAGACCGCCGAGCTCGCCGCGCTGACCAAGCAGGCGATGACGGCCCTGCGGACGGCCTCCGGGGCGCACGGCTTCAACATCGGCATGAACCAGGGGACGGTCGCCGGCGCCGGCATCGCCGCCCACCTCCACCAGCACATCGTCCCGCGCTGGGGCGGCGACACCAACTTCATGCCGGTCGTCGGCCACACGAAGGTGCTGCCGCAGCTGCTGGGCGACACCCGCAAGATGCTGGCGGAGGCCTGGCCGGCATCAACCAGCCCGTCCGGCGTTTGAGGACGAGGCCGTTCAGGCCGAAGGGGGGTCTGGGGGCGCAGCCCCCGGGGCCGGCACCCAGACCCACCGCAGCATGCCTCGGCCGAACCGCCGGAGGCCTACGCGTCGTAGACGTCCGCCTTGCGCGGCGAGACATCCTGCACCTGCGTGCTCAGGAAGCCCGCCCGGGTGCCGAACTTCTCGGTGTCCACGCCGTTCTCCGACAGGACCCGGATCGCCGCGGAGTGCACGACCCGCAGCACCGGAGTCGCGGCGCGCAGCGCGTCGTCGGCCATGAAGCGGTGCCGCCACGGCCTGTCCGCCCAGGCATGCCGCAGACCGAACGGCTCGGGCAGGGCGAGCGAGCCGCCGAGCCAGTTGAGCAGCGGGGGATACCGGGTCAGGGGCGCGCGGGCGGTGAGGCGGACCACCTCGTCGGCGTCGACCAGCGGCAGCTTTATCTTCTTGGTCTCCCAGAAGCGCAGCTGCTTGGCGACCTCCTTCTCCTTGGCCGCCGGCTTCGACGTGAACAGCCCGTGCACCGGCCCCAGCGCATGGCCGGTGACCTCGATGCGCAGTGTCTCGTGCAGCACCGTCACCGTGATCAGCATGGTCAGGACCAGCTGTCCCTCCCACAGCGTCCACTGGACGCCCAGGTAGTGCCGGTCACCGCCGCCGAACTGCTGCTTGTTGCAGATGTCCTGTATCGCGTGCGTCTTGACCTGGTACGCGTCCACGTCCGTGCCGCCTGGCCGGGACACCTCCTTCGCGCCCTCCGCGATCGGGGTGACGACCCAGTGCCGTACGGACGGCTTCGGGAAGCCGCCGGTGTTGATCGTGTTGCGTTCCAGCATGCGCAGCTGGTCGTGGATGGAGCGGATGACGTCCCAGCTGCGGAAGGGGTGGATCTCCCGGGTGGGGTCGGCGGACACCAGGTCCTCGGCCAGCTGCCAGCTGCCCCACCGGGTGCCCATGCCGAGTATTCCCTTGGGACCGGCGTAGAAGACCGAGTTGGACTGCTGCTCGGCGCTGAGCGTGGCCAGGGACTGGCGCAACTGCTCGGCCGCCGTCTCGCCGGGGTTGCTCGGCACCGCCTCGGGCACCTTGGCGCCGACGCTGCTGCCCGCCAGCAGACTGGCCCAGCGCTCCCGCAGATCCCTCGCGGTGCGCTCGCAGATCTGCTTGGCCCAGAACCAGCCGACCACGGGGAGGACGACGCACGCGCGTGCGTACAGGCCCCAGAACCCGCTGAACGGCATCTTGAGGAGGAAGAGCACGGCGAGCCCCGCCATCGCGACGAGGAGCACCGTGGAGATCGCCCCGGCCTGCTTGTCCTCGCGCCTGGCGACGGTGGTGCGCAGCGTGAACACCAGCAGCCAGACCAGGAGTCCGGGCAGGAACAGCACGCCGCACAGCACCATCACGGCGGTCAGCCAGTTGTCCCGGTCCCGGCGGATGTTGTTCGCCGCGAGGCAGTGCTCGACCACGACCTGCGGCTCGGCGCCGAAGGACTGGATGAGCGGCTTGCGGCCCACGCCGAGCATGCGGGTGATCACGGCCGTGGAGAACGCCTCACCCAGGTTGGGGCGGAAGATCTTCGCCCACCTGCGGCCGCCCTTGACCGCCGACTCGTGCCACTCGTTGTTGGCCTTGAGGATCTCCTCCACCGGATTGTCCCGATAGGCCGCCGAGGCCAGGGCGAACGTCGCCGTCTGCGCCTCGTCGCCCGTGCGCGGCACCTGCGGACCGAAGATGTCCGCGTAACCGCCGTCAACGGTCATTCCCGCCCCCGATCGCCGCCGGACTCACCCACTGCGGCTTTCCCGACTTCCGTGCTTCGCACACCTGTTGATCAGGTCATCAGCGTATCCGTACGCGCTGACATTAATCGGCGGACGGCCGAAGCCGCCCGCCGATTCGGAGGAGAGCGTTCCATAAACGTCACGCGCGGGACGGCGAACGCCACTTGTGCGGCGTCCGTTTCCAACTATGAGGCGGCACGCGCCTCTTCACGGATCCTCTCGGCGATCTGCGGCGGCATGGGTTCGTGCCGCGCGTAGGAGCGGTTGAAGCGCGCGGTGCCGTGCGACAGGGACCTGAGATCCACGGCGTACCGCCCGATCTCGATCTCGGGCACCTCGGCCTTGATCAGGGTGCGTGAGCCGTTGGTCTGCTCGGTGCCGAGCACCCGGCCGCGCCGCCCGGACAGGTCGCTCATCACGGCGCCCACGTAGTCGTCGCCGACCAGCACGGACACCTCGGCGACCGGCTCCAGCAGATGGATTCTCGCGTCCGCGGCCGCCTCCCTGAGGGCCAGCGCCCCGGCCGTCTGGAACGCGGCGTCCGAGGAGTCCACGGAGTGCGCCTTGCCGTCCAGCAGCGTGATCCGGACGTCGATGAGCTGATGGCCGGTGGCGACCCCCTTGGCAGCCTGCGCCCGTACGCCCTTCTCGACGGACGGGATGAACTGCCGCGGCACCGCGCCGCCGACGACCTTGTCCACGAACTCGATGCCCGAACCGCCGGGCAGCGGCTCCACCTCGATCTCGCAGATGGCGAACTGCCCGTGCCCACCGGACTGCTTCACATGCCGCCCGCGCCCCGCCGACCTGTCGGCGAACGTCTCCCGCAGCGACACCCGGTACGGTACGAGGTCCACCTGGACGCCGTAGCGGCTGCGCAGCCGCTCCAGGGCCACGTCGGCGTGCGCCTCGCCCAGGCACCACAGGACGACCTGATGGGTGTCCTGGTTCTGTTCGAGCCGCATGGTCGGGTCCTCGGCCACCAGCCGGGCCAGGCCCTGCGAGAGCTTGTCCTCGTCCGCCTTGCTGTGCGCCTCGATGGCCAGCGGCAGCAGCGGGTCGGGCATCTCCCACGGCTCCATGAGCAGCGGGTCGTCCTTGGCCGAGAGGGTGTCGCCGGTCTCCGCGCGGCTGAGCTTGGCCACGCACGCGAGGTCGCCCGCGATGCAGTGCGACAGCGAGCGCTGCTGCTTGCCGAAGGGGGCGGACAGCGCGCCGATACGCTCGTCGACGTCATGGTCCTCGTGCCCCCGGTCGGCGAGTCCGTGCCCGGAGACATGGACCGTCTCGTCGGGGCGCAGGGTGCCGGAGAAGACCCGCACCAGCGAGATCCGGCCGACATACGGGTCGGACGCGGTCTTCACGACCTCGGCGACCAGCGGCCCCTCGGTGTCGCACGCCTTGATCTCGCGCGGCTTGCCGTCGATGGTCGTGACGCCCGGCGTGGGGTGCTCGAACGGGGTCGGGAATCCGCCCGTGACCAGCTCCAGCAATTCGACCGTGCCGAGCCCCTGCCTCGCGCCCTCGGCCGCGGGGGCGGCGGCCAGGACCGGATGGAACACCCCGCGCGCCACGGCACGCTCCAGATCCTGCACGAGCGTCTTGAAGTCGATCTCCTCGCCGCCCAGATAGCGGTCCATGAGGGTCTCGTCCTCGCTCTCCGAGATGATCCCCTCGATCAGCCGGTTGCGGGCCTCCTCGATCCCCGGCAGCAGGTCCTCGCCCGGCTCCGACTCCTTGCGCTCCCCGGAGGAGTAGTCGAACAGCTTCTGCGACAGCAGTCCGGTCAGGCCGGTCACGGGCGCGTGCCCGTCGGGCCCCTGCGGGCCGCGCAGCGGGAGGTACAGCGGGAGTACGGCGTCGGGGTCGTCGCCGCCGAAGGCCTCCCCGCAGATCCGCGTCATCTCCTCGAAGTCCGCCCGCGCGGCCTCCAGATGCGTGATCACGATCGCGCGGGGCATGCCGACCGCCGCGCACTCCTCCCACACCATGCGCGTGGAGCCGTCCACCCCGTCCGAGGCCGAGACGACGAAAAGGGCCGCGTCCGCGGCTCGCAGACCGGCCCTGAGTTCCCCGACGAAGTCGGCGTATCCGGGGGTGTCCAGCAGGTTGATCTTGTACCCGTCCCATTCGACGGGCACCAGGGAGAGCTGTACCGAGCGTTGCTGCCGGTGCTCGATCTCGTCGTAGTCCGAGACGGTGCCGCCGTCCTCCACGCGGCCCGCCCGGTTCACTGCTCCCGCGGTGAGTGCGAGAGCTTCCACCAATGTCGTCTTGCCCGATCCGGAGTGGCCGACCAGCACC
Source organism: Streptomyces sp. NPDC005483 (assembly GCF_040606035.1). Taxonomy (NCBI): domain Bacteria; kingdom Bacillati; phylum Actinomycetota; class Actinomycetes; order Kitasatosporales; family Streptomycetaceae; genus Streptomyces; species Streptomyces sp. NPDC005483. The sequence goes on from NZ_JBEXEA010000043.1 coordinate 23,877, forward strand.
ACATTCCGTACGGACGCGGGGTGGTCGGCCGCTGTTGCCCTGCCGGCGGCTCCGGGGTGTGCATTCGCCTTGTCGCCCATGGCCTTGCCTCCCGTGCACGGTGAGGTCTCTGTGGGCGCGGACGTGGAGGACCCGCGTGCGGTGCGGCTCCGGTGACGCCCGCGGTCCTTCGAGCTTTCCACTCCCGTCACGGCGCGTCCATACGACGGACGTGATCGCCCCGTGACCCCGACGCCGGGAGCCCGTCGCGACCGGCACCCAGCACGGCGTCCAGCCGCCGATGAGCAGCGCCGAGTACGCGGAGGCCGCGAGGGCTGGTGGCCTGGGCGCGGGGGCCCTTGCCGATGGGCCAGCCGCGGCCGTCGCCGGCGTGCCCGTGACACGGGCTCCCGGGTGCCCGTCCGCCGCCCACGCGCGCGCGTGGCTACGATGGGCCAGCCGGTGGCCAGCAGGGGCCGAGCCGGCCACACCGACCGTCGGGAAGGCCATGCTGAACAAGTACGCGCGTGCATTCTTCACGCGTGTTCTCACTCCGTTCGCCTCGTTTCTGATCAGGAGGGGCGTCAGCCCCGACACGGTCACGCTCCTCGGCACCGCCGGAGTGGTCGCGGGCGCGCTGGTCTTCTACCCCATGGGGGAGTTCTTCTGGGGCACGGTCGTGATCACGCTGTTCGTGTTCTCCGACCTCGTCGACGGCAACATGGCCCGTCAGCTCGGCCGTTCCAGCCGCTGGGGCGCCTTCCTGGACTCCACGCTCGACCGGGTCGCCGACGGCGCCATCTTCGGCGGCTTCGCCCTCTGGTACGCGGGCGGGGGCGACGACATCGCCCTGTGCGCGGTCTCCATCTTCTGCCTGGCCAGCGGCCAGGTGGTGTCGTACACGAAGGCCCGGGGCGAGTCGATCGGGCTGCCGGTCGCCGTCAACGGGCTCGTCGAGCGCGCCGAGCGCCTGGTGATCTCCCTGGTCGCGGCCGGCCTCGCGGGCCTGCACAAGTTCGGCGTGCCCGGCATCCAGTACCTGCTGCCGGTCGCCCTGTGGATCGTCGCCGTGGGAAGCCTGGTCACGCTCATCCAGCGGGTCGTCACGGTCCGCCGGGAGTCGGCCGAGGCCGAGGAGGCCGCGGCGGAGTCGGGTGCGGGCGAGTCGGGCGCCGTCGGGTCGGGTGACATCGGGTCGGCCGCCGCCGAGAAGGAGCCCCGGGAGCCCAAGACGTCCCAGGAGCAGGGGAGCGAGGCCGCGAAGTGAGCGTCCAGGAGCGGCTGACCGACTCGCTGTACGGCCTCGGCTGGGGCGCGGTGAAGAAGCTCCCCGAGCCGGTCGCCGTGCGTCTCGGCCAGAGCATCGCCGACCTGGCCTGGAAACGGCGCGGCAAGGGAGTGCTCCGGCTGGAGAGCAACTACGCGCGCGTGGTGCCCGACGCGAGCCCCGATCGCCTCGCCGAACTCTCGCGCGCGGGCATGCGGTCGTACCTGCGCTACTGGATGGAGTCCTTCCGGCTGCCGGCCTGGAGCAAGGACCGCATCAAGGCCGGCTTCGACCCCAAGGGCCTGCACCACCTCACCGACGGGCTCGCCGCCGGCAAGGGCGTCGTCCTCGCGCTGCCGCACATGGCCAACTGGGACCTCGCCGGCGCCTGGGTCACCACCAAGCTGGAGACGCCGTTCACGACGGTCGCCGAACGGCTGAAGCCGGAGACGCTCTACGACCGTTTCGTCGCCTACCGCGAGGGCCTCGGCATGGAGGTACTCCCGCACAGCGGCGGCACCGCGTTCGGCACGCTGGCCCGGCGGCTGCGGGACGGCGGCCTGGTCTGCCTGGTCGCCGAGCGCGACCTGTCGTCGTCCGGGGTCGAGGTGCAGTTCTTCGGCGAGGCGACCCGCATCCCCGCGGGCCCGGCCCTGCTGGCCCAGCAGACGGGCGCGCTGCTGCTGCCGGTGACACTCTGGTACGACGACTCGCCCGTCATGCAGGGAAGGGTGCACCCCCCGGTCGAGGTGCCCGAGACAGGTACACGGGCCGAAAAGACGTCTGTCATGGCACAGGCGCTGGCCGATGCCTTCGCCACCGGGATCGCCGACCATCCGGAGGACTGGCACATGCTGCAGCGTTTGTGGCTGAAGGACCTCGAACCCCGGCCGTCGGACGGGGCCCGCCCGTGAGAATCGGCATCGTCTGCCCGTACTCCTGGGACGTGCCGGGTGGCGTCCAGTTCCACATCCGCGATCTCGCCGAGTACTTCATCCGCCTCGGCCACGAGGTGTCCGTCCTCGCCCCGGCCGACGACGACACCCCGCTGCCCCCGTACGTCGTCTCGGCCGGCCGCGCGGTCCCGGTGCCGTACAACGGCTCGGTGGCCCGGCTGAGCTTCGGCTTCCTGTCGGCGGCACGGGTGCGCCGCTGGTTGCACGACGGCGAGTTCGACGTGGTCCACATCCACGAGCCGTCCTCGCCGTCGCTCGGCCTGCTGACCTGCTGGGCCGCGCAGGGCCCGATCGTCGCCACCTTCCACACCTCGAACCCGCGCTCCCGGGTCATGGTCGCCGCGTACTCGATCCTCCAGGCCGCCCTGGAGAAGATCAGCGCCCGGATCGCCGTCAGCGAGTACGCCCGCCGCACACTGGTCGAGCACCTCGGCGGCGACGCGGTGGTGATCCCCAACGGCGTCGACGTCGACTTCTTCGCCAAGGCCGAACCGAAGCCCGAGTGGCAGGGCGACACGATCGGCTTCATGGGGCGCATCGACGAGCCCCGCAAGGGCCTGCCGGTGCTGATGAAGGCCCTGCCCCGGATCCTCGCCGAGCGCCCGCAGACCCGGCTGCTGGTCGCCGGGCGCGGCGACGAGGAGGAGGCGGTGGAGTCCCTTCCCGAGGAACTGCGCGCGCGCGTGGAGTTCCTCGGCATGGTCAGCGACCGGGACAAGGCCCGCTTCCTGCGCAGCGTCGACCTGTACGTCGCCCCCAACACCGGCGGCGAGAGCTTCGGGATCATCCTGGTCGAGGCCATGTCGGCAGGGGCTCCGGTACTCGCGTCGGACCTCGACGCCTTCGCCCAGGTCCTCGACCACGGCGCGGCGGGCGAGCTCTTCGCCAACGAGGACGCGGACGCGCTCGCCGAGGCGGCGGTACGGCTGCTCGGCGACCCGGCGAGACTGGCCGAACTGCGCGAGCGAGGCAGCGCACACGTCCGCCGGTTCGACTGGTCGACCGTGGGGGCGGACATCCTGTCGGTCTACGAGACGGTGACATCGGGCGCGGCGGCGGTCGCGGCGGCGGACGACGACCGGGGGCCGGGGCTGCGGGCACGGCTGGGACTCGCCCGGGACTGACCGCCGCGGCGGCGACCGGGCCGGCGTGCGGTGGGCTGGGGTGATGACGGACCGGGTGAACCCGCGGACGGGCCGGTCGGTCGCCGGAGTGAGGATTGGTCGGCTTGCGGTGACTGTCAGGGCTGGGACCGGATGTGGTGAGCGGATCACGGGCGCCGGCACGCCGGCACGGAACCGGCTGACTCGCCCCGCGCTCGGTCACCCGGCGGCGGCACCCACGCCACGAGGGCGCGCCGGGGGAGTTCGGGCCGCGCATCCATCCCCGTGTCCGGCCCTTCCCCGTGTCCGGCCCACCCCTGTGCCGACCCACCCCGCCTCGACCCGCCCCGATAGCCTTGCTGCCCGTGACTCCCACCCTCATCTGGATTCTCGTCGCGCTCGTCGCGATCGGCCTTTATCTGAGCTGGACCGCGGGCCGTCTCGACCGGCTGCACGCCAGGATCGACGCCACGCGCGCGGGCTTGGACGCGCAGTTGCTCCGCCGGGCCTCCGTGGCCCAGGAGTTGGCCACCGCGAGCGTGCTCGACCCGGCCGCGTCGATCGTCCTGTACGAGGCCGCGCACGCCGCCCGGCAGGCCGAGGAGGAGCAGCGGGAGGTCGCCGAGAGCGAGCTGAGCCAGGCGTTGCGGGCCGTCTTCGCGGAGCCGGCCCAGGTGGAGGCGGTCCGCGAGGCGCCCGGGGGAGAGGCGGCCGCCCACGAGCTCACCGAGGCGGTACGCCGGGTTCCCATGGCCCGCCGCTTCCACAACGACGCCGTCGGCGCCGCCCGCCGACTGCGCCAGCACCGCAAGGTCCGCTGGTTCCGCCTGGCCGGCCACGCCCCCTTCCCGATGGCCTTCGAGATGGACGACGAGCCGCCCGCGGCCCTGGTGGACCGGGCCGCGTAGGACGATGACCGACGCGCGACGCCGGGTCTTCCTGGACCTGGAGGGCAACGGCAACGGCACCGTTTTCGTCGTCGTGGCGGCGCCGACCGGCGTCGTCTACGAGGTGCAGGGCGGCGGCCACGGCTGCGTCCCGTACGAGCAGGAGGGCTATCTGCTGCCCGTGCCGGGACGGGCCGTCGACGAGGAGCTGAGGGAGATCTTCTTCGGCGAGCTGAAAAGGGCCGGCTCCCGTGGCCTGACCTGGTCGCCCGAGTTGCTCGACCGGCTGAGGAGCGCCGTCGCGCTGCACGTCCACGGCTCCGCGAACCGCGACGACCTGTGGCCCGCGCCCCTGGTCCTCGACGAGTCCCGCCTGGCCGAGGCCGACGAGGCATGGGTGCCGGTGCTCACACCTGACGGCCCTGGCGTTCTGACCTGGGAGAACTCCGACTGACCCGGCCCTTGGAGGAGCAGAACGATCCACCGGCTCCCCATTGGCCCTTGCTGTGGCCTGGTCCCGTGACGTTTCCTCGGTGCTGCAGTAATCCCTTTCACTTCAGCGAGGTCAACCCGTGTCCAGCACCGAGAACCAGGCTCCCGAGATCGGCACCGCGCGCGTGAAGCGCGGTATGGCGGAGCAGCTCAAGGGCGGCGTGATCATGGACGTCGTCACGCCGGAGCAGGCGAAGATCGCGGAGGACGCGGGCGCCGTCGCCGTCATGGCGCTGGAGCGGGTCCCCGCCGACATCCGCAAGGACGGCGGCGTGGCCCGTATGTCCGACCCGGACATGATCGAGGGCATCATCGAGGCCGTCTCGATCCCGGTCATGGCCAAGTCCCGCATCGGCCACTTCGTCGAGGCCCAGGTCCTGCAGTCCCTCGGCGTCGACTACATCGACGAGTCCGAGGTCCTCACCCCGGCCGACGAGGTCAACCACAGCGACAAGTTCGCCTTCACGACCCCCTTCGTCTGCGGTGCCACCAACCTGGGCGAGGCCCTGCGCCGGATCGCCGAGGGCGCCGCCATGATCCGCTCCAAGGGCGAGGCCGGCACCGGCAACGTCGTCGAGGCCGTCCGCCACCTGCGCCAGATCAAGAACGAGATCGCCCGCCTGCGCGGCTACGACAACAACGAGCTGTACGCCGCCGCCAAGGACCTGCGCGCCCCGTACGAGCTCGTCAAGGAGGTCGCCGAGCTCGGCAAGCTGCCGGTCGTGCTGTTCTCCGCCGGCGGCGTCGCCACCCCCGCCGACGCCGCGCTGATGCGCCAGCTCGGCGCCGAGGGCGTCTTCGTCGGCTCCGGCATCTTCAAGTCCGGTGACCCGGCCAAGCGTGCCGCCGCCATTGTGAAGGCAACCACCTTCTACGACGACCCGAAGATCATCGCGGACGCGTCCCGCAACCTCGGCGAGGCCATGGTCGGCATCAACTGCGACACCCTCCCCGAGACCGAGCGCTACGCCAACCGCGGCTGGTAACCACTCATGAGCACTCCTGTCATAGGCGTCCTGGCCCTCCAGGGCGACGTCCGGGAGCACCTCGTGGCCCTGGCCGCGGCTGACGCCGTGGCCAGGCCGGTGCGGCGCCCGGAGGAACTCGCCGAGGTGGACGGCCTCGTCATCCCTGGCGGCGAGTCCACCACCATCTCCAAGCTGGCGGTCCTGTTCGGCGTGATGGAGCCGCTCCGCGCGCGGGTGCGGGACGGCATGCCCGTCTACGGCACCTGCGCGGGCCTGATCATGCTGGCCGACAAGATCCTCGACCCGCGCTCGGGCCAGGAGACCGTCGGCGGCATCGACATGATCGTGCGCCGCAACGCCTTCGGACGTCAGAACGAGTCCTTCGAGGCCGCGGTCGACGTCAGGGGAGTTCCGGGCGCCCCCGTGGAGGGCGTCTTCATCCGTGCCCCCTGGGTGGAGTCCGTCGGTGCCGAGGCCGAGGTGCTCGCCGAGCACGACGGCCACATCGTCGCGGTCCGCCAGGGCAACGCCCTCGCCACGTCGTTCCACCCGGAACTGACCGGCGACCATCGCGTGCACTCTCTCTTTGTCGACATGGTGCGCGCGTACCGGACGCGGGAGTCCTTGTAGGATCTCAGGCGTTGGTTGCAGAGATGGGTTACGCGAAGGAGACAGGCAGATGTCCGGCCACTCTAAATGGGCCACGACGAAGCACAAGAAGGCCGTGATCGACGCCAAGCGCGGCAAGCTCTTCGCGAAGCTGATCAAGAACATCGAGGTCGCGGCGCGCATGGGCGGCGTGGACCTCGACGGCAATCCGACGCTTTTCGACGCCGTGCAGAAGGCGAAGAAGTCGTCTGTTCCGAACAAGAACATCGACTCCGCGATCAAGCGTGGCGGCGGTCTCGAGGCCGGCGGCGCCGACTACGAGACGATCATGTACGAGGGCTACGGCCCCAACGGCGTCGCGGTGCTCATCGAGTGCCTGACCGACAACCGCAACCGCGCCGCCTCCGACGTGCGCGTCGCCATGACCCGCAACGGCGGCAACATGGCCGACCCCGGTTCGGTGTCGTACCTCTTCAACCGCAAGGGCGTCGTCATCGTCCCCAAGGGCGAGCTCTCCGAGGACGACGTGCTCGGCGCCGTCCTGGACGCGGGCGCCGAGGAGGTCAACGACCTGGGCGAGTCCTTCGAGGTGCTCAGCGAGGCCACCGACCTGGTCGCCGTCCGCACCGCCCTCCAGGACGCCGGGATCGACTACGACTCCGCCGACGCCAACTTCGTCCCGACCATGCAGGTCGAACTGGACGAGGACGGCGCCAGGAAGATCTTCAGGCTGATCGACGCGCTCGAGGACAGCGACGACGTGCAGAACGTCTTCGCCAACTTCGACGTGAGCGACGAGGTCATGGAGAAGGTCGACGCGTAACGCTGCCGCGAACTGAGCGGATCCGGCGGGCCGGTGGGACACACCCCACCGGCCCGCCGCCGTTGTCGGTGGCAGCAGATAGCCTGCACAAACAGGAGATCGAAGGAGGGGGCGCGGTGCGCGTACTCGGGGTGGACCCCGGACTGACGCGGTGCGGTGTCGGTGTGGTCGAGGGAGTTGCCGGCCGGCCGCTCACGATGGTCGGCGTCGGTGTCGTGCGCACGCCCGTGGACGCCGAGTTGGGGCAGCGCCTCGTCGCCGTCGAGCAGGGCATCGAACAGTGGCTGGACGAGCACCGGCCCGAATTCGTGGCCGTGGAGCGGGTGTTCAGCCAGCACAACGTCCGTACGGTGATGGGCACGGCCCAGGCAAGCGCCGTCGCCATGCTGTGTGCCGCCCGCCGCGGCATCCCCGTCGCCCTGCACACCCCGAGCGAGGTCAAGGCCGCCGTCACCGGCAGCGGGCGCGCCGACAAGGCCCAGGTCGGTGCCATGGTCACCCGCCTGCTGCGACTCGACGCGCCGCCCAAGCCGGCCGACGCCGCCGACGCCCTCGCCCTCGCCATCTGCCACATCTGGCGCGCGCCCGCCCAGAACCGGCTCCAGCAGGCCGTCGCCCTGCACACAGCCACAGCACGGACCACAGCACGGAAAGGCCGTACGGCATGATCGCCTTCGTGAGCGGCACAGTCGCCGCACTCGCTCCCGACGCCGCGGTGGTCGAGGTCGGCGGTGTCGGCATGGCGGTGCAATGCACGCCGAACACGCTGTCGACCCTGCGCCTCGGTCAGCTGGCCAAGCTCGCCACCTCCCTCGTCGTCCGCGAGGACTCCCTCACCCTCTACGGCTTCGTCGACGACGACGAACGCCAGGTCTTCGAACTGCTGCAGACCGCCAGCGGAGTCGGCCCCCGGCTGGCCCAGGCCATGCTGGCCGTGCACGCGCCGGACGCGCTGCGCCGCGCGGTGGCCACGGGTGACGAGAAGGCGCTCATCGCCGTGCCCGGCATCGGCAAGAAGGGCGCCCAGAAGCTGCTCCTGGAACTCAGGGACCGGCTCGGCGAACCGATCGGCGCCCCCGCGATCGGCGCCCCGGTCACCCAGGGCTGGCGCGATCAACTGCACGCCGCTCTGATCGGCCTCGGCTACGCCACGCGCGAGGCCGACGAGGCCGTCACCGCCGTGACCCCCCAGGCGGAGGCGGCCGAGGGCACGCCCCAGGTCGGCCAGCTGCTGAAGGCCGCCCTGCAAACCCTGAACCGCGCCCGCTAGGAGAACGTCAGTGAACTGGGACGACACCACCGACGAGACCGCCGCCGAGCGGCTCGTCGGTGCGTCCGCCGACCGTGAGGACCAGGCCGTCGAGGCCGCCCTGCGCCCCAAGGACCTGGACGAGTTCATCGGCCAGGAGAAGGTCCGCGAACAGCTCGACCTGGTCCTGCGGGCCGCCCGCGCGCGCGGCGCCACCGCCGACCACGTACTGCTCTCCGGCGCCCCCGGACTCGGCAAGACCACCCTTTCGATGATCATCGCGGCCGAGATGAACGCCCCGATCCGCATCACCAGCGGTCCCGCCATCCAGCACGCCGGCGACCTCGCCGCGATCCTCTCCTCCCTCCAGGAGGGCGAGGTCCTCTTCCTCGACGAGATCCACCGCATGTCGCGGCCCGCCGAGGAGATGCTCTACATGGCGATGGAGGACTTCCGCGTCGACGTCATCGTCGGCAAGGGCCCCGGCGCCACCGCCATCCCCCTGGACCTGCCGCCGTTCACCCTGGTCGGCGCCACCACGCGCGCGGGCCTGCTGCCGCCCCCGCTGCGCGACCGCTTCGGCTTCACCGCCCACATGGAGTTCTACGAGCCCGCCGAGCTGGAGCGCGTCATCCACCGCTCGGCCGACCTGCTCGACGTCGAGATCGGCTCCGACGGCGCCGCCGAGATCGCGGGACGCTCCCGCGGCACGCCCCGTATCGCCAACCGCCTGCTGCGCCGGGTGCGCGACTACGCCCAGGTCAAGGCCGACGGGATCATCACACGCGACATCGCCGCGGCGGCCCTCAAGGTCTACGAGGTCGACGCCCGCGGCCTCGACCGCCTCGACCGCGGCGTCCTGGTGGCCCTGCTCAAGCTCTTCGGCGGCGGCCCGGTCGGCCTGTCCACGCTCGCGGTCGCGGTGGGGGAGGAGCGCGAGACCGTCGAAGAGGTGGCCGAGCCCTTCCTGGTACGGGAGGGTCTGCTCGCCCGCACCCCGCGCGGACGGGTCGCCACACCCGCCGCATGGGCCCATCTCGGCCTCACCCCGCCCCGCTCGGCGTCCACAGGAAACGGACAACAGGACCTGTTCGGGACGTGATGCCTTTGTGACGGCGAAGCATTGGCCGGGTCCGGAACCCAGGTGCGATGCTGAGCGTTGTTCCCTGCGCGCGGACTCGCTTAGACTCCGCCGATGCCGCCCTTGCCGACGGCAGACATACCCCCAACCATCAGGCCGCTCACATCGCGGTCGCGTGAAGGAAGTACCGACCCGTGAGTCTCGTGACCCTCCTCCCGTTCATCGTGCTCATCGGGGCCATGTTCCTGATGACCCGCTCGGCCAAGAAGAAGCAGCAGCAGGCCGCGAGCATGCGGAACGACATGCAGCCCGGCAGCGGCGTCCGCACCATCGGGGGCATGTACGCCACGGTCAAGGAGGTCAACGAGGACACGGTCCTCCTCGACGCCGCTCCCGGCGTCGATCTTCTCTTCGCGAAGAACTCCATCGGTGCCGTCCTGACCGACGACGAGTACAACCGCATCGTCCACGGCATCGAGCACGACCTGAAGTCCGACTCCGACGTCGTCCCGGACGACGCCTCCTCCCTCACCGAGACCGACGAGTCCGCCGACGAAGCTGCCGCCGCCTCCGACGAGAAGTCCGTCGACCTCGGTAAGAAGGACACGGCCGAGGAGCCCGCCGACGACGCGCCCGCCGAGGCCGCCGAGGCGAAGTCGGACGACGAGCCGAAGAAGACCGACGGCGACTCCGACGCGAAGTAGTCGCACTCCGGGGCGCGCGGGCCAGCTCGGCGCGCCCCGGACCTGCGTGGCTCGCACGGGATCCCGACACCAGTCATGGCCGCCCGCCCGCCGATCCGGCGCGAGAGCGGCCCGAGAGGGAGTACGAGAAGGTGGCAGCACCCAAAAGGGGCCGGAGCGCGAGTGCCCAGAGCAAGCCAGGGCGCACGCTGGCCCTGATCCTGATCGCCATCGTGGCGCTCACCGGTGGAATGTTCCTCTCCGGACACACCACCCCGCGTCTCGGCATCGACCTTGCCGGAGGCACCAGCATCACGCTGGAGGCCAAGGCCGACCAGGGGTCCGCGATCAACAAGGCCAACATGGACACCGCGGTCGACATCATGAACCGCCGTGTCAACGGCCTGGGCGTCTCCGAGGCGGAGGTGCAGACCCAGGGTGATCGCAACATCATCGTGAACATCCCCAAGGGCACGAACTCCAAGGAGGCCAGCGACCAGGTCGGCACCACCGCCAAGCTGTACTTCCGTCCGGTCCTCGCGCAGGACGCCACCGGCCCCGCCGCCGCCTCGCCGAGCCCCTCCGCCAGCGGCTCCTCGACCGCGTCGCCGAGCCCCTCCGCGAGCAAGTCCGGCTCCACGGGTGAGAAGGCGACCTCGTCGTCCTCCCCGTCGGCCTCCGCCAGCTCGCAGGGCCGCGCCGTCACCGACGCGCTGAAGGCCGACGCCACGCCGTCGGCGTCCGCGAGCGCGTCGAGCTCCGCGTCCCCGTCGGCCCCCGCGAGCACCGCTCCCTCCGCCGCCGAGGCCAAGCTCCAGGCCCAGTACACCGCCCTGGACTGCTCCAAGAAGGCGCAGCGCACCACCGCGGGCGAAGGCGCCAAGCCGGGCGAGACCACCGTGGGCTGCGGCGAGAGCTCCGGCGTCTGGTACAAGTACCTGCTCGGCCCGGCCGCCGTCGACGGCACCGAGGTCAAGAAGGCCCAGGCGGTCTTCGACACCCAGAACGCCTCCGGCTGGCAGGTCACCATGACCTTCAACAGCAAGGGCGCCAAGAAGTTCGCGGACGTCACGGGCCAGCTCGCGAAGAACTCTTCGCCGCAGAACGAGTTCGGCATCGTCCTCGACGGCGACGTCGTCTCCAGCCCCTACGTCAGCTCCTCGATCACCGGCGGCAGCGCCCAGATCTCCGGCAGCTTCACGCAGAAGGAGGCCCAGAACCTCGCGAACATGCTGTCGTACGGTGCCCTCCCGCTCTCCTTCCAGGAGCAGAGCGTCACCACGGTGACCGCGGCGCTCGGCGGTGACCAGCTGCACGCCGGTCTCCTCGCGGGTGCCATCGGCCTCCTCCTGGTCGTCGTCTACCTGGTGGCCTACTACCGGGGTCTGTCTCTCGTCGCGATGGCCTCGCTGCTCGTCTCCGCCATCCTCACCTACGTGCTCATGGCGCTGCTCGGCCCGGCCATCGGCTTCGCGCTGAACCTGCCGGCCGTGTGCGGTGCCATCGTCGCGATCGGTATCACCGCGGACTCGTTCATCGTGTACTTCGAACGCATAAGGGACGAGATCCGCGAGGGCCGCTCGCTGCGCCCCGCCGTCGAACGGGCCTGGCCGCGTGCCCGGCGCACCATCCTGGTCTCCGACTTCGTGTCGTTCCTCGCCGCCGCGGTGCTGTTCATCGTGACGGTCGGCAAGGTGCAGGGCTTCGCGTTCACGCTCGGTCTGACCACCGTGCTCGACGTGGTCGTGGTCTTCTTCTTCACCAAGCCGCTGATGACGCTGCTGGCCCGCCGGAAGTTCTTCGCCAGCGGCAGCAAGTGGTCCGGGCTCGACCCGGAGAGCCTGGGTGCCAAGCCGCCGCTGCGCCGCACCCGCCGTCCAGCCGCCCCCGTTGAGACGAAGGAGGCGTGAGCATGTCGAAACTCGGCAACCTCGGCGCCCGACTGCACCGTGGCGAGATCAGCTACGACTTCATCGGTCACCGCAAGCTCTGGTACGGCATCTCGATCCTGATCACCATCACGGCGATCCTGGGCCTCGCGGTACGCGGCCTCAACATGGGCATCGACTTCCAGGGCGGCGCTGTCTTCACCACCCAGAAGACCAGCGTCTCGGTCTCCCAGGCAGAGGACTTCGCGAAGGAGGCCTCCGGCCACGACGCCGTCGTCCAGAAGCTCGGCAACGGCACGCTGCGCATCCAGATCGCCGACATGGACACCAAGCAGTCCGACCAGGTCAAGACCGATCTGGCCAAGGACTTCAAGGTGGACCCGGAGACTATCGCCGCCGACCTGGTCGGGCCCAGCTGGGGTGACCAGATCGCCAAGAAGGCCTGGCAGGGCCTGGTGATCTTCATGGTCCTCGTCGTGATCTATCTGGCGATCGCCTTCGAGTGGCGCATGGCCATCGCCGCCCTCGTCGCCCTGATCCACGACATCACCATCACCGTCGGCATCTACGCCCTCGTCGGCTTCGAGGTCACGCCGGGCACGGTGATCGGTCTGCTGACCATCCTCGGTTACTCGCTCTACGACACGGTGGTCGTCTTCGACTCCCTCAAGGAGCAGACCAAGGACATCACCAAGCAGAACCGCGAGACCTACAGCGACATCGCCAACCGCTCGATCAACAGCACCCTGGTGCGCTCGATCAACACCACGGTGGTCGCGCTGCTTCCGGTGGCGGGCCTGCTGTTCATCGGTGGCGGCTTCCTCGGCGCGGGCACGCTCAACGACATCTCGCTGTCGCTGTTCGTCGGCCTCGCCGCCGGTGCGTACTCCTCGATCTTCATCGCCACGCCGCTCGTCGCCGACCTCAAGGAGCGCGAGCCGGCGATGAAGGCCCTCAAGAAGCGGGTCCTGGCCAAGCGCGCCCAGGCGTCCGCCGAGGGGCAGCCGGCCGACACGCGTCCCGTCTCCGACGAGCCGGACGACGACGCCGCCCACGCAGTCGTCGGTCCCCGCACCCAGCCCGCGTCCCGTGGCCGCGGCCGTGGCCGTCCGTCGGGTAAGCGCCGATGACGGGCATCGAGGAGCTGCTGCTCAGCCGTATCCGTGATGTGGCCGACTACCCGGAGCCGGGCGTGATGTTCAAGGACATCACCCCGCTCCTGGCGGACCCGGCGGCGTTCACGGCGCTCACCGACGCGCTGGCCGTGGTCGCCGCGAACACCGGTGCCACGAAGATCGTCGGCCTGGAGGCCCGCGGCTTCATCCTCGGCGCCCCGGTCGCCGTCCGCGCGGGACTCGGCTTCATCCCCGTGCGCAAGGCGGGCAAGCTCCCCGGGGCGACCCTCAGCCAGGCGTACGACCTGGAGTACGGCTCGGCGGAGATCGAGGTGCACGCGGAGGACCTGTCCGCCGACGACCGCATCCTGATCGTCGACGACGTCCTGGCCACGGGCGGTACGGCCGAGGCCTCGATCGAGCTGATCCGCAGGGCGGGTGCCGAGGTCGCGGGCCTGGCGGTCCTGATGGAGCTGGGCTTCCTGGGCGGGCGGGCCCGCCTGGAGCCGGCCCTGGCGGGTGCTCCGCTGGAGGCACTGCTCGTGGTCTGACCCACCAGTACGCTACGGAAACGGCCGCCCCGGGCTCTCCGGGGCGGCCGTTTCGCGCTCGTGCGGCCGGGGGAACCGCGCGACCAGCCACGACGGCGCGTTCGCCGCCGACGGACCGAAGCCCCTGGGGGCCTCTGCACGCCCCACCGGCACCCGCGGGACACCGACCGGAATGCCGACTGCCGCGCCACGCGTTCCACCGGTAGACGTCCCTCACATCGGGCTGGTAGCGATCCCGGGGCGCAGGATCGCTACCATGGGTTCTCCGGAGCCTGACCGGGGGATTCGGATCGCGCACGAGGAGTCCTCTTGCCAGACGAGGCCCAGCCACTGACCGCCGCCAAGCCCGAGCCCGGCTCGGCGCCCGCGGCGAAGCCCGCGCCGGACGCGAAGAACGCGACGAACGACGCCCGCGGGCCGGTCGAGCACGCCCAGTCCGCGCCCGTCGACAAGCCGGCCGAGTCGGCCCGGCCCAAGCCGGCCCCGGCCGAGAGCTCCGCGCAGTCGGCCCCCGCGGTCCGCCCGAATACGGGCCAGCCCGCCCGCACCGGCTCCTCGAACCGCGTCCGCGCCCGTCTCGCCCGGCTCGGCGTGCAGCGCTCCAACCCGTACAACCCGGTCCTCGAGCCCCTGCTGCGGATAGTGCGCAGCAACGACCCGAAGATCGAGACCGCGACCCTGCGCCAGATCGAGCGCGCCTACCAGGTCGCCGAGCGCTGGCACCGCGGCCAGAAGCGCAAGAGCGGCGACCCGTACATCACCCACCCCCTCGCGGTGACCACGATCCTCGCCGAGCTCGGCATGGACCCGGCGACCTTGATGGCCGGCCTGCTGCACGACACGGTCGAGGACACCGAGTACGGCCTCGACCAGCTCCGCCGCGACTTCGGCGACTCGGTCGCGCTGCTCGTCGACGGCGTCACCAAGCTGGACAAGGTCAAGTTCGGCGAGGCCGCGCAGGCCGAGACCGTGCGCAAGATGGTCGTGGCCATGGCCAAGGACCCGCGCGTGCTGGTCATCAAGCTCGCCGACCGCCTGCACAACATGCGCACCATGCGCTACCTCAAGCGCGAGAAGCAGGAGAAGAAGGCGCGCGAGACGCTGGAGATCTACGCGCCGCTCGCCCACCGCCTCGGCATGAACACCATCAAGTGGGAGCTGGAGGACCTCGCGTTCGCGATCCTCTACCCCAAGATGTACGACGAGATCGTACGGCTGGTGGCCGAGCGGGCGCCCAAGCGTGACGAGTACCTGGCCATAGTGACCGACGAGGTGCAGTCCGACCTGCGCGCGGCCCGGATCAAGGCCACTGTCACCGGCCGCCCGAAGCACTACTACAGCGTCTACCAGAAGATGATCGTCCGCGGCCGCGACTTCGCGGAGATCTACGACCTGGTCGGCATCCGGGTCCTCGTGGACACCGTCCGCGACTGCTACGCCGCTCTCGGCACCGTGCACGCGCGATGGAACCCGGTCCCCGGCCGGTTCAAGGACTACATCGCGATGCCGAAGTTCAACATGTACCAGTCGCTGCACACCACGGTCATCGGCCCCAACGGCAAGCCCGTCGAACTCCAGATCCGCACGTTCGACATGCACCGCCGCGCCGAGTACGGCATCGCCGCGCACTGGAAGTACAAGCAGGAGGCCGTCGCCGGCACCTCCAAGGTCCGCTCGGACCAGCCGAGGACCACCGGCAAGGACGACCACCTCAACGACATGGCGTGGCTGCGCCAGCTCCTCGACTGGCAGAAGGAGACCGAGGACCCCGGTGAGTTCCTGGAGTCCCTGCGCTTCGACCTCTCGCGCAACGAGGTCTTCGTCTTCACCCCCAAGGGCGACGTCATAGCGCTGCCAGCCGGCGCCACCCCGGTGGACTTCTCGTACGCGGTGCACACCGAGGTGGGCCACCGCACCATAGGAGCCCGCGTCAACGGCCGTCTCGTGCCGCTGGAGTCGACCCTGGACAACGGCGACCTCGTCGAGGTCTTCACGTCCAAGGCGCCCGGGGCCGGGCCGTCCCGGGACTGGCTGAACTTCGTGAAGTCGCCGCGGGCCCGCAACAAGATCCGCGCCTGGTTCTCCAAGGAGCGCCGCGACGAGGCGATCGAGCAGGGTAAGGACGCCATCGTCCGCGCGATGCGCAAGCAGAACCTGCCGATCCAGCGCATCCTCACCGGCGACTCCCTCGTCACGCTCGCGCACGAGATGCGCTACTCCGACATCTCCGCCCTGTACGCGGCGATCGGCGAGGGCCATGTCTCCGCGCAGAACATCGTGCAGAAGCTGGTCCAGGCGCTCGGCGGCGAGGAGGCGGCCACCGAGGAGATGGACGAGGCGGTCCCGCCGTCCCGCACCCGCGGTCGCAAGCGGCGGAGCAACCAGGACCCCGGTGTCGTGGTCAAGGGCGTCGACGACGTGTGGGTCAAGCTGGCCCGCTGCTGCACCCCCGTCCCGGGCGACCCGATCATCGGCTTCGTCACCCGGGGTAGTGGTGTATCGGTTCACCGCAGCGACTGCGTCAACGTGGAGTCACTGTCCCGCGAGCCCGAGCGCATCCTCGAGGTCGAATGGGCGCCCACGCAGTCCTCGGTGTTCCTGGTCGCCATACAGGTCGAGGCCCTGGACCGCTCCCGGCTCCTGTCCGACGTCACCCGCGTCCTGTCCGACCAGCACGTCAACATCCTCTCCGCGGCCGTCCAGACCTCCCGCGACCGCGTCGCCACCTCCCGCTTCACCTTCGAGATGGGCGACCCGAAGCACCTCGGCCACGTCCTGAAGGCGGTCAGGGGCGTGGAGGGCGTGTACGACGTGTACCGCGTGACATCGGCGCGGAACCGGTCGTAGACGACATGCGAAAAGGGCCCCGGGAAACCGGGGCCCTTTCGTGTGTACGGCTTTCTCAGCCGCCGAACTCCTCGAGACCCTTGAGCGCCTGGTCGAGGAGCGCCTGGCGGCCCTCCAGCTCACGCTCCAGCTTGTCGGCCCTGGCGTTGTTGCCCTGGGCGCGCGCCTGGTCGATCTGGCCCCTGAGCTTGTCCACGGCAGCCTGGAGCTGACCGGTCAGACCCGCGGCACGCGCGCGTGCCTCCGGGTTGGTCCGGCGCCACTCGGTCTCCTCGGCCTCCTGGAGGGCGCGCTCCACGGCGTGCATCCGGCCCTCGACCTTCGGCCGGGCGTCCCGCGGGACGTGACCGATGGCCTCCCAGCGCTCGTTGAGGGTACGGAAGGCGGCGCGGGCGGTCTTCAGGTCGCCGATCGGCAGGAGCTTCTCGGCCTCCTCGGCCAGCTCCTCCTTCAGCTTGAGGTTCTCGGTCTGCTCCGCGTCACGCTCGGCGAAGACCGAGCTGCGGGCGGCGAAGAACACGTCCTGGGCGCCGCGGAAGCGGTTCCACAGGTCGTCCTCGTGCTCGCGCTGGGCGCGGCCCGCGGCCTTCCACTCGGCCATCAGCTCGCGGTAGCGGGCGGCCGTCGGACCCCAGTCCGTCGACCCGGACAGCGCCTCGGCCTCGCCGACCAGCCGCTCCTTGGTCCTGCGGGCATCCTCGCGCTGCGCGTCCAGCGACGCGAAGTGGGCCTTGCGGCGCTTGGAGAACGCCGAGCGGGCGTGCGAGAAGCGGTGCCAGAGCTCGTCGTCGGACTTGCGGTCCAGGCGCGGCAGCCCCTTCCAGGTGTCCACCAGCGCGCGCAACCGCTCACCGGCGGCCCGCCACTGGTCGGACTGGGCCAGTTCCTCCGCCTCGACGACCAGCGCCTCCTTGGCGTGCCGGGCCTCGTCGGACTGCTTCGCGCGCTGCTGCTTGCGCTCCTCGCGGCGCTTGTCGACGGTCTCCACGAGCTTGTCCAACCGCACCTTGAGCGCGTCCAGGTCGCCGACCGCGTGATGCGCGTCGACCTGCTCGCGGATGTGGTCGATGGCCGCAGAAGCGTCCTTCGCCGACAGGTCGGTGGTCTTCACTCGCTTCTCGAGGAGGCCGATCTCGACAACCAGGCCCTCGTACTTGCGCTCGAAGTAGGCCAGGGCTTCGTCGGGGGAGCCGGCCTGCCAGGAACCGACGACCTGCTCGCCGTCGGCCGTACGCACGTACACGGTCCCCGTCTCGTCGACGCGGCCCCACGGGTCGCTGCTCACAGCGCCTCCTCCACATGATGCCTGCGGGAGGCTCGCTCGCCCCCGGGCATCGTCCACAGTTTCGTCACGGCCAACATAGGCGACCGGCGGGTTGCCTGTCCGCATCCCGCGCGACCGAAATTCCGCAGTTGACGGTCAGGATTTGGTGACAGTCGCCTTGTTGATCACGACGGTCGCGTTCGGCGCGCCGTCGCCCGCGCCGGTGCTCTCACCGGCCGCGGCGATCTTCTTCAGCACCTTCATACCGGATTCCGAGATGGTCCCGAACGGGGTGTAGCTCGGGGGCAGCTGGCTGTCCTGGTAGACCAGGAAGAACTGGCTACCTCCAGTGTGCGCCTGCCCGGTGTTCGCCATCGCGACGGTGCCCGCCGGGTAGACGTTGGACTTGAGGCTCTTGTCCTTCAGATTCTCGTCCGGGATGGTGTAGCCCGGCCCGCCGCTGCCGGAGCCCGTCGGGTCGCCGCACTGCAGGACGTAGATGCCGTTGGTGGTGAGCCGGTGGCACTTGGTGTGGTCGAAGAAGCCCTTGTTCGCGAGGAAGTCGAACGAGTTCACGGTGTGCGGGGCCGCCGACGCCTTCAGCGCGATGTCGATCTTGCCGCAGGTCGTCGCGAGGTCCAGGGTGTACTTGGCCGACTCGTCGATGGACATCGCCGGCTCCTTCTTCCAGGTCTGCGTCTCGACCTTGCCGGCGGCGGGCTTGTCGCACGGGTCCGGCGCCTTGCTGGTGGCCGCCGCACTGGGGCTCGTCCGGGAGCTCGCGTTGGCCTTGTCGTCGCTCTTCATGACCCCGGAGGTGTAGAGCGCGAGGCTGCCCACCAGGACCACGCCGAGCACCGACGCGATCACAGAGTTGCGTACGCGGGCCTTGCGGCGCGCGGCCGTGCGCCGCTGCTGCTGCCGCAAGAACTTCTCCCGCGCGAGCTGCCGCTTCCGCTGTTCCTGGGTGACCACGGGGTTCTCTCCTCATGCGTCTCGTCCGCCGACCGGTACGCATGCGTCCTATGAACCGACCGCCTGCGTGTGCCCCGTACCGTATATGGGTTCGCTGAGGAATCGGCAGCGCCGGTAGGCTCTGACCACTGGGGCAGCTGCCCGGAAGACCGCCCGTACCGACACAAACCGAGGACGATCGTGCTCATTGCCGGGTTCCCCGCCGGGGCCTGGGGGACGAACTGTTATCTCGTCGCCCCCGCCGCCGGTGAGGAGTGCGTGATCATCGACCCCGGCCACCAGGCCGCCGAAGGCGTCGAGGAAGCGCTGAAGAAGCATCGGCTCAAGCCCGTCGCCGTCGTCCTCACCCACGGCCACATCGACCACGTGGCCTCGGTCGTCCCGGTCTGCGGCGCGCACGACGTGCCGGCCTGGATCCACCCCGAGGACCGGTACATGATGAACGACCCGTCGATGGGTCTCGGCCGGTCGATCGGCATGCCGCTGATGGGCGAGATCACCGTGGGCGAGCCGGACGACGTCAGGGTGCTGACCGACGGCGCGAAGCTGGAGCTGGCGGGGCTGGAACTGTCCGTCGCGCACGCGCCCGGCCATACCAAGGGGTCGGTGACCTTCCAGATGCCCGAGACCGCGGAGATCCCGTCCGTGTTCTTCTCAGGGGATCTGCTCTTCGCCGGCTCCATCGGACGCACCGACCTGCCCGGCGGTGACATGGCCGAGATGCTCGACTCGCTGGCGCGCGTGTGCCTGCCGCTCGACGACTCGACCGTGGTGCTGTCCGGCCACGGCCCCCAGACGACCATCGGCCAGGAGCGCGCCACCAACCCGTATCTGCGGGAAGTGGCCGCCGGCCAGGGAGCCTCCGAGGCTCCCCGACGAGGAATGTGACGAGAGACTTCGTGAGCACCTTTCAGGCCCCCAAGGGCACGTACGACCTGATCCCGCCGGACAGCGCCAAGTTCCTGGCCGTCCGCGACGCGATCGCCGCACCCCTGCGCACCTCCGGCTACGGCTACATCGAGACGCCCGGCTTCGAGAACGTGGAGCTGTTCGCGCGCGGGGTTGGCGAGTCCACCGACATCGTCACCAAGGAGATGTACGCCTTCGAGACCAAGGGCGGCACCAAGCTGGCCCTGCGCCCCGAGGGCACGGCGTCCGTGCTGCGCGCGGCGCTGGAGGCGAACCTGCACAAGCTCGGCAACCTGCCGGTCAAGCTCTGGTACTCCGGCTCGTACTACCGCTACGAGCGTCCGCAGAAGGGCCGGTACCGGCACTTCTCGCAGGTCGGCGCCGAGGCGATCGGCGCCGAGGACCCGGCGCTGGACGCCGAGCTGATCATCCTGGCCGACCAGGCGTACCGCTCGCTGGGCCTCAGGAACTTCCGCATCCTGCTCAACAGCCTGGGCGACAAGGAGTGCCGCCCGGTGTACCGGGAGGCGCTGCAGACCTTCCTCCGGGGCCTCGACCTCGACGAGGAGACCCTGCGCCGCGCGGAGATCAACCCGCTGCGCGTCCTCGACGACAAGCGCCCGGAGGTGCAGAAGCAGCTCGGAGACGCCCCGCTGCTGCGCGACTACCTCTGCGACGCCTGCAAGGCGTACCACGAGGAGGTCCGCGAGCTGATCACCGCGGCCGGGGTGGCCTTCGAGGACGACCCGAAGCTGGTGCGCGGCCTCGACTACTACACCCGTACGACCTTCGAGTTCGTCCACGACGGCCTGGGCTCCCAGTCCGCGGTGGGCGGCGGCGGCCGCTACGACGGTCTGTCGGAGATGATCGGCGGCCCCGCGCTCCCGTCCGTCGGCTGGGCGCTCGGCGTCGACCGTACGGTCCTCGCACTGGAGGCGGAGGGCGTCGAGCTCGAACTGCCCCCCACGACCAGCGTGTTCGCGGTCCCGCTGGGCGAGGAGGCGCGGCGGATTCTCTTCGCCAAGGTGATCGAGCTGCGCAAGCTCGGCATCGCCACCGGCTTCTCCTACGGCGTCAAGGGCCTCAAGAGCGCCATGAAGAACGCCAACCGCAGCGGCGCCCGCTACACGATCGTCGCCGGTGAGCGCGACCTCGCCGAGGGCGTCGTACAGCTCAAGGACATGGAGTCCGGGGAGCAGTCGGCGATCGGGGTCAACGAGATCGTGGCGGAGCTGGAGTCCAGGCTCGGTTAGCAGTACCGCGGGTGAAGGGCGCCGGGCATGTGGCCGGCGCCCTTCCCTCACTGGTCGAGGAGTCCGTACCGCATCGCGCTCGTCACGGCGGCCGTCCGGTCGGCGACTCCCAACTTGCCGAAGACGCGCAGGAGATGGGTCTTCACCGTCGACTCGCCGATGAACAGCCTGCGCCCGATCTCCGCGTTCGTGCAGCCCTCCGCCACCAGGCGCAGCACCGCCGTCTCGCGCTCCGAGAGCCGCGGACGTTCCGGTCTGGTGCGCAACTGGTCGACCAGGCGGGCGGCGACCGTGGGAGCCAGGACGGTCTCGCCGCGTGCGGCGGCCCGTACGGACTCGGCCAGTTCGGCCCGGGGCAGGTCCTTGAGGAGATAACCCGCCGCGCCCGCCTCCACGGCCCGCAGGATGTCCCCGTCCGTCTCGTACGTCGTCAGGACGATGATCCGGCAGGGCAGCCCCGCCTCCGTCATCCGCCCGATCGACTCCACGCCCGAGCCGCCCGGCATCCGCAGGTCCATCAGCACGATGTCGGGCCGGAGCGCCGCGGCCAGCGCCTCCGCCTGCGGCCCGCTGGACGCGTCCGCGATCACCTCCAGGTCCGGCTCCGCCGTCAGCATGGCCCGCAGGCCCTCCCGTACGACGGGGTGGTCGTCGGCCAGGATGATCCGGATCATGAACAGCTCCTCGGGGGTGGTACGGGCAGGCGGACGGTGACCGTGGTGCCGCCGCCGGGCGCGCTGTGCACCCCGACCGTCCCGCCGACCTCGGCGGCGCGGGCGCGGAGCCCCGCCAGACCGTAGCCGTCACAGACGGCCCCCGGGTCGAAGCCGTCGCCGTCGTCCCGCACGACGAGGGTGAGGCTGTCGTCGGCGTAGCCGAGTTCGATACCCACCGTCGCCGAACTTCCGGCGTGCTTACGGCAGTTCGTGAGCGCCTCCTGGCACGCGCGCAGGGCGACGACCTCGGGGCCCGCGGGCAGCGGACGGACCGGGCCGGTCACGTCGAGCTCGGCGGAGTGCCGGGTCGCCAGCCGGAACAGGGCGTCCGGCAGCGTCGCACCGTCCAGGTCGGCCGGAGTGCCGCCGGCGACCAGGGCCCGGGCCTCGGCGAGGTTCAGCCGGGCCGTCTCGTCCATCAGGGCCAGATGGCGGCGGGCCTGCGGCACGTCATGGTCGAGCTCGGCCTCGACGGCCTGGACCAGCATCAGCAGGCTGGTGAAGCCCTGCGCGAGGGTGTCGTGGATCTCCCGGGCCATCCGCTCCCGCTCGGCCAGCGCCCCGTGCGCCGCCGACAGCCGCGAGACCTCGTGCCGGCTGGAGTCCAACTCGGCGATCAGCGCCGCCCGTTCCTGGCTCTGCTCGATGATCCGGATGACATAGCTGCCGACGGCCACCGAGAAGACCAGGGTGACGACGGCGAACATGCCGTTGAAGAAGACGTCCTGGTCGCTCGGCCACCACAGCAGTGCCCAGCCCACCACGGGCGCGAGGTTGATCACGGCCACGGCGGTCAGCGCCCACCGCATCCGCAGCGTCATGAAGCACTGCGGGACGAGCGCGAAGGTCATCAGCCGGGTCTCGCCGACCAGGATCGCCGAGGGCAGGAACAGCGCCATCATCGCGCCGAGGTAGATGAGAGCCTCGCGCCCGAGGGGCGGATCCTGCTGGAGCAGGGGCCGCCCGACCCGTACGAAGAGCGGGACCAGCGGCACCAGCAGCGCCGCCGCGGTGACGCGGACCGGCCACCCCGGGTGTCCCGTGCCCAGCACGAACACCAGGGTGGCCAGCCAGATCAGCGCGAAGTAGGTGTCCCAGAGCCGGAAGGAGCGGTCCCAGGAGTACGCGCCCACGGCGTCCGCCGGACCGTTCACCCGTCGCGCCGGTTCTTCCACCGGAAGGTCAGCAGACACAGCAGCAATCCTCCGACGCACCACGCCCCCAGCACCAGGGCGGTGCGCCCGAACTCCCAGCCGCCGGCCTGCTCCAGGACCTGCGCCGAGTCCGGCAGGAACACCCCGCGCAGCCCCTGGCACATCCACTTCAGCGGGAACAGCGCGCCGATGTTCAGCATCCAGTCGGGGATCGTGTCGATCGCGATGTACACCCCGGAGATGAACTGCAGGACCAGGAAGGGCAGGACGACCACGGAACTCGCGCTCTTGGCGGACTTGGGCACCGAACTGATCGCGATGCCGAGCAGCGCGCACGCCGTGAGGCCGAGCACGAAGATCCAGCCGAAGGCGAACCACCGGCCGGCGTCCGACGGCAGGTCGACGTCGTACAGCGTGGTGCCGACGAGCAGCAGGATCGCCGTCTCCAGGACGCCGGTGACGAGAACCAGCCAGATCTTGCCGAGGAAGTACGCCGCCGGCGGCATCGGTGTCCCGCGCAGTCGGCGCAGCACCTTCTCGTCCCGCTCGACGGCGATCGAGACACCGAGCGACTGGAAGCTCGTCGACATGATGCCGGCGGCCATCATCGCCGGGACGTACAGCTGCGAGGCCTTGATGCCCGCCCCCTCCACGTCGTCGCTGAAGATCGACGCGAACAGGAACAGGAAGACCACCGGGAAGGCGAAGGTGAACACCACCTGGTCGCGCTGGCGGAAGAACTGCCTGATCTCGAGGGAGCCCCGCCGGAGCCCGAGCCCCCAGACGCCGGGCAGCCGCTCCGCGCGGGCGTCGGTCCGGGACCGTACCGCGGTCGTGGTCATCGCGCGTCCTCCTGTCCGGTGAGCCGGAGGTAGACGTCCTCCAGCGTGGGGCGGCTGACCTGGAGGCCCGGGATCTCGCCGTCGAAGCGGCGCATCAGCTCGGCGACCGTCCTGGTCGGGGTGTCGGTGTGCTCCGCGCGCGGGGCGCCGTCCGGCTCGGTCCACTCGACGGTGGCGCCGGAGCCGTACCGTTCCCGCAGAGCGGCCGGCTCGCCCTCGGCGACGACCTTGCCCCGGGAGACCACGGCCAGCCGGTCGGCGAGCGCCTCGGCCTCCTCCAGGTAGTGCGTGGTGAGCAGGATCGTCGTGCCCTCGCCGGACAGCCTGCGGATCAGGTCCCAGAACTGACGCCGGGCCGCCGGGTCGAAACCGGTCGTCGGCTCGTCCAGGAGCAGCAGCTCGGGGTCTCCGATCACCCCGAGCGCCACGTCGAGGCGCCGGCGCTGGCCGCCCGACAGGGCCTTGATCCGGCTGCCCGCCTTCGCCTCCAGACCGACCAGACCGATGACCTCCTCGGGGTCCCGCGGCCGCGGGTAGTAGCGGGCGAAATGCCGGACGGTTTCCGCGACCGTCAACTCGGCGGGCGCGGATTCGTCCTGCCAGACGATTCCCACACGGGATCGCCACGCGCGCGTGCCGTGCGCCGGGTCCACGCCGAGCACGGACACCTCACCCGCGTCCCGGCCACGGTTGCCCTGGAGGATCTCCACCGTGGTGCTCTTGCCCGCGCCGTTGGGCCCGAGCAGGCCGAAGACCTCGCCCCTGCGGATGCCCAGATCGATCCCGTCGACCGCGGTCACGTCGCCGTACCGCTTGCGCAACCCTCGAACGTCCACCGCGCGTTCGCTCGCCTGTGTGGTCATGCCCACGAGCCTCGGCCGGAACCGAACGCTCAGGGACGACCGTGCGTACTTCCTTATGTCCACCGAACGGTGGACAAGCCTCCGCGTGCGGCACAATGGCCCCTGCCCGAAGAAGGTCCAACTCTCAAGCAGACGGATCGGCGTGATGAGCAAGACCACAGTGAAAAACGTCTCCACGGAGCCCGAGCCCTCGTCGGCGAGCGCCGACGCCGCGCCCCGTACGGTGGGCGGCAGCCGTGCCTTCGCCCTGCTGCTGGTGATCACCGGCGCCGCCGGACTGCTCGCCGCGTGGGTCATCACGATCGACAAGTTCAAGATCCTCGAGGGCAAGGTCAGCGGCAAGACGTTCACGCCGAGCTGCTCCCTCAACCCGATCGTCTCCTGCGGCAGCGTGATGGAGAGCAAGCAGGCGGCCGCCTTCGGGTTCCCCAACCCGATGCTCGGCCTCGTCTGCTACGGCATCGTCATCTGCGTCGGCGTGAGCCTGCTGACGCGCGCCACCTTCCCGCGCTGGTACTGGCTCACCTTCAACTTCGGCACGCTCTTCGGCGTGGCCTTCGTCACCTGGCTGCAGTTCCAGTCGCTGTACCGGATCAACGCCCTGTGCCTGTGGTGCTCGCTGGCCTGGGTCGCGACGATCACGATGTTCTGGTACGTGACCTCGTTCAACGTCCGCAACGACCTGCTGCCGTCGCCGGGCTGGCTCAAGCGCTTCCTCTCCGAGTTCACCTGGGTCCTGCCGGTCACCCACTGCGGCATCATCGCGATGCTGATCCTGACCCGCTGGGGCGACAAGCTCTGGGCCTGAGCCTCAGGCGTTGTCAGTGGCGTGACATAGGGTTTTGAACGTGGAGCCCGATCTGTTCACCGCCGCGGCGGAAGAGCGCCAGGAGAAGGACCCGGCCGGCAGCCCCCTGGCGGTCCGGATGCGCCCGCGCACCCTCGACGAGGTGGTGGGCCAGCAGCACCTGCTCAAGCCGGGCTCGCCGCTGCGCAGACTGGTCGGCGAGGGCAGCGGTGGCCCCGCCGGACCCTCCTCGGTGATCCTCTGGGGCCCGCCCGGCACCGGCAAGACGACCCTGGCGTACGTCGTCTCCAAGGCCACCAACAAGCGTTTCGTGGAGCTCTCCGCGATCACCGCCGGCGTCAAGGAGGTCCGCGCGGTCATCGACGGCGCCCGCCGCGCCACCGGCGGCTTCGGCAAGGAGACCGTCCTCTTCCTCGACGAGATCCACCGCTTCAGCAAGGCCCAGCAGGACTCCCTGCTCCCCGCGGTCGAGAACCGCTGGGTGACCCTGATCGCGGCGACCACCGAGAACCCGTACTTCTCGATCATCTCCCCGCTGCTGTCCCGGTCCCTGCTGCTGACCCTCGAACCCCTCAGCGACGACGACGTCAGAGGACTGCTGAAGCGGGCGCTGAGCGACGAGCGCGGCCTGAAGGACGCCGTCGCCCTGCCCGTGGACACCGAGGACCACCTCCTGCGGATCGCCGGCGGCGACGCCCGCCGTGCCCTGACCGCCCTGGAGGCCGCCGCCGGGGCCGCGCTCGACAAGGGCGAGCCGGAGGTCTCCCTCACCACACTGGAGGAGACGGTCGACCGCGCGGCCGTGAAGTACGACCGCGACGGCGACCAGCACTACGACGTGGCCAGCGCCCTCATCAAGTCCATCAGGGGCTCCGACGTCGACGCGGCCCTGCACTACCTGGCCCGCATGATCGAGGCCGGCGAGGACCCCCGCTTCATCGCCCGCCGCCTCATGATCTCCGCCAGCGAGGACATCGGCCTGGCCGACCCGAACGCCTTGCCGACAGCCGTCGCCGCCGCCCAGGCCGTGGCGATGATCGGCTTCCCGGAGGCCGCGCTGACGTTGAGCCACGCCACCATCGCGCTCGCCCTGGCCCCGAAGTCCAACGCCGCGACCATGGCGATCGGCGCCGCCATGGAGGACGTACGCAAAGGGCTGGCCGGGCCGGTGCCACCGCATCTGCGCGACGGGCACTACAAGGGCGCCGCCAAGCTCGGGCACGCCCAGGGGTATGTCTACCCGCACGACCTGCCCGAGGGAATCGCCGAGCAGCAGTACGCGCCGGACGCCATCAAGGACCGCGAGTACTACGAACCCACCCGGCACGGCGCCGAGGCCCGGTACGCGGACGCCGTGGAGTGGACCCGCAAGCACCTCGGTCGCAAGCGGCCCTGAGCACCCTGTAGAATCCCTCGAAGTGCTGTGTCCCGTGCAGTCAGAACGGGACGGTCAGCCGGAGCCCCTAGTGGGTTCCAGGAGCGTCGCGCACCGTTCGAATGGTGTCGCGGGCAGCCCACCACCGCTCGTCGTACGACGGGAAAGGTCGGTGGGCCACTCGCGTGCTGCACGTATGTGCCCAGACCAGGGGAGCGGCTGCCCACCAGGTCCTTCGCGGACCCGGCGGGTTTCCCCGGCTGCGGATGCGACCTCCCATAACTCTGACGAGCCGAACACAAGAGATGAGAGATTGTGGCGAACCAGCCCCGCCCCAAGGTCAAGAAGTCGCGTGCCCTCGGCATCGCGCTGACCCCGAAGGCCGTCAAGTACTTCGAGGCCCGTCCCTACCCCCCGGGTGAGCACGGCCGTGGCCGCAAGCAGAACTCGGACTACAAGGTCCGTCTGCTCGAGAAGCAGCGTCTGCGTGCGCAGTACGACGTGTCCGAGCGTCAGCTCGTCCGCGCCTACGAGCGTGCCTCCAAGGTTCAGGGCAAGACCGGTGAGGCCCTGATCATCGAGCTCGAGCGTCGTCTCGACGCGCTGGTCCTGCGTTCGGGCATCGCCCGCACGATCTACCAGGCCCGCCAGATGGTCGTCCACGGCCACATCGAGGTCAACGGTCAGAAGGTCGACAAGCCGTCCTTCCGCGTCCGTCCCGACGACGTCGTGATGGTCCGCGAGCGCAGCCGCGAGAAGACCCTCTTCTCGATCGCCCGTGAGGGCGGCTTCGCCCCCGACGGCGAGACCCCGCGCTACCTCCAGGTGAACCTCCGCGCCCTGGCCTTCCGCCTGGACCGCGAGCCGAACCGCAAGGAGATCCCGGTGATCTGCGACGAGCAGCTCGTCGTCGAGTACTACGCCCGCTGATCACCGGCAGGCCGTAGGACACGCACCACTTCAGCCCGCCGTCTCCCCGCCCTTCCGGGTGGGCGAGGCGGCGGGTTGCTGCATGTCGAGGGTCGCTTCGGTGTACCGCACGGAGCCCCGCGGTGCCGGCAGCCCGTCGAGCTGACGGGCGCGGCCCAGTGCCCGGGACACCGCGGCCTCCCGGCCGAGCGCCCGGCCCTGTCGTACACACTCCTCGAACCGCTCGTCGCCCAGCCCTTCCCGGGCCGTCGCCTCGCACAGCTCGTGCGGGGCGTTGTAGCAGGCGGAGCCGAACAGGGGGAGGCCCACCGACGGCCACAGCGCGGCCGCCGCCCCCTGGAGCACGGCGGCCTCGGCCGCGTCGCCCTGTGTGACCGTGACCAGGGCGAGGAGCTCGATCGACAGCACTGAGCCCAGCAGGTCGTGGAAGGCGTACGCGCAGGCCAGACAGTCGGTGAGCAGCTCACGCGCGCGTGCCGCGTCGCCCCCGCTCCAGGCCGCGTAGGCCAGGACGTACAGCGCGTACGACCGCGCCCACCGCTCGCCGTGGTCCTCGCACACCCGGCGTACGTCCTCGCACAGCCGCACCGCGTCCGGCAGGTCGCCCAGGAAGGCGCGGGCCATCGCCAGCTCGACCTGGGCCATCAGCACGTTGCTGTTGAGCTCGCCGATCTCCTGGCAGCGCTCCAGCGAGGAGCGCAGGAGTGCCTCCGCGCGAGGCAGGTCGTCCGAGACGAGCGCCAGACAGCCCGTGCGGTGCTCGGCGTACGCCACCGCCGTCGGATTCGCGGACCGCGCCGCCTCCAGACGGCACTCCTGCAGCGCCGCCAGCGCCGGCACGGTGTCGCCCTGGAGGATCGCCACATAGCCGAGGACCCACAGGGCCTTCAGGCGGGCGTGCTCATGACCCGGCTCCAGTTCGAGGCTGCGCTCCAGCCAGTGCCGCCCCTCCGAGAGCCGGCCGCAACCCACCCAGCAGAACCAGAGGGAGCCCGCAAGATGCTGCCCAGCTCTGCCCCGTCCGGTTCACCCAGGCAGTACTCCAGGGCACAGCGCAGGTTCGGCAGCTCGGCCTCGATCCGCGCGGCCACCTCGTTCTGGCGCGGGGAGCACCAGTCCAGCTCGCACCAGGTGGCCAGGCCCACGTACCAGTCGCGGTGCCGTCGGCGCAGCCGGACCGCGTCGCCCGTCGCCTCCAGCCACTCGGCGCCGTACGCCCGGACCGTGTCGAGCATCCGGTAGCGCACGCCGGTCGCGGACTCCTCGCGGGCCACCACCGACTGGGCGAGCAGGGCGGACAGGACGTCGAGGACGTCGTCGGAGTGCAGACCGCCGCCGCTGCACACGTACTCGGCGGCCTCCAGGTCGAACTGCCCAGCGAACACCGACAGCCGCGACCACAGCAACCGCTCCTCGGGCGTGCACAGTTCATGGCTCCAGCCGATCGCCGTGCGCAGCGTCCGATGGCGGGGCAGCGCGTCCCGGCCGCCGCCCGTCAGCAGCCGGAACCGGTCGTCGAGCCGCTCCAGCAACTGCCCGGGAACAGCGCCCCCAGCCGGCCCGCGGCCAGCTCGATCGCCAGGGGAATGCCGTCCAGGCGCCGGCACAGCTCCCGTACGTGCGGATCGCCGGCGGCTCTCACCCCCTGCCGCCCGGCCCGCTCCGCGAACAGTTCCACGGCCTCGTCGTCGCCCAGCGGGCCCAGCGCGAAGACCTGCTCGCCGGAGACGGCCAGCGGCCGACGTCCCGCGGCGAGGACGGCCAGACCCGGCAGCTGCCCCAGCAGGTCGACGACGAGGGCCGCGCACGCGTCCACCAGGTGCTCGAAACCGTCGAGCACCAGCAGTGGTTGACGCCCCGCCAGGTGGGCCAGGAGCGTCTCGCGCGGCAGCCGCGTGGTGTGGTCCGTCAGACCCGGCGACTCCACGACGGCGTGGTCGACGAACTCCGGATCGCGTACGGCGGCCGGCTCGATCCGCCACACACCGTCCGGCGGGGCGCACCGGCCGCCCGCCACCCGTGCCGCGAGCCGGGACTTGCCGATCCCGCCGGGGCCCGTCACCGTGACCAGCCGCGAGGTGTCGAGGGCCCGTGCCAGCCCCGGGAGTTCCGCGCGCCGGCCCACGAAGCCGTCGAGCTCCAGCGGGAGATTGCCGTTCACCTCGGTGTCGTCGGGCCGATGACTGCGCATGGGGCACGGAGCGTACTGAAGCGGGTGCACTGCGTACAATCGCCCAGAGCAACTCGCCTGCGTGCGCGGGGTGATCCGGTGCGGACCGCCGTCCGAGGCGCGATAGGCTCGGCGGAGACTTTTTCCATAGACAGCACGTATTCAGGGAGCGGGTGCACACAGTGTCCGGTGGAGAGGTTGCCGGGATCCTGGTGGCCGTCTTCTGGGCGATCCTGGTCTCCTTCCTCGCCGTCGCGCTGGCGAGGCTGGCCCAGACGCTCAAGGCGACCACCAAGCTCGTGGCGGACGTGACCGACCAGGCCGTCCCGCTGCTGGCCGAGGCCTCCACGGCGGTGCGCTCCGCGCAGACCCAGATCGAGCGGGTCGACGCGATCGCCTCGGACGTCCAGGAGGTCACGTCGAACGCCTCCGCGCTGTCCACCACCGTGGCCTCCACCTTCGGCGGCCCCCTGGTCAAGGTCGCGGCCTTCGGCTACGGCGTGCGCCGGGCCCTCGGTGGCCGCAAGGATGATGTGCCCGTGAAGGCCTCCCGGCGTACCGTGATCGTGGGTCGGGCGGTTTCCCGGGGCCGTGGGAAGAGGGACTGAGGTTCAGGATGTTCCGCCGCACTTTCTGGTTCAGCTCGGGCGTGGCCGCCGGTGTCTGGGCCACCACCAAGGTCAATCGCAGGCTGAAGCAGCTGACCCCCGAGAACCTCGCCGTCACGGCGGCCAACAAGGCGATCGAGACGGGCGCCCGCCTCAAGGACCGCGCGGTCGGCTTCGCGCTCGACGTCCGCGACAACATGGCCCAGCGGGAGGCCGAGCTGACGGACGCGCTCGGCATCCGCGAGAGTCCCGAACTGCCCGCACCCAGGCGCGTCGCCGCCATCGAGAACACGACGTACACCACGAACTCGCACAACCGGAATGAGGACCACTGATGGAGTCGGCCGAGATTCGCCGCCGCTGGCTGAGCTTCTTCGAGGAGCGCGGGCACACCGTCGTCCCTTCGGCGTCGCTCATCGCGGACGACCCGACTCTGCTCCTCGTCCCGGCCGGCATGGTGCCCTTCAAGCCCTACTTCCTGGGTGAGGTCAAGCCGCCCTTCGCGCGCGCCACCAGCGTGCAGAAGTGCGTGCGCACGCCCGACATCGAAGAGGTCGGCAAGACCACCCGGCACGGCACGTTCTTCCAGATGTGCGGCAACTTCTCCTTCGGCGACTACTTCAAGGAAGGCGCCATCAAGCACGCCTGGGAGCTGCTCACCAGCCCCCAGGACAAGGGTGGTTACGGCCTGGAGCCGGAGAAGCTCTGGATCACCGTCTACAAGGACGACGACGAGGCCGAGCGCATCTGGCACGAGGTCGTCGGCGTGCCGAAGGAGCGCATCCAGCGCCTCGGCATGAAGGACAACTACTGGTCCATGGGCGTCCCCGGACCCTGCGGCCCCTGTTCCGAGATCAACTACGACCGCGGCCCCGAGTTCGGCGTCGAGGGCGGCCCCGCCGTCAACGACGAGCGGTACGTGGAGATCTGGAACCTCGTCTTCATGCAGTACGAGCGTGGCGAGGGCATCGGCAAGGACAACTTCGAGATCCTCGGCGAGCTCCCCAGCAAGAACATCGACACCGGCCTCGGACTCGAGCGCCTCGCGATGATCCTGCAGGGCGTGCAGAACATGTACGAGATCGACACGTCCATGGCCGTCATCGACAAGGCCACCGAGCTGACCGGCGTGGCCTATGGCGACGCCCACGACTCGGACGTGTCCCTGCGCGTGGTCACCGACCACATGCGCACGTCCGTCATGCTCATCGGCGACGGAGTCACCCCCGGCAACGAGGGCCGCGGTTACGTCCTGCGCCGCATCATGCGCCGGGCCATCCGCAACATGCGCCTGCTCGGTGCCACCGGTCCGGTCGTGCTCGACCTGGTCGACACCGTGATCGCCATGATGGGCCAGCAGTACCCGGAGCTCGTCACCGACCGCGAGCGCATCGAGAAGGTCGCCGTCGCCGAGGAGAACGCCTTCCTCAAGACGCTGAAGGCCGGCACCAACATCCTCGACACCGCGGTCACCGAGACCAAGCAGGCCGGTGGCAAGGTCCTCGCCGGGGACAAGGCGTTCCTGCTCCACGACACCTGGGGCTTCCCGATCGACCTCACCCTGGAGATGGCCGCCGAGCAGGGGCTCTCCGTGGACGAGGACGGCTTCCGCCGCCTGATGAAGGAGCAGCGGGAGCGCGCCAAGGCCGACGCCCAGGGCAAGAAGACCGGCCACGCCGGCGCGGGCGCCTACCGTGCGATCGCCGACCAGGCCGGTGAGACCGAGTTCCTCGGCTACTCGGACACCGAGAGCGAGTCCACGATCGTCGGCATCCTCGTCGACGGCGCCTCCTCCCCGGCCGCCACCGAGGGCGACGAGGTCGAGATCGTCCTCGACCGCACCCCGTTCTACGCCGAGGGCGGCGGCCAGATCGGCGACACCGGCCGCATCAAGGTCGACTCCGGTGCCGTCATCGAGGTCCGGGACTGCCAGAAGCCGGTCCCGGGCGTCTACGTCCACAAGGGCGTCGTCCAGTTCGGCGAGGTGACCGTCGGAGCCAAGGCCCACGCCTCCATCGACAACCGTCGGCGTACGGCCATCGCCCGCGCCCACTCGGCCACCCACCTCACCCACCAGGCGCTGCGGGACGCGCTCGGCCCGACGGCCGCCCAGGCCGGTTCCGAGAACCAGCCCGGCCGCTTCCGCTTCGACTTCGGTTCCCCGTCCGCCGTGCCCACGGCCGTGATGACCGACGTCGAGCAGAAGATCAACGAGGTGCTCGCCCGTGACCTCGACGTGCACGCCGAGATCCTGAGCCTGGACGAGGCCAAGAAGCAGGGCGCCATCGCCGAGTTCGGCGAGAAGTACGGCGAGCGGGTCCGCGTGGTGACCATCGGCGACTTCTCCAAGGAGCTGTGCGGCGGTACCCATGTGCACAACACCTCGCAGCTCGGCCTGGTCAAGCTGCTCGGTGAGTCGTCCATCGGCTCCGGCGTCCGGCGTATCGAGGCCCTCGTCGGTGTCGATGCCTACAACTTCCTCGCCCGTGAGCACACCGTCGTCGCCCAGCTTCAGGAGCTGATCAAGGGCCGCCCGGAGGAGCTTCCGGAGAAGGTCTCCGCCATGCTCGGCAAGCTGAAGGACGCCGAGAAGGAGATCGAGAAGTTCCGCGCGGAGAAGGTGCTCCAGGCCGCCGCCGGTCTCGCCGAGTCCGCCAAGGACGTCCGCGGGATCGCGGTCGTGACCGGTCAGGTCCCGGACGGCACCACCCCCGACGACCTGCGCAAGCTGGTCCTCGACGTGCGTGGCCGCATCCAGGGCGGCCGGGCCGCCGTGGTCGCCCTCTTCACCGTCAACAACGGCAAGCCGCTGACGGTCATCGCCACCAACGAACCCGCCCGCGAGCGTGGTCTGAAGGCCGGTGACCTGGTCCGCACGGCCGCCAAGACCCTCGGCGGCGGCGGTGGCGGCAAGCCGGACGTCGCCCAGGGCGGCGGCCAGAACCCGGCCGCGATCGGTGAGGCCGTGGACGCCGTGGAGCGCACGGTCGGGGAGACGGCCAAGTAATGCGCCGAGGCCGCAGGCTCGCGATCGACGTCGGGGACGCCCGTATCGGGGTCGCCTCGTGCGACCCCGACGGGATCCTCGCCACCCCGGTGGAGACGGTCCCGGGCCGGGACGTCCCGGCGGCCCACCGCCGGCTGAAGCAGCTGGTCGAGGAGTACGAACCGATCGAGGTCGTCGTCGGTCTCCCTCGCTCCCTCAAAGGGGGCGAGGGCCCGGCCGCCGTGAAGGTCCGCGGCTTCGTCCAGGAGCTCGCCCAGGGGATCACACCCGTACCGGTCAGGCTCGTCGACGAGCGGATGACCACCGTGACGGCAAGCCAGGGACTGCGCGCATCCGGAGTGAAATCCAAAAAGGGCAGATCGGTCATCGACCAGGCAGCGGCCGTGATCATTCTTCAGCAGGCCCTGGAATCCGAACGGGTGTCAGGTAAAGCACCCGGCGAGGGCGTCGAAGTGGTCATCTGATCGCGATACGGTAACGTTCCGCGCGATGCGGCGACATTCGAACAGTCACCGCACAGAAAGAGGCGGAGCGGGAGCCGAATCGTGGAAGCAGGAGACCGCCGCCTCGCGGCTCTAGGGGATCGATGACTGAGTATGGCCGGGGCGAAGGCTCCGAACCGTGGAATCCCGAGGACCCGTTGTACGGGGACGGTGGATGGGAGGGACAGCAGGCCCAGGCGGGCCAGCAGTCCCCCTACGGCGGCCAGCCGCAGCACTATCCGCAGCAGCCGCAGTACGACAACGGTGGCTGGGGCGACGGCCAGCAGGCCGCCTATGGTCAGGCGCAGCAGCAGTACCCGCAGCACGACGGCCAGTACGACCAGCACCAGCAGTACAACCACCAGTACGACCAGCAGCAGTACGGGCAGCAGCAGTACGACCAGCAGACGTATCAGGGTCAGCCGCAGCAGTCGTACGACAACAACGCCTGGGCGACGAACGGCCAGGCGCACGTCCCGTACCCCGCCGACCCGTCGGATCCCTACGGCCAGCAGGCCGCCGCGTACGGCGCGGAGCAGCAGGACTACTACGGCAGCCCGGACGCCTATCCGCCGCCGGAGCCGCCGAGCCGTCGGGGCGCCGAACCGGAGCCGCAGCAGACCGACTGGGATCCGGGCCCCGACCAGGGTGAACACGCCTTCTTCGCGGGCGGTGACGACGACCAGGACGAGACCGACGACCCCGACGAGGCACAGGGCGGCCGCGGCGACCGGCGGGGGCGCGGCGGCAAAGGGGCCAAGAAGCGCAAGAGCGGCTGCGCGTGTCTGGTGGTGCTGCTGGTGTTCGGCGGCGGCACCGCCGGCGTCGCGTACTTCGGGTACCAGTACTACAAGAATCGTTTCGGCGCGGCTCCGGACTATGCCGGGGGCGGGACGAGCCAGATGGTCACCGTCCAGATCCCCAAGGGCGCGGGCGGGTACGAGATCGGTCGTCTGCTCAAGGACGCCGACGTCGTCAAGAGCGTCGACGCTTTCGTTTCCGCCCAGGAGCAGAACTCCAAGGGGAATTCGATCCAGGCCGGCGCCTATCTCCTGAAGAAGGAGATGTCCGCCGAGAGTGCCGTGGCGATGATGCTCGACCCGAAGAGCCAGAACAACGTGCTGGTCGCTCCGGGGGTGCGGAACGCCACCGTCTACAAGAGGATCGACGAGAAACTCGATCTTGCTTCCGGTACCACCAAGAAAATCGCCGAACAGAAATACAAGAGCCTCGGGCTGCCGAGTTGGGCGAACGACAACCGGGATATCAAGGACCCTCTGGAGGGATTCCTTTACCCGGGCACCTATCCCGCGGCGAAGGGCATGAAGCCCGAATCGGTGCTGAAGGACATGGTCACCCAGGCCGCCGACAAGTACGCCGCGTACGGCCTGGAGGCCAAGGCCAAGGCGCTCAAGCTGGACAGTCCGCTCCAGGTCGTCACGGTCGCCAGCCTCGTCCAGGCCGAGGGCAAGACGGAGGACGACTACCGCAAGATGGCGGAGGTCGTCTACAACAGGCTCAACCTCGCGAACCCCGAGACCTACGGGTTCCTGCAGTTCGACTCGACCTTCAACTACGTGAAGAACGAGAGCAACATCGAGATCTCCGAGAAGGAGATCAACAGCAACAAGGACCCGTACAACACGTACACGAACAAGGGTCTGCCGCCCGGCCCGATCGACAACCCGGGCGACACCGCGATGAAGGCGACACTGGATCCCACCGACGACGGCTGGTACTACTTCGTCGCGACCGACGGTGTGAAGAAGACCGAATTCGCCAAGACTCATGCCGAATTCCTGCGGCTCAAGGAAAAGTTCAATGCAAGCACGGGCAGGTGAGGCCCGACGGGCCGCCGTTCTCGGCAAGCCCATCGCGCACTCCCTTTCGCCGGTCCTGCACCGCGCCGCCTACGAGGAGCTGGGGCTCACGGGCTGGTCGTACGACCGGTTCGAGCTCGACGAGGCCGCGCTGCCCGGGTTCGTCGAGCAGCTCGGACCCGAGTGGGCCGGGCTGTCGGTGACCATGCCGCTCAAGCGGGCGGTCATCCCGCTGCTCGACGGGATCAGCGAGACGGCCGCCTCGGTGGAGGCGGTCAACACGGTCGTGTTCACCGAGGACGGCCGCCGCCTCGGCGACAACACCGACATCCCGGGGATGGTCGCCGCCCTCAGGGAGCGGGGCATCGAACAGGTCGACTCGGCGGCGATCCTGGGTGCCGGTGCCACCGCCTCCTCCGCGCTCGCCGCGCTCGCCCGGATCTGCACCGGCGAGGTCGTCGCCTATGTGCGCAGCGAGGCCCGCGCGGCCGAGATGCGGCAGTGGGGGGAGCGTCTCGACGTCGAGGTCCGCACCGTGGACTGGGCGAACGCGGCCGAGGCCCTGAGCGCCCCGCTGGTGATCGCCACCACCCCCGCAGGGGCGACGGACGCCCTCGCCCACGCCGTGCCGGAGCGCCCCGCGGCCCTCTTCGACGTGCTCTACGACCCCTGGCCGACCGAGCTGGCGGCCCGCTGGTCGATGACCGGCGGCGCCGTGGTCAGCGGCCTCGACCTCCTCGTGCACCAGGCGGTGCTCCAGGTCGAGCAGATGACGGGCCGCGGGCCCGCGCCCGTGGAGGCCATGCGCAAGGCGGGCGAGCACGCGCTGGCGGCCCGCTGAGCCCTCGGCCCAGTGATTCGAGGGCACGGCAGGGGTGTCCACGTCCGTCTGCTGGACCTGTGACCGGCTGTCGCCGCCGGACGTGGGAGGATCGGAGGTGGCGGGCCGGGGCCGCGCACCTGGTCGCGCCGTTGCCGTACGCGAGGACGCGCGTAAGCAGGGCAGTACCAGGGCGCGAGCACTGAGGAGCACCGTTGAGCAGGTTGCGCTGGCTGACCGCGGGGGAGTCCCACGGTCCCGCACTCGTGGCGACGCTGGAGGGCCTTCCCGCCGGCGTGCCGATCACCACGGAGCTGGTGGCGGACCACCTGGCGAGGCGTCGGCTGGGCTATGGCCGTGGTGCCCGGATGAAGTTCGAGCAGGACCAGGTCACCTTCCTCGGTGGTGTGCGGCACGGTCTGTCCCTCGGTTCCCCGGTCGCGATCATGGTGGGCAACACCGAGTGGCCGAAGTGGGAGCAGGTCATGTCGGCCGACCCCATCGACCCGGAGATCCTCGCCGGACTCGCGCGCAACGCCCCGCTGACCCGGCCGCGCCCCGGCCACGCCGACCTGGCGGGCATGCAGAAGTACGGTTTCGACGAGGCCCGGCCGATCCTGGAGCGCGCCTCGGCGCGGGAGACGGCGGCCCGGGTGGCGCTGGGCGCGGTGGCCCGGTCGTACCTGAAGGAGACGGCCGGCATCGAGATCGTCAGCCATGTCGTGGAGCTGTGCTCGGTGAAGGCCCCGGCCGGTGTGTATCCGGCCCCGGCCGATGTGGAGAAGCTGGACGCCGACCCGCTGCGCTGCCTGGACGCGGACACCTCGAAGGCGATGGTGGCCGAGGTCGACCAGGCGCACAAGGACGGTGACACCCTGGGCGGTGTGGTGGAGATCCTGGCGTACGGCGTGCCGGTGGG
>NZ_JBEXEA010000044.1:0-32187 GCF_040606035.1 Streptomyces sp. NPDC005483
TCGACGTCCTGTGGGCGATGCTGCGTGACGAGAGGCTGTTCACCCCCGCCCCGCCGGTCACGCAGGCGGCTTGACACGATCATTGAGATTCTCCTTGGTGAAGCGGGCGGGGTGCGTCGGTCGCCGGTGGACGGGGGTCAGGACGAGCCCGGGCGCGGACGCCGGTCGCCGAGGTTGATGCGGACGCGGGACGGGCGCTCCGCGGAGGTGCCGGGGGACGGGGTCGCCGCCGGGGGAGCGGTGGGCGGGGTGGCGGGCTTGGCATCGGCGGTGGCCGGCCGGGTCGGCTCGGGCGAGGGCGTCGCGGTGCGCGGGCGCGGGGTCGACGCGAGGTTGGTCTTGATCCGGCTGGTGCGTGGGGCCGCCGGCTTGCCGGTCCCCGGTGCCGAAGTGGGCGTCGAGGCCGAAGGGGGTGTCGTGGCCGAAGCGGGCTTGGCCGCGGGCGACGTGGCCTTGGTCGTGCTGGGGCGCCGATGCTGGAGGGCGCACACCTTCGGATCGGACAGGGTCTTGAGGAATCCGTCCATCCGCGGCCGGCCGCCCGGTGCGCGGGCGGTCATCCGCCGTAGCAGGTCGAGCATCTCGTCCGACAGCCGTGTGTCCAGGTCGAGTTGCTCGCCCGCGTTGACGGCGTCCGCCGGTGAGCCGTACCGCTTGTCGTGGTGCGGAAGTTCGCCCGTCAGGTACACGTGGGTCATCAGCCCGAGCGCGAAGACGTCGACCGCGCAGGTCAGGTGCTCCGGTCCGGCCGAACCGTCGCGCTGCATGTACCGGCGCCACTCCGGCGCCCCGTACACCGAGTCGCCGGCGACGTCGTCGGGCTCGGGCGGGCTGCCGGAGACGTAGGAGTCGTCGAAGTCGATGAGCTTGGCCGTGTGGAAGGCGGCGCCGTCCCGCTTCTGCACCAGCACGTTCAGCGGCTTGAGGTCGCCGTGCACGATCTCGATGTCGTGCAGCTGCTTCAGGCTGTTGCCGAGCGTCTTGAGCAGCACCATCTTGTGGCGGGGCTCCAGGGCCTGCGGTTTCTCCAGGCTGGAGGTGTCTATCCGCTCGGTGACCTTG
This sequence comes from Streptomyces sp. NPDC005483, assembly GCF_040606035.1. NCBI lineage: Bacteria > Bacillati > Actinomycetota > Actinomycetes > Kitasatosporales > Streptomycetaceae > Streptomyces > Streptomyces sp. NPDC005483. Next base: position 1,063 of record NZ_JBEXEA010000044.1, read on the forward strand.
TAGTAGGTGCTGCCCTCGTGGAAGAAGTCGGTGGCCAGCACCAGGTTGCCGCCGCCCCGCGCGTCCGGCCGCAGCCGCTTCATGATGGTCCGGTGCCGGTCCTCGAACTCCTTGGACAGCTGGCGCCGGATTCGCACGCTCGGTGAGTCGGCCGCGTCGTCGCGGGGACGCTTGGGTTCCAAGAACCGCTTGATGAAGTACTGGTCGCCGTCCTTCTCGGCGAACGCCCACATGCATTTGCCGCCGTTGGCGTTCGTGGGCTCGCTGATGAGGCGGTAGCCCCCGATGACATCGCCCTTCTTCATGCGCGCTCCTCGGGTGCCGGGGGCAGATGGGTCTCGTAGCCGGCGCGGTAGGAGTGCCAGGTGTGGTCCTGCCAGGCGCGCACCCTTGCGGGCAGTTCGGCGGCGTCCTCCGGAGTGGGCGCCGGGCCCTCGCCGGTGGCGGGGGAGAGACGGTCCAGACCGCGGGGCCGGGTGCGGATGTAACGGTCCGTCAAGTCCTCCAAACGGGTTGCGAACCGGGCACGCAGATCGGCGAATCCGCGGTAACCGAGGGCCACGACGGCGAGCGAGGCGTCGTCCGCCGTGTACGCCTGCACCTCGCGCCGGATCCGGTCGGCCCACTCGTCGGCGGTGCCAGCCTCCATCAGGGTGCGCAGCAGCAGCGCCTCGAAGTCGGCCGGGGTGTGCACATAGCCGAAGAAGCCGTCGGTCGCGGTCGCCAGGACACAGGGCAGCGGATACGTCAGCCGGCGGCCGTCGATCTCGAACTCCCGGTCCGCGCACACCAGGTTGGTCATCGGCGGATCCGAGCGCAGCAGCTCCAGCGCGTCGCTCTCCCGGGTGTGGTCGCGGGTGAGTACCTGGAGACCGGCCCCGGGCCGCAGTACGTAGGCACGTGAGTCTCCGGCCCACAACGGACGCAGCTCCAGCTCCACTTCGTCCTGGACCCGCACCACCCGGTAGTGCAGCGCGGCGAGTGTGGTGGGCAGTTGCCGGCGCATGGTGCCGCTGATCTTGCTGCGGCGCTGCGGGGCACGCTCCAGGAAGAAGCGGAGGTAGTCGCGCAGGGTCTCCGGTTCGGCCGGTTCGCCTTCCGCTGCCACGTCGTGGAACCAGGCGTCCGTGGCCAGCCGCGCCACCCGCGCGCCCACCCAGGCGCCGGTGCGGGACTCGCCGTCCAAGGCCTGCCACACGGGTGCCGCCCCCGAGCCGCCCGATCCGTCGAAGACGGCGAGTATGCCCTGGTCGCTGTCCAGGTGGTAGGCGACGAACGGATCCGCGTCCTCGCCGCGGCCGGGCACCCGCTCGGTCCACACGGACATCGCCAGCAGGCCCATGCGGTCGTGGTCGACGCACCAGATCCGCTGCGGCACGGGCCCCCGGGGCGCGGCTCCCTCGCGCTCCGCGGAGCGCGGCCGTTCCGGCGCGGCGGACGACGTGAGCGGGGCCGGCGGCTCGGCTCGGACAGCCGGAGCCGGAGCCGGAGCCGGAGGCGGGGGCCGACGGGAGGGGGCGGGCCACGGGGTCACCGGAGCCGAGGAGTAGCCCGGTGGCGGGCCGGCGGGTGCCGGGTGCCGTGCCGAGTGGTCGTGGTGGTCGTTCATCGCCGCTCCCCGTCCTGTGCTCCGCCGTCCGGTCCACCGGTGCGGGGCCGCTTGGCCGTCCCACGGACCCGGCTCACCCGCGGGCCGGCGGGGTCCGTACGGCTGCCGTCGCCACCGGTGCTGCCGCCCTCGCCCCGGCCACCGCCGCCACCGCCGCCACGGCGGTCCGCCGGGCCGCGGGCATCGGCCGGGCGGCCGAAGCGGGAGCCGCTCGCGGTGCCTTCCGCGGTGCCACGGTCGTCGTCCGGGCCGCTGAGGCCGCGGTCGCTCCTGGCGCCTTCCCCGGTGCCGGGATCCTCGTCCCGTCGGCCGAAGCCCCTGAGCCTCGGGACGCTCTCCGACCGGCACGTGTCGTCCCTGGCCCCGGCGGACCCCCGCTCCCGCCAGGGCCGTGCCGGGCCCCCGCCCTCCTCCGTCCCGCCCGAGCGGCGCGCCCCCTCCCGGGGGCGTCCATCGGAGTCGGCCGGCAGCGGTTCGTCCTCGGGAGGACCGGCGGAAGGCGCGGCGCCCGTGCGGCGAGGGCCGCTGCCCGACCGGCGCGAGCGGGGTGTGCCGCCCTCGTCACGGACCGGCCCGGCGCCACGGCCACGCCGTTCGGAGTCGTCGTACGGCTCCCTGAGCACCTCGCCCTTGAGCGGCTCACGCTCTCCACCGCGCCCACCCCGCTCGGCGTCCTCGTCACGGACGTCGGCGCCGGGCTCCAGCGCCCGGGTGAGGCTGCCCCGCAACCGCCCGCGCCGGCTGGCGGTCTCGAACAGACCGTCCCCGTCGCGGAGCACTTCCTCGAGGACGGCGCGCTCCAGTTCGGCCTGTTCGAAAGGCTCCCGGTCGGCGTCGCCGCGCTCCAGGACCATGCGCATGACCTCGCGGCGCACCTCCCGCTTCTCCGCCTCGCCCTTCTCGATCCAGGCGAGCGCGGCCCGTGGCCCCTCCTTCTCCATGATCTCGGCGATCAGGCCGTCGACGCCCTCCTCGCGGATCATGTCGAGGTGCCGTCTGCGCCGCATGCCCTCCAGCCGGGTCTCGCGCACCACGTCCCGGAACTCCCGGCCGCTGGCGGCGATCTCGTCCTCGTCGACGAGGAGTTCGACCTGGATGTTGCGCAGCCGTATCGCGTCGTCACCGCTGAACCCGGCCAGCGCTGCGTTGAGCGCCATCTCGGCCTCGTGGAACTCGGCGATGTCGTAGTCCCGGGCGACCGAGCGCAGGGTCTTGCGGAGATAGCCGTAGAGCGCCCCGCTCATGTCACGGATCCCGCGCGCCACGACCTCGGCGGGGTCGGCGACCCGGCACACGAGATCCACCCGGCTGCGGAAGGAGAACGTGGCGTCGCGGCTGAGGAGCGGGATGTCCAGGATCAGCCGGTGTTCCGTCATGTCGACGGTGAAGACACCGCTGTACGCCCCGAACCGCGACGAACGGATCTCCTCGCCGCTGCGGATCGTCAGCGAGGGGCCGCTCTCCCGGACCAGGACCAGGGCCCGGCCGGGAGCCGGTGGCCGCAGCGGGTTCACCAGCCGCCACCTCGGCACGTCGTCCTCGCTCAGGACCGGGTCGTAGGTCTGTTCCTCCATGTCTCCCCCTCTCCTTCCAGTGCTGTCAGGGGTGTGGGCGGTGCGGTGCCGTTCACCGCACCCGTTCGAGCGTGCGGAGCAGTCGTGCGGCGCCGGCCGACGGCTTCTCGCGGTCGCGGGCCCATCTCCCCAACCACCACGTCAGCCGTTCGTGGTGCCGTCCGGGCCGGTGTGCGACGGCCACCAGCAGCGCGCCGATGGCGTCGAGGGAACCGGGGCTCTTGTCGGCGTAGTCGTCGATCCATTGGTGCAGCGCGTCGAGTGCCGAGTCCTGCACGGGTTTGCGCGCCAGCGCGCGCGCCCACAGCTCCGTGAGCCGGTCGCGGTGCAGCGGCAGTTCGCTCAGCAGCACCGGAACGCCCGGCACGCGCGCGTGTCCACGCTCGCCGGAGGAGTCGAGGACCGGCTCCTGGTACGGCTGGGACACCGCGAACACGAACGCCGACAGCGCCTTGACGACCATCGGCGACAGGTCCTGCGGCTCGGACCACTCCAGGTAGGCGTCGAGCACCGCCCTGGTCTGCCCCTGGTGGACGAGATGCACCCCGCCCCACGCTACCGAGGGCAGCGTGCCCCAGTCGTCCTCCCGGTCCAGCGCACTGCGCAGCACGGCCACGGCCTTGTCCGGCGCGGTACGGCCGAGCAGTCCGCCCACCGCGTTCGCCGCGGTGCCGGCCAGGCGGCGCTGATAGGCGGAGGCGTCGCCCCGAGCCCACCGGTGCAGCAGCTCCCACACCGCCTCCGCCGTCTCCGGCCGGCTGCCCGCCACGCCGAGCGCGGTGGCGGCGGCCTGCCGCAACGGCCACGACGTGCTGCCGGCCCACGCGGTCAGGAAGCGGTGCACGGCGTAGTGCGGATCGGCCAGCGCCAGCACCCCGGCCGCGACCGAGGCCCGGGCGCGCACCTCCAGGTCACGGTGGCTCAACAGGCGGCGCAGCCAGTCGAGTACGGCGTCCCGGCGGCCGTCGAGGAGGTTCCAGGCGTAGGCGAGGATGACCTGGCCCAGCAGTACGTTGCGGAAGCGGACCCGGGGCGCGCCAAAGCCGCCCTTCGCGGGCAGGTCGAGCCGGATCCATTGCTGCTCGTACCCGAGCCGGTCCCCGAAGCGCAGGTCGGGCGGGGCGAGTTCGGGCTCGGTGAGAGCCGCCCGCAGATGCACCGCGGCGTCCGCCACGGTGAGGTAGCCGCACTCCTCCAGGACGGCGGCGGCGAGTGCGAAGGCCACCGCGTCCGGCGCGCGGAAGCGGTTGAACCACGCGCGCACCTGCTCGCTCGGATCCCGCAGCTGGGCCACCGCGGCCGCCACGTCGCCGTCCGCGCGGATCACCGACGCCAGCCGGGCCGCGTTGCGTGCCGCGGGCTGTTCCCGCAGTGCCGTCGCGGCCCCGGTGCGCTCCAGCAGCGCGTGCAGGTCGGCGTACGCGTCGGGACTGCCGCCATGGCCGAGGACCCGGCGCTCGACGACGGCCAGCGGATCGACGGCGGCGAGCGGATGCCGGGCCACCTGGTCGCCGCCGGGCCCGGTCGCGACGACCTCCAGGTCGTGCCCGCCGGTCAGCACGAGGTAGCAGCCGGAGGTGCGCAGGCCGGCGACGACCGCGGCCCACTGGGCCGTCCCGTGGGAGTGGCCGCTGAGAAGGGTGGACGCGAACTTCTCGACCACGGGCGACCCGTCGTCGAGAGCCGCCACATAGCCCGAGTGCTTCACCGGCGGTTCCCAGCCCGCGTCCAGCACGCTCGCGGGCGTCAGCAGCCGCTGGCAGCCCGCACCTTCGCCGTCCATGGCGAGTGCTTCTTCGAGCAGGTTCACGGCCATGGCCTCGCGGCCGCTGCCGGGTGCCCCGGTGAGCACCAGCACCCGCCGCTCGGACAGTGCGTCCAGTGCCTCGCCGTAGTTCTCGGGCGCGACGAACAGTTCGGTGTGATCGGTGATCTCGGCCGCGTCCATGGTCAGCACGGAGACCCCGCCGGGTCGCGGACCGTCGGCACGGGCGCCGCCGGTGTGGAAACCACCGCCGAAGCTGACGGTCTCATTGAACAGCGCAAGGGTGCCGATTCGGGTGCCGGAGGCGTCGGCGTTCAGCCGCCGGGCGATCTCATCGGCGAGCGCCCCGGCGCGCAGGGCCTCGGTCCGCTCGGCGTCGGCGGGCCCGCCACCCTCCACCAGGGACCGAAGAGCGTCCTTCTCGCTGACCGGACCGTCGTGCTGCTCGGCGTCCGTGCGCGGCTCGGGCTCGGCTGTCCTGTCTTCCTTCTTCGACTCGGGCGCGCCCTTGTCATCCGCGGAGTCCCGGCCGGGCGCCTCGGCGTCGGCCTTCTCACGACGGGGGTCCTCGGCGGCTCGGGACGGCTCCCGGGAGCCGTCCCTGACGGTCTCTTCCCTGTGCCCCGCGGCCCGGGCCCCGGTCCGCGAGCTGTCGGGAGAAATGTCCTCGCTCATGGTCCTTCTTCGGCTTTCGGCTGGTCGCTGCTGGGCCCGCTCGACGCACCCGCTGGGCACCGGCTGCGGCGGTGCGCGCGCAGCGGCGTTCGGGAGACCGACGGGCGGAGGCGGACCCGGCCAGGGCGCGACGGCAGCGGCCGATGCCGCCCCGTGGGTCCGCTGCTCCGTTACGACGTCGTCCAGTCGCCCTGTACTTCGACCTTGCCGTTGAACACCTGGGCGTTCTTGATCAACGCGGCGCTGATCTGCGCCCCGGACCGGCCCTGGGCGGCGACGGCCTCGTCGACCAGCCGGCGGATCTCCGTCTCGAACCCGGAGTCGAGCAGCATGTGCGCGGCGAGCTGCCGCTCGAGCTCCTGCTGGGCGTTCTCATCGTCCGGAGAGCCGGTCACGCGGTCGAGCGCGCCCTCGGCGTCCGCGTTGCCCCGGAACCGCGCGCGGATCCGCTCGATCAGGCGCGCACCGCCGGCCCAGCCGGACCGGCCCGCCTCTTGCCCCGCCGTCTCCAGCGCTCCCTTCACCACGAGAGCCACACCCGCCGCCGCCACGGCCGTCACCGGATCCATTGCATATCCCCCGAATTTCCCGCCTGAACAGGCATGTCAATGTAGGGGGAGCCGCAAGGGGCCCGTGGTGCTTCTTTTCACATTGGCCGAAAGGCGCTGAACCGGCTCCCGGTTCGGCACGTGGAGGCCGTTCTTTCAAGGGTTTTCCCAGGCGGGCGAGTTGGCCTGAATACGATGGGCGGGCACAAAGGGCGTGGGGGCGGACCATTACGGGAGTAACCGCCTGTGATGTCAGACCCGGCCGTTAGGGTCGGGGATCATGAGACTGCTGCACACTTCCGACTGGCATCTCGGCCGCGCGTTCCACCGGGTCAACATGCTCGGGGCCCAGGCCGAGTTCATCGGTCACCTCGTCACGGCCGTGCGGGAGCACGGGGTGGACGCGGTGGTCGTGTCGGGAGACGTGTACGACCGCGCGGTGCCGCCGCTCGCCGCGGTCGAGCTGTTCGACGACGCCCTGCACCGGCTCGCCGACCTCGGTGTGCCGACGGTGATGATCTCCGGGAACCACGACTCCGCCCGCCGCCTGGGTGTCGGCGCCGGTCTGATCGGGCGGGCCGGTATCCATCTGCGGACCGAGCCGGCGGCGTGCGGGACTCCCGTGGTGCTCCCCGACGCCCATGGTGACGTGGCCTTCTACGGTCTGCCCTATCTCGAACCCGCCCTGGTGAAGGACGAGTTCGGCGTGCGGAAGGCGGGCCACGAGTCGGTGCTCGCCGCCGCCATGGACCGGGTCCGCGCCGACCTCGGGACGCGCGCGCCGGGGACGCGGTCCGTCGTCCTCGCCCATGCCTTCGTCACCGGCGGCGAGGCCAGCGACAGCGAGCGGGACATCACCGTGGGCGGAGTGGCCGCCGTGCCCGCAGGTGTCTTCGACGGAGTCGACTACGTGGCCCTCGGGCATCTGCACGGCAGCCAGACCATCACCGAGCGCGTGCGCTACTCCGGCTCCCCGCTGCCGTACTCCTTCTCGGAGACCGACCACCGCAAGAGCATGTGGCTGGTCGACCTGGATGCCGAGGGCGCGGTCACCGCCGAGCGCGTCGACTGCCCGGTGCCGCGGGCGCTGGCCCGGATCCGGGGGACGCTGGAGGAACTCCTCGCCGATCCGCGGCTCGTGCCGCAGGAGGAGGCATGGGTCGAGGCGACCCTCACCGACCCCGTCCGCCCGGCGGAACCCATGGCCCGGCTCTGTGAGCGCTTCCCGCACACCCTCAGCCTCGTGTTCGATCCCGAGCGGGCGCCGGGCGACCCGGATGTGTCGTACGCCCGGCGGCTGGCCGGGCGCAGTGACCAGGAGATCGCCGAGGACTTCGTGGCCCATGTGCGCGGCGACGGGCCCGACGGGCGGGAACAGGCCGTGCTGCGGGACGCGTTCGACGCCGTGCGCGCGGACGAGGTCGTGCGGGAGGTGGCGCGGTGAGGCTGCACCGGCTGGACATCACCGCCTTCGGACCGTTCGGCGGCTCCCAGACGGTCGACTTCGACGAGCTGTCGGCGGCCGGACTGTTCCTGCTGCACGGGCCGACGGGCGCCGGCAAGACCTCCGTGCTCGACGCCGTCTGCTACGCGCTGTACGGCTCGGTGCCGGGCGCCCGGCAGAGCGGCCAGGGGACGGCCCTGCGCAGTGATCACGCGGCCTTCGGCACACGCACCGAGATCCGCCTCGAACTGACCGTCGCCGGACGCCGGTTGGAGATCACCCGCCAACCGCCGTGGGAGCGCCCGAAGAAGCGCGGTTCCGGTACGACGCTCGACAAGGCGCAGAGCTGGCTGCGCGAGTACGACGGCGTGGCCGGGGCCTGGAAGGACCTGAGCCGGTCCCACCAGGAGATCGGCGAGGAGATCACCCAGCTGCTCGGCATGAGCCGCGAGCAGTTCTGCCAGGTCGTGCTGTTGCCTCAGGGCGACTTCGCGCGCTTCCTGCGGGCCGACGCCGAGGCGCGCGGCAAGCTCCTGGGACGGCTCTTCGACACCCACCGGTTCGCCGAGGTCGAGAAGCGGCTGGCCGAGCGACGCCGCGCGGCCGAGGCACAGGTCCGCGAGGGCGACGCCGCTCTGCTGGCCGACGCGCACCGCATGCAGCAGGCGGCCGGTGACGCCATGGAACTGCCCGAGCTGGCGCCCGGTGAGCCGGGGCTGGCCGAGGCGGTCCTGAGCGCGGCCGCCGTCGCCCGCAGTACGGCCCGCGAGCAGTTGACCATCGCCCACTGCGGACTCGGTGCCGCCGAGTCCGCCCAGGCCGCCGCCGAGCGCGCCCTGGCCGACGTACGCGAGGTCGACCGGCTGCAGCGCAGGTTCGCCCAGGCACGCGAGCGGGCCGCGCTGCTGGAGCAGCGGGCCGACGGCTACCACCAGGCACAGGCCCGGATGGAGCGGTCCCGCAAGGCGGAGGCGGTGGCGCCCGCGCTGGAGCTGCGGGAGGCGGCCGAGGCCGAACACCGGCGGGCCGCCGCGGCCGAGACACGTGCGCGTGGGCTGCTGCCGGAGACCTTCGCGGGGGCGGGCGCCGCCGGACTCGCGACCGCCGCACGCCGGGCGGCCGAGGAGCTGGGCGGCCTGGACTCGGCCCGGCGCGCCGAACAGCGGCTCGCCGAACTCCTCGCGGAACGCACCGACCTGGACCGCCAGGAGCGCTCCGACGAGGACGTCCTCCAGGAGGCCGAGGCCTGGCTGGCCGGGTGGGAGGAGGCCCGCGCACAGCTTCAGCACTCCGTCGACTCCGCCCAGGAGGCGGCCACCCGCGCCGAACAGCTGGCCGTGCAGCGGGAGCCCGCCCGCAAGCGGCTCGCCGCCGCACGCCAGCGCGACCAGTTCGCCCGGGACACCGACGACGCCCGGCAGCAGGTCATCGACGCGACGGACCGCGCGCTCACGGCCCGCGCCGACTGGCTGGACGTCAAGGAGCGGCGGCTGAACGGCATCGCCGCCGAGCTGGCCGCACAGCTCACCGCCGGCGAACCCTGCGCGGTCTGCGGCGCGACCGAGCACCCCGCGCCCGCCCGCAAGGACGCCGGACACGTCGACCGGGAGACCGAGGAGCGCGCGCTCGCCGCCTCGCAGCACGCCGACGAACAGCGGACCGAGGCCGAGCGACGCCTCGCCTTCGTCCAGCGCGCGCTGGCCGCCGCCCAGGGTGAGGCCGGAGACACCGCCACCGAGGAACTCGCCGTCCAGGCCGACGACCTGGAGCGCGAGTACGCCCAGGCCCGCACCCTCGCCTCGGCGCTGCACACTGCGACGGAGCAGCTGCGGCAGGCCGAGCGGGAGCGCGAGCAGCGCCTGAGCGCCCAGCAGGAGGCCGCCGTGCGCACCGCCTCCCGAGGTGCCCGCCGGGACGCCCTGGACCGCGAACGCACCACCCTGGAAACGGAGTTGGCCGAAGCCCGCGGTGCCGCCGGCAGCGTGGCCGCGCGCGCCGCCCAGCTGGAGCGGCAGGCCGCGCTGCTCGCCGACGCCGCCGACACCGCGCGCGTCGCCGAGGACACCGCCCAGCGGCTCAAGGACGCCGACGCGCGTCTCGCCGACGCCGCCTTCCGGGCCGGCTTCGACACCCCGCAGGCCGCGGCCGCCGCCCTCCTCGACGAGGCGGCCCACCGCGACCTCCAGCACCGGCTGGACGCCTGGCAGACCGAGGAGGCCGCCGTACGAGCCGTGCTCGCCGAGGCCGACGCCGCCGAGGCGGCCCAGCAGCCGCCCGCCGACGTCCCCGCGGCCGAGCGGGCCGCCGCCGACGCGGGCCGCCGGGTCCGCGAGGCCGCCTCCGCGCGTGACGCGGCCGCCCGGCGCTGCGCCGAACTCGACCGGCTCTCCGCCCGCTCGGCCGACGGCCTCGCACGGCTGGCGCCGCTGCGCGAGGAGTACGACCGGGTGGCGAGGCTGTCCGCGCTCGCCGCGGGCACCTCCGCGGACAACGAACGCAAGATGCGCCTGGAGTCCTACGTGCTCGCGGCCCGCCTGGAGCAGGTGGCGGCCGCCGCGACCGCGCGCCTGCAACGGATGTCGTCCGGCCGCTACACCCTCGTCCACTCCGACGACCGCACCGGCCGCGGCCGCAGCGGACTCGGGCTGCACGTCGTCGACGCCTGGACCGGACGCGAGCGCGACACGGCCACGCTGTCGGGCGGCGAGACCTTCTTCGCCTCGCTCGCCCTGGCCCTCGGCCTCGCGGACGTCGTCACCGACGAGGCGGGCGGGGTCCGGCTCGACACGCTCTTCATCGACGAGGGTTTCGGCAGCCTCGACGACCAGACCCTGGACGAGGTCCTCGACGTCCTGGACTCGCTGCGGGAACGCGACCGCAGCGTAGGCATCGTGAGCCACGTGGCCGACCTGCGCCGCCGTATCCACGCGCAGCTGGAGGTCGTGAAGGGGCGGACGGGGTCGGTGCTGAGACAGCGCGGCGGAAGCTGAGGTCAGCGCCCCAGGGGCCGCCGGGGGAGCGGGGAGGAGTAGACGACGCTCGTGGTCACCGAGCCCAGCGTGCCGATCCTGCCCGACACCTCCTCCAGGTGCCGCATCGAGCGGGCGGCGACCTTGATGACGAAGCAGTCGTCGCCGGTCACATGGTGCGCCTCCAGAATCTCGGGCGTCACGGCGACCAGGTCGTGGAAGGGCTTGTAGTTGCCGTTGGGGTACCGGAGGCGGACGAACGCCAGGATCGGCAGGCCCAGCCGGTCGGGGTCCACGACGGCGGCGTACCCCTGGATGACCCCCGCCTCCTCGAGGCGCCGCACCCGCTCGGTGACCGCGCTCGCGGACATCGAGACGGCACGCGCGAGCTCGGCGAAACTGGCCCGGCCCTCCCGCTGGAGGACGTCGAGGATGCGCCAGTCGGTGGCGTCCGGGGAATACGCGGTCATGCCCGAGGAATAGCAGGGCGATCCCCGGCGGAGCAAGGTTCACGCCGTGGAATGCCCCTTCAGCTTGTTGATCATCGACCGTAGATTTCTGGCCATGACGCCAACCGACTCGCTCGCCACGAACCCCGTCCTGCGTGTCGCCCCGGCCACCCCGGCCGAGGCCGCCGCCCACTTCCGTGCCGGCCTCGTCTTTCACGCGGACGTCTCCGACGTCGCCGCCGCGCTCGCCGCGGGCGGTGACCCCGGGTTCGTGGTCCTCGACTCCCGCTCCACCGCCGCCTGGGACCAGGGCCACGTCCCGGGCGCGGTCCACCTGCCCACCGCCCTCATACCCGAGCAGGCCGAGCAGCTCCTCGACAGGTCCGTGCCCGTGGTGACGTACTGCTGGGGCCCGGGCTGCAACGGCGCCACCCGCGCCGCGCTCGCCCTCGCCGAACTCGGCTACCAGGTCAAGGAGATGCTCGGCGGCTTCGAGTACTGGGTGCGTGAGGGCTTCGCGTTCGAGACCTGGGAGGGCCGCGAGCGGCGCTCCGCCGACCCCTTGACCGCCCCGGCCGACACCCAGGACTGCGGCTGCTGAGTCCGGGGGCTGTGCAGGTGCAACCCTGAGGTTCCTGTGCGTGTAGGTTCTGGCCCATGGTGCGATACGCGGAGCCGGGCGCGGTGGAGTGGGTGGAGTCGGGCGGCGGTCCGCTCATAGCGGTGCCGGAGACGGTGCTGCCGTTCTGGGCGGGCGCCGACGGCGACGAGACGGCCTCCGACTACGACCGGGCCTGTGAAGTCGAAGGCTCTGTGGGCCTGTTGCCGGTCGGCGACGCCGCTGCCCTGGTCCTCGGGGACGAGCCCGCCTCGACCTCCTACCTCCCCGACCACGACACTTTCGTACGGTGGTGCGCCGCCGACTCCGAGGACGAACTCCTCGCCGAGGTCCCGACCGCCCTCGCCACCGCCGTCTGGGAGGACGAGGTGAGCTGGACGGTACCCGGCCCGGTCGTCCTCTTCGACGCGGCCTGGCCCGGCAACGACTCGGTGCACACCGACCACTTGAAGGTCTCGCTCGCTCCCGGCCGGTACGCGGTACGCGCCGCCGACGTGCGGCCCGGGCCGGAGACCTGGCTGGGTCTCGTCCAGCTGCGCAGGCTCCCGGACTGAGCGCCGGGCACCTGCGCCACCGAGGCGGGCCGGAGCCCCGTCAGGTGAGCGACGCGGGAGGCGGCATTCGCCACCGACCCGGCGTGGGCATCACAGCCGGGCCAGCTCGTCCACCAGGTCGTCAAGGCCCAGCGAGCCCTGCGACAGCGCCGCCATGTGCCAGGCCTTCAGGTCGAAGGCGTCGCCGTGCCGCTCGCGGGCCTTCTCCCGGCCCAGCAGCCAGGCCCGCTCGCCGAGCTTGTAGCCGATCGCCTGACCGGGGATCGTGAGATAGCGGGTCAGCTCGCTCTCCACGAAGTCCGCCGGACGGCTGCTGTGCGCGCCGAAGAACTCCTGCGCCAGCTCGGGGGTCCAGCGCTCACCGGGGTGGAAGGGGGAGTCCGCCGGGATCTCCAGCTCCAGGTGCATGCCGATGTCGACGATGACCCGGGCGGCCCGCATCATCTGCGCGTCGAGATAGCCGAGCCGCTGCTCCGGGTCCGTGAGGAAGCCGAGCTCGTCCATCAGCCGCTCCGCGTACAGCGCCCAGCCCTCGGCGTTGGCGCTCACCCCGCCGACCGCGGCCTGGTAGCGGGAGAGGTCGTCCGCGACATGCGCCCACTGCGCGAGCTGGAGGTGGTGTCCGGGGACGCCCTCGTGGTACCAGGTCGAGACCAGGTCGTAGACCGGGAAACGGGTCTGGCCCATCGTCGGCAGCCAGGTGCGGCCGGGACGCGAGAAGTCCTCCGACGGGGGCGTGTAGTACGGGGCCGCCGCACCACCGGGCGGGGCGATGCGGGACTCCACCTTCCGCACCCGCTCGGCGAGTTCGAAGTGGGTGCCGTCGAGCGCGTCGATCGCCTGGTCCATCAGGCCCTGGAGCCAGTCGCGGACCTCGTCGACGCCCTCGATGTGCTTGCCGTGCTCGTCGAGGTGGGCGAGCGCCACCCACGGCGTCTCGGCGCCGGGCAGGATCTTCTCGGCCTCCTGCCTCATCTCGCCGAGCAGCCGGTGGTACTCGGACCAGCCGTACGCGTACGCCTCGTCCAGGTCGAGGTCCGTGCCGTTGAAGTAGCGCGCCCAACGGGCGTACCGCTCCCGGCCCACGGTGTTCGGGGCGCCCTCGATCGCCGGTGTGTACACGTCCCGCATCCAGTCGCGCAGCTCCACCACGGAGGCGGTCGCGGCGCGTGCGGCCTCGTCCAGCTCCGCGCGCAGCGCCTCGGGGGCCGCCGAGACGAAGTCCTCGAACCAGCCCCGTCCGTTGCCGTCGGTGTCCGCCCACTCGGTGAGCTGCTCGACGAACGTGGCGGTCGGACGCGGTGCCGCGTACAGCTTGCGCTCCAGACCGAGTTCGAGGGACTGGCGGTAGCCCGCGTACGCCGTGGGCACGGCACGCAGCCGCTCGGCGATCGCCGCCCAGTCCTCGTCGGTCTGGTTCGGGGTGACGGTGAAGACCTCGCGGACCGAGTGCGCCGGCGTGGCCATGTTGCCGACCGAGCGCAGGCCCTCGTCGGCCTCGTGCACGGCGAGTTCCGCCGTCAGGCGCTCGCGCAGCAGCCGGCCGCACCGGCGCTCGATGTCGCGGTCCGCGCCGGGCTGCCGCTCGGCCTCGTCGAGCTTCGCGAGCGTGGCCCGCTGAAGCTCCGCGAGCGCCTCCTGACCTGCCGGTGAGGTGTCGGGAAGCTTGCTCGAACTCTCCTTCACACCCAGGTAGGTACCGGTGATCGGATCGAGGGCGATGAGCTCGTCGACGTAGGCGTCGGCGACCTGACGGGGCAGCGGGCTCTGAGTCTCAGACATGCGGTCCATCCTCATACGGAGACCGCGCGGGAGTCACCCCGATTCCGCTGTCGGCGTGGCAGGCGGAAGGAGCGGCCCGCACTCCCACTGCTGGAAGATCAGCCGGGTCTCCACCCGGGCCACCTCACGCCGGGAGGTGAACCCGTCCAGCACCAGCCGCTGCAGATCCGCCATGTCGGCCACGGCCACATGCACCAGGTAGTCGTCCGGACCGGTCAGGTGGAAGACGGTCCGCGACTCCGGCAGCGCCCGGATCCGCTCCACGAACGGCCCCACCAGCTCCCGCCGGTGCGGCCTGACCTGTACCGACAGCAGCGCCTCCAGGCCCCGGCCCAGTTTCGCCGGATCCAGCCGCAGCTGATGCCCGAGGATGACGCCCGAGCGGCGCAGCCGGGTCACCCGGTCCAGGCAGGTCGACGGCGCGACCCCGACCTGGGCGGCGAGATCGCGGTAGGTGGTCCGGGCGTCGTTCTGCAGCAGCCGCAGCAGATGCAGGTCCACCGGGTCCAGTACGACAGATTCGGCCATCGGCCGAACGTAGCACGGGCGTCGCCCCGAGAACGCCGGTCGGTGTTCACCCTTTCGGGCATGGACTCAGCGCGCACCTCCACCGCCTCCCGCACGCCGCTCAGAGCACTGGCCACCGAGGCCGTCCATGCCGGCCGCGACGACCTCGCCCGCCAGGGACTGCACGCCCCGCCCATCGACCTGTCGACGACCTACCCCTCCTACGACAGCCGCGGCGAGGCCGCCCGTATCGACGCCTTCGCCGCTACCGGCGCCGAGCCGGAGGGCCCGCCGGTGTACGGCCGCCTCGGCAACCCGACCGTCGCCCGCTTCGAGACGGCCCTGGCCCGCCTGGAGAACACCCAGGCCGCGGTCGCCTTCGCCAGCGGCATGGCGGCGCTCACGGCCGTCCTTCTCGTACGGGCCTCCCTGGGCCTGCGCCACGTCGTCGCCGTACGCCCCCTGTACGGCTGCAGCGACCACCTCCTGACCGCCGGTCTCCTCGGCACCGAGGTCACCTGGACCGACCCGGCGGGGGTCGCCGACGCCCTGCGCCCCGACACGGGACTGGTCCTGGTCGAGTCCCCGGCCAACCCCACCCTCGCCGAGATCGACCTGCGGGCCCTGGCCCACTCCTGCGGCTCCGTTCCCCTCCTCGCCGACAACACCTTCGCCACACCGGTGCTCCAGCGCCCCGCGGAACAGGGCGCCCGCCTGGTGCTGCACAGTGCCACCAAGTACCTCGGCGGGCATGGCGACGTGATGGCCGGGGTGGTGGCCTGCGACGAGGAGTTCGCCGGGCACCTGCGCCAGGTCCGCTTCGCCACGGGCGGCGTCCTGCACCCCCTCGCCGGCTATCTCCTCCTGCGCGGCCTGTCGACGCTCCCGGTCCGCGTCCGCGCCGCCTCCGCGACCGCCGCGGACCTCGCCGGCCGCCTCGCCGCCGACCCTCGGGTCACCCGGGTGCACTACCCGCGCATCGGCGGCGCGATGATCGCCTTCGAGGTCGACGGCGACCCGCACGAGGTGATCGACCAGGTCCGCCTGATCACCCCGGCGGTGAGCCTGGGCAGCGTGGACACCCTCATCCAGCACCCGGCGTCGATCAGCCACCGCATCGTGGACGCGGACGATCGCCGGGGTGCCGGAGTGAGCGACCGGCTGCTGCGCCTGTCGGTGGGCCTGGAGGACGTGGAGGACCTGTGGGCGGATCTGGATGCTGCGCTGGGGTGCGGGCGTGAACCCGCACCCGCCGACCAGGCCGGGCTCGCTACGGCGCCTCGGCCCTGGTGATCGCGATCGTGCCCGGCGTCTCGTCCGCCACCGCGGCCAGCCGGGCCGTGATCACCAGGGTCCCCTCCTCGATCTGGTAGTCGAGGGGGAGTCCCAGTGCCCGCATCGCGGCGACCATCCCGGTGTTGGACGACTGCGTCACGGCGTACACACTCTCGCAGCCGGCCTCGGCGGCCATGGCGACCAGCCGCTCCAGCAGCTCGCCCCCGATCCCCCGCCGCTGCCACGCGTCCTCGACGAGCAGTGCCACCTCGGTCTCGTCACCGTCCCACAAGAGGTGCCCGAGCCCGACGATCCGCCCCGAGGCGGTCTGCACGGCGAGGGTGCGCCCGAACCGCGGGCTGAGCAGGTGGTTGAGATAGCGGTCGACGTCACCGACGGGCCCGTGGTACCGCATGCTCAACGTCCGCGACGAGCACCGCTCGTGCATCGCCACCGCGGCCTCCAGGTCCCCGATGTCGGCCCGGCGCACGGTGATGTCGTTGCCTTCCGGCAGCGTCAGTACGTCCTGGCTGCGCGGCACCCGCGGGCCGAGCCGGGCGTCCAGTTCGACCAGGGCCCGGGCCCGGGCGAACTCCGTCGGCGTGAACGGCAGATACGGCCGCTCCACGGTGATCACTCCGCCCTCGGGCGCCCGCAACCGCATCACGGTGTCCTCCAGGGATCCTTCCACGGGTACCCCCTCCGGCCCGCGACCGCCGCCCACCGGAACGGCCGGCAGGGAACGGATCGTGCACCGGCCCAGCAACTGCCGCAACGCGAGCGGCAGTTCCGCCGCGTCCAGCGCGGTGCGGGTGGCGAGGCCGAGTACCCGGGTCGGCGCGTCCACCAGATCGTGCGTGTCGGCCCGCTCGATCCAGGTGTCGGCGCCGCCGGCCCGCGCGACGGCCCGCGTGATCTCGGAGCCCTCCAGCGCGCCGGGGGCACGCAGCAGGAACTCGTCGACCGTGCCGTCGCCCAGCGGGTGGGTCTGCAGGCTGAGGATGTCGACCCGGTGCGCTGCGAGGGCCGTGCACAGGGCGGCCAGCGAGCCCGGTTCGTCCTTCACCGTGGTGCGCATCCGCCACAGCGTGCTCTCCGCGGCCACGGGGTCCGGGGTCCGCGACGGCGGGTCGGACGGCCCGGCCTGCTCACCCTCGGGCAGCGGCCGGGCGCCGGTATCACCCGTCGGGGGCGCGTGACCGTGGCGCCGTGCCCACCAGGTGTGGAATCCAGCCGTGGCGGCCAGGGCCACCGCCGAGATCACCAGCAGGGCGGTACCGTCCGGGCCGTGCCCGATCAGGTTCGCCACGGTGTCGGCCACCGCGACGGCCGTGAACAGGGCCGCGAGTTCGATCAGATCGCGCCGCCAGTGGTGCACGGGGCGCCCGTGTTTCGCACGGGTCACTTCAGACATGTCTCGAGTCATGCAGCCACTGTGGAGGGACGGTGTTGCGTGATCACGAACGCATTGTGACTGAGCGGTTAAGTATGGGTCTGCGCGTTTTGTGCCCTTTTCAACTGTTCGGTCGTGGGCACAGGCCGCGCACCGGGGGATGACGCCGATGCGCGACCGCCTTCGAGGGTACGGGAGTTACTGGCCCACCCGGCCCGGCTGGAGCACCTGCGTGAACAGCACCGTTCCGTCCTGCTCGCGCAGACGGACCGTCAGTTCGCCGCTGTGCCCGTCGATGTCGACCTCGCCGAAGAACTGGTAGCCGCCCGCGGGGGAGACGTTCGACGCGGTCGGCGCCTTCACGAACACCCGCTCCGGGCCGAAGGTGCCGTCGAGCGCGCTGGCCGGGAAGGCCCCCGCGTTCAGCGGACCCGACACGAACTCCCAGAACGGCTCGAAGTCGGTGAACGCCGCCCGCGACGGCTGGTAGTGCTGGGCCGAGGTGTGGTGGACGTCGGCGGTCAGCCAGACCGTGCCGGTGATCTTCCGGTGCTTGACGTACCGCAGCAGCTCGGCGATCTGCAGCTCACGTCCCAGCGGGGCGCCCAGGTCGCCCTGCGCGACCGCCTCGATGTTCGCCCTGCCCTCCGTGGCGTCGGGCACGACCAGGCCGAGCGGCATGTCGGAGGCGATCACCTTCCACACCGCCCGTGAGCGCGACAGCTCCCGCTTGAGCCAGTCCAGCTGCTCCCGGCCGAGGATGCCCTGCGGGTCCACGGCCTGGTCGTCGGGCGAGTTGGCGTTGCGGTACGTCCGCATGTCCAGCACGAACACGTCGAGCAGCGGACCCTGCCGCAGCACCCGGTACACCCGCCCGTCCCGTGCCCCGGGCCGCAGCGTGGAGATCGGGAAGTACTCGCTGAACGCGCGGCGTGCCCGGCCCGCGAGCACGTCGACCCTCTTCTCGGTGTAGCGGGTGTCGGAGTCCAGGATCGTCTGGCCCGGGTACCAGTTGTTGCGCACCTCGTGGTCGTCCCACTGGATGACCGACGGCACCTGGGCGTTGAAGGCCCTCAGGTTGTGGTCCAGCAGGTTGTAGCGGAAGTTGCCGCGGAACTCTGCCAGGGTCTCGGCGACCTTGGACTTCTCCTCGGTGGTGATGTTCCGCCAGGTGCCGCCGTCGGGCAGGGCGGCGGTCGCCGAGATCGGGCCGTCGGCGTAGATGTTGTCGCCGCTGCACAGGAAGAAGTCCGGGTCGAGCTTCGCCATCGCCCGGTAGATCGTGTAGCCGCCGAAGTCCGGGTTGATGCCCCAGCCCTGCCCGGCGAGATCGCCGGACCACAGGAACCGCACCCCGTCACGGCGTTGGTGGGACACCGTGCGGAAGGTGCCGGCGACCGGCTCGCCGGTGCGGCGCGGGTCGTCCGGGTCGGCCAGCAGCACGCGGTAGTGGATCTGCTCGCCGGACGGCAGACCGCGCAGCCGGGTCGTCCCCGTGAAGTCGGTGTCCGGGCCGAGCAGGGGGCCGTGCCATCTGCGCGGGTTGCGGAACGACTCGGTCGCGGACGTCTCCACGATCATCCGGGCCGGCCGGTCCGAACGCACCCATACCAGGCCGGAGTCGGAGGTCACGTCTCCCGTCTGCACCCCCCAGCCCGCCCCGGGCCGTCCGGAGCGGGCGAAGGCCGGCGCGGCCCCGGAGACCGCGGGAAGGGTGAGGGCCGCCGACGCGGCCAGGGAGCCGCGCAGAACGCTGCGGCGGCCGGGGAACGGACGGTGTGACATGGATGCGCCTCCAAGGACGGGATCCGGCCGGTGTGCGATGCCACAACTACTGGGGCGCCGCAGCGCACACGCAAACCGCAAGTGAACAACTGACCGCGGGGACAAGGGAACCCGTGTGCGAAAGCAGGGAGGTCAGTCCCGTGCGGCCTCGGCCATCAGGCGTACGCCGTCCCGGATCCGCGTCGGAGACAGGTGCGCGTATCCGAGGACCAGCCGCACACCACCCTCCGTGTCGTCGGGCTCGGCATGCGCGTGCGCGTAGTCCGTCAGCGGACGGACGGTCACACCGGCCGCGCCGAGGCGCGCGAGGAACTTCTCCTGAGGGCCGTACCGGTGCGGCAGCGCGGCGATCACGTGCAGACCGGCGGCGATCCCGGACACCTCCGTGCCGGGGAGGTGTTCGTCCAGCGCCAGGACCAGCGCGTCGCGCCGCTCCCGGTAGGCGCGCTGGCAGCGGCGCAGCTGCCGGTCGTAGTCGCCGCGTTCCATGAACCGGGCGAACAGCGCCTGGTCGATCGCGGGATGGCCCAGGTCCATGGTCCGCTTGCGCTCGACGACCTCGTCGGCCAGCGTCTGAGGCACGAGCAGCCAGCCGAGCCGCAGCCCGGGCGCGAGGGACTTGCTGACCGATCCCGCGTAGACGACACGGTCCGGGTCGAGCCCCTGGAGCGCCCCCACGGGAGCCCGGTCGTAGCGGAAGTCGCCGTCGTAGTCGTCCTCCAGGACGAAGCCGTCGACGGAGCGCGCCCAGTCGAGCAGTTCCGCGCGCCGCCGCGCGGAGTACGCGATACCGGTCGGGAACTGGTGCGAGGGCGTCGTGACCACGGCACGCACGCCCGCAGCGCGCAGCGGACCGACGGAGATCCCCTCGTCGTCCAGCGGTACGGGGACGGTGGTGACACCCGCCGCCGCGTACAGGGCGTCGTGCTGCGGGCTCCCGGGGTCCTCCACGCCGACCGTCGGCAACCCGCGCGCGTGGAGCGCGAATCCGAGCAGCGTCGTCGCCTGCGCCACGCCGGAGACGACCACGATCCGCTCCGGATCGGCGACCACACCCCTGCGGCGCGTCAGCAGCTCGGCCAGGGCGGCGCGCAGCCGGGGCAGTCCGCGCGGGTCGGGATAGCCGAGGTCCTGGTGCGGCAGCTCCGCCAGCACACCCCGGTGGGCGGTGACCCAGGCGGCGCGGGGGAACAACGACAGGTCGGGCGTCCCCGCGACGAAGTCCGCGCGGCTGCCCGCGGTGCGCGGGGCCAGGTCATGCGCGCGCGGCCGGGCGGCCCGCACGGCACCGCCGACCCAGGTGCCGGCACCGCGGCCGCTGCGCAGATAGCCCTCCGCCGTCAGCTGTTCGTACGCCTCGGTGACCAGCCCGCGCGACACACCGAGGTCGGCGGCCAGATCCCGGCTCGACGGCAGCCGCGTCCCCGGCACGAGCCGCCCGGACCGGACCGCCTCCCGCAGCGCCGCCTGAAGGGAACGGCCACGCGTGCGTGCCGGCGCGGAGACGGCGGGCAGGAGCAGCTCCCAGGCGACCGACCCGACGGGGTCGTCGTGCGGCCGTCGCTCCGGATTGGTCCCCGATGACGTCATGGCACTGGACCTTAAACCGGGCCGCGGCACTTCCTAGCGTCGTTTTCCATGAACGCCACCACGCGCGGCTCCCTCCTCGCCACGCTCGCCTGCGTCCTCGTAGGAGCGTCCTTCACCGCCAACAGCCTCCTCGGTGACTACCCGTACGCGGGCGGCCAGTTCCTGCGCTACGGCCTCGCCGCGCTGCTGCTGGTGCCCCTGGCCGCGAAGGGCGCCGCGTCACGGTTGCGCGCGCTCAGACCCCGCCAATGGATGCGTCTCGCGCTCCTCGCCGCCGTCGGCATGGTCGGCTTCAACCTCGTCGTCATCGCCGCCGAACGCACCGCGGAACCGGCCGTCCCCGGTGTCTTCGTGGGCTGTGCTCCCGTACTGGTCGCCGTCCTCGTCCCGCTGCTGGAGGGACGCCGGCCCAGGCGCCGTTTCCTGCGGGGCGCGCTGCTCGTGGCCCTCGGCGCCTTCGCCGTCCAGGGCTGGGGCCGTACGGACGGGGCGGGCATCGCCTTCTCGGTGTGCGCGCTGGCCGGTGAGGTCGGCTTCGCGGTGCTCGCCGTACCGGTGCTGCGGCCCTTGGGGCCACGGCTGCTGTCCGCCACCGTCTGCGCGGTCGCCGCCGTCGAGGCCGCCGCGGCCGGACCGCTCCTGGACGGCACCGCGTGGCTGCGGCGCCCCGACACCGCCGAGGCCGCCGCGCTGCTGTGGCAGGCGGCGGTCGTCACCGTCGTGGGCTTCGTGTGCTGGTACATGGGCATGCAGCGGATCGGCGCGGAGCGCGCCACGCTGTTCTCCGGTCTCATCCCGGTCGCGGCCGCCTGTACCGCACCCCTCGTCGGCACGGGCTCCTACGGCGCCGCCCAGGCCGTGGGCAGCGCCCTGGTCGGCGCCGGAGTCGCCCTCGGATCGGGGGCGTTGAGCCGAAGTCATGGAGCACGCCGGGATCGCCGGCCGGGGTGTGCTCGCCGGGACCGCGGGCGGCGGGGCCCTGTTCGTTCAGCGTCGCTTTCCGGGCTAGGGGGCGGTGGCGCTCTTGCTGGCGCGGCGCATGGCCTCGTACAGCGCCGCATCTTCCGGTGGGTTCGGCAGCGGGCCGGGGGCGGAGCCTGGAAGGACTGGATCATCCAGGCGACCAGGCGGCGCCAGGCGTCCGGGGCGGCATCGGCCGTGGCGCCGAGGGCTCCGGCGTTGGCCATCAGCAGCAGCACGAGATCGCGGCTGGAGAAGTCCTCGCGCAGCTGCCCGCTGTCCTTGGCGCGGCCGACCCCCGCATCCAGCGTCGTCAGCGGCCGCGACGTCGACGACCAGGAGGCCGGCCTCACTCACGCGATCCAGCCTCTTCACCCGACCGAGTAGCTCTTGACCAAGCCCGTCGACGATCAGCCGCCAGCAGAGAGGCCCGGCTGAGGCACATGAATTTCAGGTGCGCGAGCTTTATCTGCTGAAATTGGAGCCTCGAGACTCGCGATGGGGTCGGGGGCGTCGCGCTACGTTGTGTGGTTCCGTCGGTACGCGTCGAGTGTGCGCGGGCCGAAGGCGTCAGGCAGTACCTGTTCAATGGTCTTGATGCCGCTGATGGTGTCGAGGAGCATTCCGGGTGCTGAGTGTTCGAAGAGGAGCTGCCTGCAGCGCCCGCACGGCATAAGGCGCTCACCGTCGCCGTCGACGCATGCAAACGCCGTCAGCTTGCCTCCGCCGGTCATGACGAGTTTGGAGATCAGGGAACACTCGGCGCACAGGCCCACCCCGTAGGAAGCGTTCTCGATGTTCGCGCCGGTCACGATGCGCCCGTCATCGGTCAGTGCGGCGACCCCGACGGGGAAGTGGGAGTAGGGGACGTATGCCTTCCGCATCGCTTCGGTCGCGTGGTCCTTCAGCGCTTGCCACTGGTCTGAGCTGATGTCGGTCATTGGTCCATCCTTCGGCCAGGTGGCGGGGGTTGCGGAGCGGACGTGGATGCGGATGCCGAACTCTGTGCTGATCCGGCTGTCGCGAGCGGGTTCCGTCGGGTCAGCGATTCGAGATGACAAGGGCGTCACGGCGTTGCGTGCCCAGGGCGCGAACCGGCTGTCGGGCTGTCGTGATCGGCGGGTTGTCATCCTCAGCAGCAACCCCAGCGACAAGGTCAAGACGGCGTGTCGATGATCTGCAAGCCCTGGGGGTGGACGGCGTGGCCCCCCGGGCGATGGGCACCCAACCGTCGCCCCCCGGGGGCCGCTTGATCTCCACTCTCACTGGTTGACATGCGACCAGCCAGGGCGGTTGTCAGGCTCGTGCGGCTGCGCTCTTGCGGCTCTGCACGATCTCGTTCAGGCGCGCGGTCTGCTCATCGATGGAGTGCGGCCCATTGCCGGTCAGGACACCGTGGGTCTCGTCCCAGATGACCAGAACCTCGGCCATGTTCTCGGTCGTGTCGACCTTGTAGCCGGCGTCCTTGAGCACCAGGTCGACGAAGAATTCCAGGCGGGTCTCCTCGCCGGGGATCTTCGGGTAGCCGCCGTCGAGCATCTGCAGCTCGCCGTGGTCGGGAACGGTGGTGATGTGGGCGCCCTTGAACGCGTGGTCCTCGTTGACGCTGACCTTGCCGTCGGCGTCGACACGGTACTTGGCAGCCGTCATCGCGACGGGCGCGTGGCAGATCAGTGAGATCGGGACGTCGTTCTCCCGCAGCTGGTGGAGCAGTTCGCCGACCAGCGGGTTGTCGTGGAAGTCGATCACCGGTGCGTGGCCGCCCGGGGCGTGCATGAAGTCGAAGCCGGCAAGCGAGAAGTCGTCGGTTGCGTCGCGTTGCCGGGCGAGCAGTTCCTCGATGGAGTACCACTTCTGCTCCGGCAGGGCCTCCAGGCCGGCGACGAGCTCCTCACGGATGGAGCGAACTTCCTTGTCGGTGTTCGGCAGGATCGGGGAGACCGGCATCCGGCCGAGGTGGCGGCGCAGAAGGGCGAGCTCGGCCTCACGGCGGGCGACCAGCTCGGGGTTCTTCTCGCGTACCTCTTCGACGCCGTACTGCTCGTTCTGCATGGCTACGCGCATGAGGTCCGAGCCGAGGTTGGCGCCGCCGTGCATGGCGAGCGCCATGCCGTTGATGTCGAGCGTCGGGAGCTTGCCGTCCGGCGTGGCGAGGACGAAGTCGTGGGTGTCCTCGTACTGGGCGAGGACAGCGGCCAGCTCGACGAGGAACCAGCCGATGGTGATGCTGCGGCCGCCTTCCGGCTTGGTCAGCGGCAGTTCTGATCCCGCCGAGACGACGATGAGTGCCTTGGGGCGGGTGCTGTTGTTGGTCATGAGGGTTCTTCCTTGTATCCGTTGTGGGTGTGCGCGGCGCATCAAGTGCGCGCTTGGTGAGGGCTTCGAAGACCCGGTCGGGGTCCCCGGCCAGAGGCGTACCGCCGCTCGGCTCAGGCCGGGTTGCCCTGCGACAGGGCGGAGACGTCGGCCCAGTCCTGCCAGGTCTTGAGGCGCTCGGCGTACACAGGGGGAAGCAGCTCCAGGCCCGCGGTGCCGAAGAAGACGCGCAGCGGCGGGGTGTCGGCGTCGACGATCCTCAGAAGCGCCGGTCCGGCCGCGGCGGGGTCGCCGATCTTCATGTCACGCCAGCCCTCGGCCACGGCCGCGCGCACCCCGTCGTACACGGGCAGCTGCTCCGCGAAGCTGGCGGAAGCACCGGACCAGTCGGTGGCGAAGCCGCCGGGCTCGACCAGGGTGACCTTGATCCCGAACGCGGCGACCTCCTTGGCCAGGGACTCGGTCAGGCCCTCCAGGGCCCACTTGGAGGCGTGGTAGCCACCGAGGTTGGGGAAGGTGGTCACGCCGCCGATGGTGGAGATCTGCACGATGTGGCCGCTGCCCTGCTCGCGCAGCAGGGGCAGCGCGGCCTGGGTCACCCACAGGGCGCCGAAGAAGTTGGTCTCCATCTGGTCGCGGACCTGCTGCTCGGTCAGCTCCTCGACGGCGCCGAACAGGCCGTAACCGGCGTTGTTGACGACGACGTCCAGGCCGCCGAAGTGCGCGTGCGCCCGCTGGACGGCCTCGGTGGCGGCGGCCTTGTCCGTCACGTCCAGGGTCAGCGGAAGGATCGCCTCGCCGTGGGCGGCGACCAGGTCCTTGAGGGAGTCGGTGTTGCGAGCGGTGGCCGCGACCTTGTCGCCGCGCTCCAGGGCCGCCTCGGCGAACTGGCGGCCGAAGCCGCGCGAGGAACCGGTGATGAACCAGATCTTGCTCATGGAAAACACTCCTACTCGAAACGACGGGTTATGAAGAGACCGAACACCTGCATGAGACTGAGTCTCAAGTTGAGCTGTCGTGTATTGTTGAGGCATGACAGACTCCTCCGGTACTCCCACCCGCTCCACGGCCAAGCCCGGCCTGCGTGAGCGCATGCGCGCGACCATCCGGGCGGAAGTCACGGAGGTAGCGCTCAGGCTCTTCATCGAGCAGGGCTTCGACCGCACGACCGTCGACCAGATCGCCGCCGAGGCCGGACTGTCGCGCGCCAGCCTGTTCCGGCACTTCGGCACGAAAGAGGACATCGTCCTGGTCGACCTGGAGGAGATCGGCCGCCAGATCGCCGACACGCTCGCCGCCCGGCCCGACGAGGAACGGCCTTGGGAGGCGCTGCGCCGCGCGTTCGACGTGATGACGGAGATGAACGAGGCGGCACCCGAGCGCACCCTGAACTATCTGCGGATGCTTCAGGAGACCCCGTCACTGCGGGCCCGGCACTACGAGAAGCAGCTGGGCTGGCAGGAGATGATGGTCCCGGAGATCGCACGGAGACTGGGGAGCGGCCCCGACCGGCCGGAGGATCCCAGGCCGACGGCTCTGGTCGCGGCCGCCCTCGCCTGCGCGGACGCGGCATCGACCGGCTGGGTCGCCTGTGGAGGCAAAGTCCCTCTGGCGGTGCTGCTCGACCGCGCCATGGGCGCATTCACCGACTGAAGGCCTGTCCCATCAAAGATCTCCGCCCTGATGCGGCGCTGATGGTCGAGGGTCGGGTCTACTGGCCCGCAAGTCCGGGCGGAGGGCGCCGTTCGATGCATCCCGAGATCCGGTTGTCCTGACCATTGAGCATCACCTCTGCCGCACGGCGAAGGGCCGGCTCCGCGCGTGCGGAGCCGGCCCTTCGACATTCAGGATTCAAGTGCGCGCGGGCGTCGTCTGCTGGAACAGCTCGAGCAGTGCCAGCAGCGTCTCGGGAGCATCCTCGGTCGGGAAGTGTCCGGCGCCCGGAATCTCGACCACGGGTGCGTCGGGATAGGCCAGCCTGAACGACCTGCACCGCTGGGCGGGACGCCGGGGTCGATGCCGGTGTCCTTGGTCATGAGGGCTCCTGGGCCGCGTCGGGGACGGTATCGGGCCCGGCGTCGGGGTCGGTGGCGGTGAGGGGGAGCAGCACCTGGAAGCGGGTGTCGCCGGGTACGGACTCGACCTTCAGGTCACCGTGGTGCTTGTTGACGACGATCCGCCAGGAGATGTCGAGCCCCAGCCCCGTGCCCTCGCCCACCGGCTTGGTGGTGAAGAACGGGTCGAAGATCCGTCCCCGGATGTCCGGCGGCACTCCGGGTCCGGTGTCCTGGAACTCCACGAGCAGCCGGTCGTGTTCGAGGGCCGTCCGGACGGTCAACGTCCCTTCGCCGCCCACGCCGTTGATGGCCTGCACGGCGTTGTCGATCAGGTTGGTCCACACCTGGTTCAGTTCGGCCGGGTAGGCCGGAATCCTCGGCACCGAACGGTCGTAGTCCTTCACGACCTTGACCTGTGGCCCGATCTTGCCCGACAGCATCAGCAGCGTGCTGTCGAGGAGTTCGTGCACATCGGCGACCTGGTAGGGGGCGCGGTCCAGCTGCGAGTACTGCTTGGCGGCGTCCACGAGGTGCGAGATACGGGTGGTGGAGTCCTCGATCTCGGACATCAACAGCTCGGCCTCGACCGTGTAGTTGAGGCACTCGATGGCACTGGGCAGGATGTCCTGCTCGTCGATGGCCGCCGCGACCTGCTCCAGCCAGTCGACGTCGAGACCGCCCTGCACGAAGGTCGGCGCGATCTGCCAGCCGTTTGGGACACCGTGGTCGTCCAGCCAGTCGGCGAGTTCGTCCTCCCGGTCGGACGCTTCGAGCGGGCTCAGTGCCGGCACCTTGGAGACCCGCTCGGCCGTACGCTCCTGGAGGTCGACCAGGGCCTTCAGGGCGTCGCCGTGGTAGGGGCCCGAGGCGATGGCGCTGAGCTTGTTGCGCATGTGCGCGACCCGGTCCCTGAGTGACGAGGTGGCCCGTGCGGCCGCCGCGGCCGGGTTGTTGAGCTCATGGGTGAGACCCGCGGACAACGAGCCCAGCGCCAGCAGCCGTTCGCGCTGCCCGACGGCCCGCTGGAAGGTCTGCGAACCGAGGGCGATCCCCTCCAGGAGATGGACCGCCATCGGAAACCACTCGTGGACGAGGTTCGCGAACGATTGGGCGGGCAGGACGAAGAACCGTGCCGGCTGCGACACCCGCAGCGAGTTCACGTACCGCTGCGGTTTCCCGTCCCAGAGGTACGCCATCACGGCCCCCGCGTACACCCCTGGCTGGGACGTGCGGCTCACCTCGATGTCGTCGCCGCCCACCCGGCGCGACATGACGAGCGTGCCCTCGATCATCACGTAGAAGTCGGTCGCGGGGTCACCTTCGGTGAACACCGGTCCGGGGTCGAACAGTTCGACCCGTCCCTCGCTGCACAGCCTGTCGAGCTGCTCAGCGTTGAGTTTCTCGAAGAGGAACAGCGAGCTGATCTCCGCCGCGCTGCACGGCATCGGCCGCCCGCTCACGACTGCTCCAGATATCGGTGTACGAGCATCACGGCCATGGCTCCCTCTCCGACGGCGGACGCGACCCGCTTGGCGGACTCTGCGCGCGCGTCCCCGGCGACGAACACGCCGGGGATGTTGGTCTCCAGGTGGTACGGCGGCCGGTCCAGCTCCCAGTCCGCGGGTGGCCGCCCGTCGGCGGTCAGATCGGGCCCGGCGAGGATGAACCCGCGCTCGCCGCGTTCCGCGCCGCCCACCTGTCCCGGAATGCCCGCCTCGGCATCTCGTTCGCGTCGAAGCCGCTCAGCCCCACGTTGCGCCACAGCCGGTACGCCGTCGGCGGCAGCCACTTCACCTCGCGCCGTGGCCCGGTGTGCGACGCCTCGGCCGGCACCTGGCGCCCTGTGCTCCCGTCGGTCCCGCGCCGCCAGGGCGACCACGCCGTAGCAGCGCGCTGGCGAACGGGATTGGCTCGTACGAGGTCCTGCTCGATCGCCCACAGGTAGAACTGGTTGACCGTGGAGACTTCCCGATCCCAGCTGGTGTCTTCCACTCGGGGCCCATTGTCGTCGCGACGACGCCACCACTCTTATGCCGCCCGATCGTCCGTGGTCGCGTCGCGCCAGTCGCAGCGACCTCTCCGGGTGAAGATGCCGGCCACGCCGAGAAGTAGCGGTTCAAGGCAACGTCGTACTCGCCCGCCGGACTGATCGGGAACGGCTGACCTTCGGGCACGCCCAGGTCATCCAGCCGCTGATCCAGATCGCCGAACAGCACACTGAACTCCCGTACGAATGGAGTCACTTCCCTCGGCCGCGCCAGGTCTCGCCGAGTGAAGTGCACCCGCCACCCTGTAATCGACATGACGCCGGACGACAGCCGCGGACAGCTCAACAGCGCATAACCCAAGGGGGACCGGCTCAGCGGCTGCCGTCGAGGATGACCCGTGCGACGAGAGCGGGGTCGTCGTTCATCGGGCAGTGGCCGCAGCCGGGCAGCCGCACGAGCCGGGCCCGGGGAATGATCTGCTTGGCCCGCACGCCCTGGCGGCGCACGAGCAGCATGTCCCTGGTGCCCCACGCGACCGTGACCGGCAGCCCGGGGATGTCATCGCCGAACTGGACGGCGGTACCCGCCCGGAGCGTCTCGTCGAAGCCCGTGGCCCGCGCGAGGGCGAGCGTCTCGGCGACCACGGCCTCGGGTGAACGCCGGCCCGGTCGGGCGTAGATGGTGCTCGTGAGCATCGTGCGGCCGGCCGCGCTGCGTGACAACCGCTCGACCAGCGGCAGCGGCAGCCGCCGGGAGATGTGCCGCATCGCGAGCAGCACCCCGAACGCGTAGCGCCGCTCGGCCTGCGACCAGAACCCGGCGGGAGACAGTGCGGTGACGGACCGTACGAGCTGCTCGCGGGCGAGCTCCAGGGCCAGCAGGCCGCCGAGGGAGTTGCCCGCCACGTGCGGGCGGTCCAGCTCCAGGGCCTCGCAGAACGCCCCGAACACGGACGTCGTGGTGGCGAGGTCGTACGACAGCCCCCCGGGCAGCCCCGGCGACGCGCCGAACCCCGGCAGGTCCACGGCGATCACGTCGCGCTCGGTCGCCAGGATGTCCACCACCGGGTCCCAGGCCTGCCGGTGGTGACCGATGCCGTGCAGCAGGAGCAGCGGCTCACCGCGCCCCACGCGCGTGTAGGAGACGGTCACGGGCTGCGGCCCCCCGGCGGAGGGGACTTTGAAGGAGACGGTGGCGGACATGAGGGCTCCTTGACGGCGACTCACGGGCTGAGGCTGTGACGCACGGCGGACGTGTCGTAGACAGCTTGTCAGCAATTGCTACTGGCGGGTAGACCCTCCGGCCGTCAGGGCGCGCCGCACGCTCATATCGCCTGGACACCGACCCGCGTCTGCGTTGGGATGAATCCGTGGCCACTGACACCGAGACCGACGTCTTCGAAGAACACCGTCCCGTCCTCCTGGGCGTCGCCTACCGCATGCTCGGGCGCGTCACCGACGCCGAGGACGTGGTGCAGGAAGCCTGGCTGCGCTGGTCGGCGGCCGACCGCAGCGAGGTGCGCGAACCGCGCGCCTATCTGGTCCGCGTCACCACGCGCCTGGCGATCGACCGGCTGCGCCAGGTCAAGGCGCGCGGCGAGACGTACGTCGGCCCCTGGCTGCCCGAGCCGTACGTGACCGACTTCGGCGACACCGTCCCCGACACCGCCGAGCAGGCCGTTCTCGCCGACTCGGTGTCCCTCGCGGTCCTGGTCGTCATGGAATCGCTGTCACCGCTCGAGCGGGCGGTGTTCGTCCTCAGGGAGGCCTTCGGCTACCCCTACGCCGACATCGCCGCCATGCTCGACCGCGGCGAACCCGCCGTACGGCAACTCGCGGGGCGGGCCCGCCGGCACGTCGACGAACGACGGCCGCGCTACGAGGTCGACCCGGTCCGGCGCCGCGACCTGACGGAGCGTTTCCTCGCCGCCGCGGGCGGAGGCGACCTGGAGGGGCTGATGTCGCTGCTCGCCCCGGACGTGCGGCTCGTCGGGGACAGC
Organism: Streptomyces sp. NPDC005483; assembly: GCF_040606035.1. Taxonomy (NCBI): domain Bacteria; kingdom Bacillati; phylum Actinomycetota; class Actinomycetes; order Kitasatosporales; family Streptomycetaceae; genus Streptomyces; species Streptomyces sp. NPDC005483. The sequence goes on from NZ_JBEXEA010000044.1 coordinate 30,921, forward strand.
GGCGGCAAGACCAAGGCGCCGCTGCGGGTGCTGGAGTCGGCCGACCACGTGGGCCGCTTCCTGGTCGGCGTCGCCGGAAAGGGCGTCGTGGACATCACCTGGCGCTTCCTGGAGCTCAACGGCGGACCCGCGGTGCTCGTCCTGTCGGGCGGAAAGCCGGACTCTGTCTTCCAGTTGGACGTCCTGGACGGCCGCATCCAGTCCGTCTACATCATCCGCAACCCCGACAAGCTGCGCGCCCTGCCTGCCGCCTGAATGCCTCATTAACGCTGTGTGGCATCACGCCCGCGCGTCCCACAGGGGATCGAGGATTGGTCTTGACCAAGGGTGGGGGCCGCCCTATGGTCGCAGAGAAGTGCAACAACCTTTAATAAACAAGGGCGTTAAAACGCCGCCGGACCACGGCGATTGCGGAGGACAGGGTGGGGACCACGCAGCTGGAATCGGTACCGGAACCGAAGTACTGGCATCTCAAGACCGTGCTCAGTGAGGCACTGGACTCCGAATTCTCCGTGGGCGAGATCCTGCCCAACGAGCGCGATCTCGCCGCCCGTTTCGGCGTCGCCCGCGCCACGCTCCGCCAGGCTCTGGAGCAACTGGAGCTGGAGGGCAGGCTGCAGCGCCGCCGCGGTGTCGGGACGACCGTCGCCCCGCCGCGCGTGGGCGTGGCCGTCGGCACCGAGCAGCACGCCTGGCCGGGTGCGGCCGGCGACGACTGGCAGTCGGTCGACTGCGCCTCCGTGGTGCCGCCCGCGGCCGTCGCGGACGCGCTCGGGACCGACCGTGAGCAGCCGGTGCACACCGTGCGCCGCTCCCGTATGAGCCATGGCCAGCCCGTCGCCGCCGAGCTGCTCTACATCCCCGAGGCATCGGTGCCGGAGCTCTCCGCCATAGACGCGCCGTCGGGGGCTGCACGCGCGCGTGCGGTGCTGCGCGAGCTGCAGCGTCTGGAGCTGGAGAGCCGGGAGAACGCCGTCGAACTCGGATCGGCCCGCGCCGACGACGCGAAGGAACTGGACCGCCTGCCCGGCGCCCCGGTGCTCGTCGTCACCACCCGCTACCTGGCCGGGGGCCGCACCGCCGCCGTCTCGGTGGCCACCTACCGCGCGGACACCTGCCGGCTGACCTTCGGGGACTCCGGCGCGGTGGAGATCCACGAGAGCCCGGAACGCCAGGCCTCCTGAGCGATACGGCGGTGCGCCGGGCCCGCGGGGGGGGGGCCCCCCGGGGGGGTTGGGGCGCGGCACCCCCCCCCGCGGGCCGTGCC
>NZ_JBEXEA010000044.1:32197-60362 GCF_040606035.1 Streptomyces sp. NPDC005483
GCGCCAGCGGGGGGCCCCCCGCCGCGGGGCCGGGGCCACCGCCGTATGTCATGGGACCGCTCACCGCCGCGCGGTCACCGTGCCCTCCACCGCGAACAACTGCTCCTCCACATGGTCGAGGGCCAGTCGCAGCGCGCCCGTCGCCACGGCCGCCTCGCCGAGGAGCGACAGGGCGACCCGGGGCGGGCGCAGACAGTAGCGGGCCAACTCGCGCCGCAGCGGCTCCAGTACGCCGTCCAGGCCGGCCGCCCAGCCGCCGACCACGACGAGTTCCGGGTCGAGGGCCAGCACGAGAGCCGCCACGTCGTGCACGAGCCGCTGGATGAAGCGGTCCACGGCCGCCCTGGCCCGCAGGTCGCCCTCACGCGCCTGCGCGAAGACCTCGGCGACGGCCTGTTCGTCGAGCGGGTGCAAGGGCTCGTCCGTGGTGGACAGCAGCGTCTCCGGGGTGACCTCGCGGCCCAGCAGATGCAGTGCGCCGATCTCCCCGGCCGCCCCGCCGTACCCCCGGTGCAGCCGCCCGCCGATCAGCGAACCGGCGCCGGGGCTCAGCCCGGCCAGCACGAACACCACGTCGTCGGACTCGGTGGCGGAGCCCTTCCAGTGCTCGGCGACCGCGGCCGCGTTGGCGTCGTTCTCGACCAGTACCGGGCACTTGAAGGAACGGCTGAGCCGCTCGCCGAGCCGCAGTCCCGTCCACTCGGGCAGCGCCGCGCACAGCCGTATGGTGCCGTCCGCCTCCACGATGCCCGGCGAGGCGACGCCCACGGCCCACAGGGAGTCGCGCGCGACCCCGGCCCGGCGCAGCAGTTCGGCCACCGCGGTGCGCAGCCGCTCCAGGCGTTCGTCGGCCGAGGCCGTCTCGTCGACGTCCTTGGCCACCGCGCCGAGCACCTTGCCGTCGAGATCGGACAGGAGCGCGGCGACCCGGTGCGGCCCGATGTCGAGGCCCAGCAGATGCCCGGCCTCGGCCCGGAACCGGAACCGCCGGGCAGGCCGCCCCTGCCTGCGGGCGACGCTCTCGTCCGCCGCCTTCTCGACCACCAGGCCGCCCTCGATGAGCCCCTCGACGACCCCCTCGACCGTCGGCCGGGACAGGCCCGTCACCCGGGTGATCTCGGTCAGCGTCGCGCAGTCCGTGGCACGCAGCGCGTGCAGCACCACCGCGGAATTGATCCTTCGCAGGAGCGAGGGGTCCCCGCCGGTCAGTCGCCCCAACGTCCGTCCTTCCAGCTCGCGCGCGTGTTGGGCGGATCGTACCGGTCGCTTCGCTGGGATTGTGCCGCGAGCCTGGCCCTTTTTCGGCTGCCGCCCCGTTCACCTCTCACCCCGGCGCCACGAACCCCGACTCGTAGGCCGCGATCACCGCCTGGGTACGGTCCCGTGCCCCCAGCTTCGCCAGCACGGCGCTCACATGCGACTTGACGGTCTCCGTGCCGACGACCAGCCGCCCGGCGATCTCCGCGTTCGACAGACCGTGCGCCATCAGCCGCAGCACCTCGGCCTCCCGCTCGGTGAGCTGGGCCCGCTCCATCGCGGCCCGGGCCGCCCGGTTGCCGCCCTGCTCGCCGTACCGGGCGGCCAGCTGCCGTACGGAGGAAGGGAACAGCAGCGACTCACCCTCGGCGACCAGGCGCACCGCGTGCACGATCTCGGCCGGCCGGGCCCGCTTCAGCAGGAAACCGTCGGCACCGGCCCGCAGCGCCTCGTACACGTACTCGTCGTTCTCGAACGTCGTCACCACCAGGATCTTCGGCGGCTCCTGGACCGTCCGCAGCACCGCGCGCGTGGCCTCGATGCCGTCCAGCAGGGGCATCCGTACGTCCATGGCGACCACGTCGGGCCGCAGCTGCCGCACCAGGGGGATCACCGCCGCCCCGTCGGCCGCCTCGCCGACGACCTCGATGTCGGGCTGCGCCTCCAGCACAGCCCGCAGACCGGCGCGTACGAGGGGTTCGTCGTCGACGAGGAGAACGGTGACGGGCATCCGGTCAGCGTAGATCAGCGGAGCGGCAGCTCAGCATGCACCTGCCAGTCACCCCGGTCGGGTCCGGTGTGCGCGTGGCCGCCGAGCAGGGCCGCCCGTTCGCGTATGCCGCGCAGCCCGCTGCCCCGCCCGGGGCCGGGTGTGGCGGCCGTCAGCCGACTGCGGACCTCCAGGGCGAGGGTCTCGCCCGTGACCTCGATACGGACGTGGACCGGAACGGCGCCCGCGTGCCGCAGCACATTGGTCAGCGCCTCCTGGAGGATCCGGTAGCCCTCCCGGGAGACCGGCCCGGGCACGGTGTCCACCGGCCCGGTCAGTTCGGCCTCCACCTTGGCGCCGGACGCGCGCGCGGACTCCAGCAGCCGGTCGGCGTCCGTCAGTGTCGGGCGGCTGCTCACCGGCCGCTCGGACTCGCGCAGGATGCCGAGGACACGTTCCAGGTCCTCCAGCGCGGCCCGGCCGGTCTCCTCGATGGCGTTCAGGGCGCGGTCCGTGAAGGCCGGATCGCCGGCCGCGCGGGCGGCGCCCGCCTGCACGACCGCGACGGTCAGCGCGTGCCCGATGGAATCGTGCAGCTCGCGCGCGATGCGGGTGCGCTCCAGGAGCTGCTCGGTGCGCTCCTCCATGGCGGCCAGTCGCTCGGCGGGGGAGGGCCCGAGCAGCCGGAGCGCGAGCGCGGTGATCAGCCGGCCCGAGCCGACCACGGTCGCCGCGAGTGCGGCCAGCGACACGGGCACGAGCAGGACGTGCCACCACCCGTGGCCGTCGAGGAGGACCAGCAGGCCCTCGTCGACGTCATGGCCGAAGGCCGACGCCACCAAGTCCACCGAGCTGATGAGCAGCCGCACGCTGAGCATCGCCGTCGCGTAGCCGAGCAGCAGCCGCGCCTCCAGCCACACGACGAGCCGCCACCGGTCGTTCCAGGACGCCGACGGCGCGACGACGATGTCGAGGCTGTCGCTGTTGTGCCGGTGTCCGGTCAGCAGCAGCCTCGCCTGCAGCCCCTCCACGGTGCGCATCGCGGGCACCAGCCCGGCGGGCGCGAGCGTCACGGCCGCGACCAGCCAGATCCACCACGCTTCCTCGACGAACAGCCACATGGCCGGCCACACGACGGCGATGAACAGATGCAGCCATCGTGTGTACGTCACCGCCCGGCCGAACGGGCGCAGCAAGCGGACCATCCGGTCATCGTGCCAGCCACCACCGACATCGGGCCTCCCCCGCACGGGGGAGACGATCTCCACGCGCGGGGGAGGCCCCGCACCCGCGGCACCGGCCAGGCTGCTGCCATGACCAGCATCGAAGTCCAGTCCCTCACCAAGGAGTTCGGCACCCGGCGTGCCGTGGACGACGTCACCTTCCGTGTCCTCCCCGGCCGTGTCACCGGCTTCCTCGGGCCCAACGGCGCCGGAAAATCCACCACCATGCGGCTCGTCCTCGGTCTCGACCGACCGACCTGCGGGACGGCCACGATCGGCGGCCGCGCCTACGTCACCCTCGACGAACCCCTGCGACATGTGGGCGCCCTGCTCGACGCCCAGGCCGCGCACGGCTCCCGCACCGGCCGTGACCACCTGCGCACGCTGGCGGCGAGCAACCGCATCCCCGACCGCCGGGTCGACGAGGTGCTGGAGCGCACCGGGCTGGGTTCGGTGGCCCGGCGCCGGGTGAAGACGTACTCCCTGGGCATGCGGCAGCGGCTCGGCATCGCGGCCGCCCTGCTCGGCGACCCCGGGGTGGTCATGCTCGACGAGCCCTCCAACGGCCTCGACCCCGAAGGCATCATCTGGATCCGCGAGTTGCTGCGCCGGCTGGCCTCAGAGGGCCGCACGGTGCTGGTCTCCAGCCACCTCATGAACGAGACCGCGTCCTTCGCGGACCACCTCGTCGTCCTGGGCCGAGGGCGCCTGCTCGCCGACACCCCGATGAGGGAGTTCATCCACGCGCGTGTGCAGCCCGGCGTCCGCGTCCGCACGACGGACCCGACCGCGCTCAAGAGCGCCCTCGCGCGGCACGGCCACGACGCGGTGCAGCACGAGGACGGCCACTGGACCGTGCAGCACGCGCGCGTGGACGAGATCGGCGCCATCGTCTCCGCCGCGGGTGTCCCCCTCCTCGAACTCGCCGCGGAGGAAGCCACCTTGGAGCAGGCCTATCTCGACCTCACCTCCGCCGAAACCGAGTTCACCGCGCAGCCCCAGGAGGCCTGACATGCCCTTCGTCCCCGTTCTCCGCTCCGAGTGGCTGAAGATCCGTACGCTCCGCTCGCTCCCGGGCGCGCTGTCGGCCCTCTTCGCCGCGACCACCGCGTTCTCGGCGATCGCCGGAGTCTCCGAGACCTCCGACCCCGGGTTCGACCCCCTGTTCATGGCCCTGTCCGGCGTCGCGCCGGGCCAGATCGCGGCCATCTCCTTCGGCGCCATGGCGGTATCGTCGGAGTTCCACGGGGGTGGGCTCCGGCTGTCGCTGGCCGCGGTGCCGCGGCGGGGGCGGTGGTTCGCGGCGAAGGCGACGGCCATCGCCGTACCCGCTCTCGTGGTCGGCCTGCTGACCGCCCTCACCGCCCTCGTCGTGGCACGTGCCGGACTCGGTGACGCGGCGAGCGGCCTCAGCGCCGGGGAACAAGTACGCGGTGTCGTCGGCTGCGGGATCTACCTCACCCTGATGGCGCTGCTGGCGGCCGGTCTCGCGATGGTGCTGCGCAGCGGGGTGGCCGCGCTCTCGCTCCTGATCCCGTTCATCCTGGTCGTCTCGTTCGTCATCGGCGATGTGGCCGGTGGGGCCACCGACTTCCTGCCGGACCGGGCGGGACAGATCGTCCTGTACGAGTCGCACGACGGACCGCTGGGACCGTGGACGGGACTCGCCGTGACCGCGGCATGGGCAGCGGCTGCCCTGGCGGCGGGGGCCTGGAGCCTGCGACACCGGGACGCCTGACCCTCACGTCGCCTGACGCCCCGCCAGATGTCAGTCCGGGCAGCGGCCGCGCCGGGGGCCGGCCACACTCGAGCTGTGCTTCGAGCGGTGCTTCGAACGGGTCGAGGAGGCACCCCGCTGACCCGCTGACGACCCGCTAGCCGTCCTCCGCCGCCACCCGCAGCCGGGCGAACTCCTCCGCCATCGTCGCCGCCGTCCAGTGCGCGTTGAGGCCGCTCGGATTGGGCAGCACCCACACGCGCGAGTCCCCGATCGTCCGTTCCTGCGGCCCGACCTTCGCCTTTCTGTCGTCGAAGGCCGCGCGATAGGCGGTGACCCCCACCACGGCCAGCCAGCGGGGCCTGAGCCGCGCCACCTTCCGCGCCAGCAGCCGCCCGCCCTCGCGGTACTCCTCGGCGCTCAGCTCGTCCGCCCGCGCCGTCGCCCGGGCCACGACATTGGTGATCCCGAGCCCGTACGACAGCAACTCCTGCTGCTCCGACGGCTTCAGCAGCCTCGGGGTGAAGCCGGAGAGGTGCAGCACCGGCCAGAACCGGTTGCCGGGCCGGGCGAAGTGATGACCCGTCGCGGCCGTCATCAGACCGGGGTTGATGCCGCAGAACAGCACATGGAGACCGTCCGCGACGACGTCCGGTACGAGACGGTCGCGGGCGGCCTCCAGCTCCTCGGGGGTGAAGCGCGTCATCGCGTGAGGAGCGTCAGAGGATCGCCCCGGGCGTGTAGCCCGCGGCCGCCGGGTGCTGCTTGACGATCTCCTCGATCCGGCCGACGACGGCCGCGACCTGGTCGGCCGCGGCGCCCGTGAAGGACAGCTTGTCGGCCATCAGCACATCGAGCTGGGCACGGTCCAGCGGGATGCGCTCGTCGGCGGCCAGCTTGTCGAGGAGCTCGTTGCGCTCGGCGCCCTGCTCGCGCATCGCTAGGGCGGAGGCGACCGCGTTCTCCTTGATCGCCTCGTGCGCGACCTCACGGCCGACACCCGCGCGCACCGCGCCCATCAGCACCTTGGTGGTGGCGAGGAAGGGCAGGTAGCGGTCCAGCTCGCGGGCGACGACGGCCGGGAAGGCGCCGAACTCGTCGAGCACCGTGAGGAAGGTCTCCAGGAGGCCGTCCAGCGCGAAGAACGCGTCCGGCAGCGCGACCCTGCGCACCACCGAGCACGACACGTCGCCCTCGTTCCACTGGTCGCCCGCCAGCTCACCGGTCATCGAGGCGTAGCCGCGCAGGATGACCATCAGGCCGTTGACGCGCTCGCAGGACCGCGTGTTCATCTTGTGCGGCATCGCGGAGGAGCCGACCTGACCGGGCTTGAAGCCCTCGGTGACCAGCTCGTGCCCGGCCATCAGCCGGATCGTCTTGGCGAGCGAGGAGGGGGCCGCGGCCAGCTGCACCAGCGCGGTGACGACCTCGTAGTCCAGCGACCTGGGATAGACCTGACCGACCGAGGTGAACGCCTGCGAGAAGCCCAGGTGACCGGCGATCCGCTGCTCCAGGTCCGCCAGCTTCGACGCGTCCCCGCCCAGCAGGTCCAGCATGTCCTGCGCGGTGCCGACGGGGCCCTTGATGCCGCGCAGCGGGTAGCGGGCGAGAAGCTCCTCGACCCGGCCGTAGGCCACCAGCAGCTCGTCCGCCGCGGTCGCGAAGCGCTTGCCGAGGGTGGTGGCCTGCGCCGCCACGTTGTGGGAGCGGCCGGCCATGACCAGCTCGCCGTACTCGCCGGCCAGCTTGCCGAGGCGGGCCAGGACGGCCACGCTGCGGTCGCGGATCAGCTCGAGGGAGAGCCGGATCTGGAGCTGCTCGACGTTCTCCGTGAGGTCCCGGGAGGTCATGCCCTTGTGGACCTGCTCGTGCCCGGCGAGGTCGTTGAACTCCTCGATCCGCGCCTTCACGTCATGCCGCGTGACCTTCTCACGCTCGGCGATGGAGGCCAGGTCGACGGTGTCGAGGACCCGCTCGTAGTCGGCGAGGGCCTCCTCCGGCACCTCGATCCCGAGGTCCTTCTGAGCCCGCAGCACGGCGAGCCAGAGCTGACGCTCGAGCTTCACCTTCTGCTCGGGCGACCAGAGCGTGGCGAGCTCGGCGGAGGCGTAGCGTCCGGCGAGGACGTTGGGGATGCGGGGCTTGGCGGGAGCGGAAGTCACGTGTACGGATTCTACTGGCGATTCCTGCAGGCCAGCGTCAGGCCCCCCTTCGTCGGAACCTACGAAAGGCGGACGAGGTCGACCACGCACGTTGACCACGCACGTTGACCACGCGCTTGTGTACGACGTCCTCAGTGCTCGTACGGCAGGAGGTCGGGCCGCTTCGGCGGGAGGCCGTCACCCGAGGATCGGCCCGTCAGGCGCCGTCCGATCCACGGCAGCAGGTGCTGCCGGGCGAAGCGGGCGTCCGCGATGCGCCGCGCGACCCACCTCGGGGGGACCGTCGCCGGGATCGGTGTGCGCCACTCCGTGTCCTCGGGGTCGTAGCCGAGGGTCTGCCACACGGCCTCGGCGACACGGCGGTGGCCCTCGGCCGTCAGGTGCAGCCGGTCCACGTCCCACAGGCGCGGGTCGGAGAGCGAGGGGGCACCGTACAGGTCGACGACCACCGCGCCGTGCCGTGCGCCGAGTTCGTCGACGACGGTGAACAGCTCCTCCATGCGCGGCCGGAAACGCTCCAGGACCGGGCCCTGGCGGCCGGGGCTGCGCATCAGGACCAGCTGCTTGCAGGACGGGGCCAGCCGCTCCACGGCCTCCGTCAGCAGGTCGCGCACCCGCACCATGTCGCACTTGGGGCGCAGGGTGTCGTTGAGCCCGCCCACCAGCGTGATCACGTCCGGCTGCATCGCAGCCGCCACGTCGACCTGCTCGTCGACGATCTGCTGGATCAGTTTGCCGCGCACCGCGAGGTTGGCGTACCGGAAACCGGGCGTCACGGCGGCCATCCGGCCGGCCAGGAGGTCGGCCCAGCCCCGGTAGGAGCCGTCCGGCAGCAGGTCCGACATGCCCTCGGTGAAGGAGTCGCCGACCGCGACCAGGCTGGAGTAAGTGGGATTCGTCTGCATGGCGGAAGAAATGGTAACTCGATCACATACTTGCCGGTCGGTGAGTTCGGGTTGTCACACCTGTCGCCCGAACAGTTCCCGCAGCACGTCCTCCATCGTCACCAGCCCCGCCAGCCGTCCGTCCGCGCCGAGCACCGCCGCCAGATGGGTCCGGCTGCGCCTCATCGCCGTCAGCACGTCGTCCAGCGGTGTGCCCTCCCGGATCTGTGCGATCGGCCGCATGTCCCGCACCGGGAACGGCAGATCCCGGGGCGAGGCGTCCAGCGCGTCCTTGACGTGCAGGTAGCCGACGATCCGGCGTCCCTCGTCCACCACCGGGAAACGGGAGAACCCGGACTCGTTAGACAGCGCCTCCAACTGCTCCGGCGTGACGCCCACGCGCGCGTAGACCACGCCTTCCAGGGGCAGCACCACGTCCCTCACGGGTCGCCGGCCCAGCTCCAGCGCGTCGTGCAGCCGCTCCCGCGCGCGCTCGTCGATCAGTCCCGCCTCGCCGGAGTCCCGCACGATCCGCGCCAGCTCGGCGTCCGAGAAGCTCGCCGTGACCTCGTCCCTGGTCTCCACGCGCAACAGCTTCAGCAGGGCGTTCGCGAAGGCGTTGACCGCGAAGATCACCGGGCGCAGTCCGCGCGCCAGCGTGACCAGCGGTGGCCCGAGGAGCAGCGCACTGCGCACCGGTTCCGCGAGCGTGACGTTCTTCGGGACCATCTCGCCGAACAGCATGTGCAGATAGGTCGCCAGGGTCAGCGCGATGACGAAGGACACCGCGTGCCCGGCGCCCTTCGGCACGCCCACCGCGTGGAACACCGGCTCCAGCAGATGCGCGATCGCGGGCTCCGCGACCACGCCCAGGACCAGCGTGCACAGCGTGATCCCCAGCTGCGCGGCCGCCATCAGCGCGGAGACGTGCTCCAACCCCCACAGCACGCTCTTCGCACGCCGGTCCCCCTGGTCGGCGTACGGCTCGATCTGACTGCGCCGCACCGAGATCAACGCGAACTCGGCCCCCACGAAGAAGGCGTTGACGACGAGCGTCGCCAGACCGATCAGCAACTGGACAGCGGTCATCGTTCACTCCTCCCCGCGCGGGGTGGCTGCGCGACGGCCCGGATCTCCAGGCGGGGTGGCTGGACCGTGGTCCTGACCCCGGGCGCCTGCTGTGGTGACCGGTAGCCGGTCGCCCGGCGCGTCGTCGTCTGCTGCGGCGGCCGGCCTGCGGGCATCACTGGGGCCCCCTGTTCGGGAGGCCGGCCGGGGGTATGTGTTGGGGGTGCCTGTCGTGGTGACCGGTAGCCGGTCGCCCGGCGCGTCGTCGTCTGCTGCGGCGCGCCGGCCTGCGGGCATCACTGGGGCCCCCTGTTCGGGAGGCCGGCCGGGGGTGTGCGCTCGGGGTGCCTGCTGCGGTGACCGGTCGGCACTCACCGCGCGAGTGCCCTCGTTCGGGAAGTGGCCGGTGACCGCGCCCGCCCCTCCGGGCGGCAAGTGGCCGGCTCTCACCCGGCGAACCTCCTCCCACCCCGACCGAACGGCGTTCATGCCCCCTCCTCCCCATCCCCGCCCACGGGCGCGTGCAGCAGTACCCGCGCCGCCCTGCGTCCCTGCGCGTCCGTCACGTCGAGCTGCCAGCCGGCGACCTCCACCGAGTCGCCGACGGCCGGGATCCGGCCCAATTCCGTCGCCAGCAGTCCGGCCAGCGTCTCGTACGGTCCCTCTGGTGCCCGCAGGCCCACGCGCGCGAGCTGGTCCATGCGCGCCGAACCGTCGGCCCGGAAGAGCTCCCTGCCGTCCTCGTCGGTGCCCGCGGGGTCCAGGTCGGGCGTCTCGTGCGGGTCGTGCTCGTCCCGGACCTCGCCGACGACCTCCTCGACGATGTCCTCCAGCGTGGCCACGCCCGCCGTACCGCCGTACTCGTCGATGACGACCGCCATCGTGCGCTTGCCGGAGAGCCGGTCCAGGAGCCGGTCCACGGTGAGCGACTCGGGCACCAGCAGCGGCTCCCGCAGCAGCTCGGCGATCGAGGCGCGGGGCCGCCGTTCGGCCGGTACCGCCAGGACGTCCTTGATGTGCGCGATGCCCACCACCGAGTCGAGACTGCCGCGGTAGACGGGGAACCGGGACAGCCCCGTCGCGCGCGTCGCGTTCGCCACGTCCTCGCAGGTCGCCTGGACGTCCAGGGCGATCACCTGCACCCGCGGGGTCATCACGTTCTCCGCGGTCAGGTCGGCGAGGTTGAGCGTGCGTTCGAACAGCTCGGCGGTGTCCGCCTCCAGCGCGCCCGCCCGGGCGGAATGCCGGGCCAGCGCGGCCAGCTCCTGCGGCCCGCGCGCGGACGCCAGCTCCTCGGCGGGCTCCAGACCGAAGCGGCGCACCACCCGGTTGGCCGTGTTGTTGAGGTGGGTGATGAAGGGGCGGAAGGCCGCGCTGAACCAGCTCTGCGCGGTGCCCACCCGCTTGGCCATGGCCAGCGGCGAGGAGATCGCCCAGTTCTTGGGCACCAGCTCGCCGACCACCATCAGGAACACCGTCGACAGCGCCGTTCCCAGCACCAGCGCCAGCGACCGGGACGTCGACGCCGAGATCCCGAGCGACTCCAGGGGCCCCGCGATCAGCGCAGCGATCGACGGTTCGGCGAGCATGCCGACGACCAGGTTGGTCACGGTGATCCCGAGCTGCGCCCCGGACAGCTGGAACGTCAGATTCCGTACGGCTTTCAGGGCGCCGGACGCGCCCCGCTCACCGCGCTCCGCCGCCCGCTCCAACTGGCCGCGGTCCACCGTGGTCAGCGAGAACTCCGCCGCCACGAAGGCACCGCAGGCCAGCGAGAGAAGGATCGCCACCAGCAGGAGGAGCACTTCGGTCATCGGGTCACCTCCGTCCCATGATCGGGCAGGGTCCCCAGGATCGCCCGTCCTAGTCCGCGAGGGGCTTCACCCAGCGCCGCCACTTCTCCTCGGGCGCGTACCCCGCCGCGCGCCAAGCGTGCTGTGCCGTCTCGTTGCGCACCAGAACCATCGCGTCCCCGCGCCGCCCGCCGAGCCGTACGAACCGCTCCTCCGCGGCCGTGAGCAGCGCCGAACCGATGCCCTGCCGACGGCGACCAGGATGCACTGCGAGCCGGTACAGATGACACCGCCAGCCGTCGAAGCCCGCGATCACCGTGCCGACGAGTTCGCCGTCGAGCTCGGCGAGGATCAGTGCCTCGGTGTCGCGGGCGACCAGTCGCTCCACGCCGTCCCGGTCGTCGCTGATGCTCGTCCCCTCGGCGGACCGCTTCCAGAAGGCCAGCACGGTGTCGAGGTCGTCGGGCGTCGCGGCCCGTATCCGCAGGTCGGTCATACGGCGATCCCATCACGCGGGACCGTCCGGCACCCCGAATTCCAGCATCCGGACGGCTACCGCCCCCGCAATTGCGCCATCACCGGTGCGAACGCCTCCATGGACGCTTCCAGCACCGTCAGATAGGTGAAGCCGTACCGCTCGCGCTGCGCCAGCACCTGCGCGACGAGCTCCTCGACCGTACCGATCAGCATGATGGGCAGCTCCAGAGCCTGCTGGAGGGTCAGGTCCGGCAGCCGGTGCAGGAACGGGGTGGCCACGGCCTCGCGGTCGTCGGTGACGACCACCGTCTGGATCAGCAGGTTCAGTTCGGCCGGCTCCTTGCGCCCCTCGGCCAGTCGCCGGTACCGCGCGACGCGCTCGTCGAGTTGCTCGGCGGTGGTCGGGGTCAGCTTGCCGGTCGTGTTGCCCGGCATCAGGGTCGCCCCGGTGAAGGCCGCGATGTCGGCGTACTCGGCGGACAGTTCCAGCATCCGGTTGCCTATGCCGCCGATCAGCAGGGGCACCCGGGGCCGCTGCACCGGCTGGGGCACATGGTCCGGCGAGGACAGCAGCCGCTCCAACTCCTCGACCAGGTGCCGCAGATGGTCCACCCGCTCGCCCGGCGAGCCGAAGGGCAGCCCCGCCTGGTCGTGCTCGGACCGCACATAGCCGGTGCCCAGACCGAGTTCGAGGCGGCCACCGGTGAGGGCGTCCACGGTGGCCACCTCACGGGCGAGCAGCGCCGGGTTCCAGAAGCCGGCGTTGAGGACGAATGTGCCGAGCCGCGGGCGTTCGGTAACCTCCGCCGCCGCGACCAGCGCCGGGAACGGCGCGACCTTGCCGAGATGGTCGGGGACCAGGATCACGTCGTAACCGAGTTCCTCGGCCTGTCGGCACTTGGCGCGCCAGTCGGCGTCGGTGGCGGCGGCGGTCAGATTGACGGCGAAGCGGAAGGGGCGGGACTGAACCGGGCCGGGCTGCACGGGGCGGGGCATGAACTCTCCTCAGCGACAAGCGACTTGAGTTGTCTGCCCCGCGATTCCATCATTCGTGCGCGATCGCCGCCAGTACGTTCATGCGCGATGCACGCAACGCCGGCAGCAGCGCCGCGACGATGCCCACCACCGCCGAGCCGACGACGACCGCGACGATCGTGCCCCAGGGGATCGCCAGCGCGTTCAGGCCCTGAAGCGCCAGCACCTGCTGGGTGCACACGCCCCAGACCAGCCCGAGCGTGAGTCCCAGGACCGCGCCGAACACCGCGATGACCACCGACTCCAGCCGGATCATCCGCCGCAGCTGGCGCCGGGCGAGCCCGATGGCGCGCAACAGCCCGATCTCCCGGGTGCGCTCCACGACCGACAGGGCGAGGGTGTTGACCACGCCGAGCACCGCGATGACGATCGCGAGTCCGAGGAGCGCGTACACGAGGTAGAGCAGGACGGCGATCTGGTCATGGACCAGGTCCTTGTAGTCGGCGAGGTCGCGCACCTGGACCTGCGGATACGGGTCGAGGGTCTTCTCCAGACCGGCCCGCAACCGGTCGGCGCCGGTACCGGAGGAGGCGTTGACGTACAGCGCCGAGTCCTGGCCACCCGGCGCGAACCGCTCCAGCGTGCCCAGACCGAAGTAGATTCCGCCCTGCGTCCCGAATCCGTCCGCCGAGTCCTGGTCGGTGAGGGCGCCCACGGTCAGTTCGCTGCGGCGCCCGCCCTGGAACTCGACGGGAATCCTGCTGCCGACCCTCACCTGGTGTTCGCGCGCGAAGTCCAGGTCCATGGCCAGGTGTCCGGAGGCGAGCGCGGCGGCGGTGTCGCCTTGCGCGTAGGTGATGTGGGCGACCTCGTCGAGCTGCGGGTCGTACCCGGCGGCGGTGGTCTCGACGCGCTTGCCGTCCGGCAGCCGTACGGCGATAGGGGCGAACCTCGACCGTACGACGAGCCCGGCGCCCTCGGTGCCGCGCACCGCGTCGGTGACCTCCTGCGGGAACGGCAGGAAGTTGCCGTTCTGCACGACGAAGTCGGCGCCCAGGGTCTTGTCGATCTGGTCGTCGAAGGACTTGGACATCGAGGCGCTGGCCACGGACATCCCGCCGACCAGGGCGAGGCCGACCATCAGGGCGGCCGCGGTGGCGCCGGTGCGGCGGGGGTTGCGCAGGGCGTTGCGCTGGCTCATCCGCCCGACCGGGCCGAAGAGGGCAGGGAAGGCGCCGCCCAGCACCCGGATGACCGGCCGCACCAGCAGGGGGCCCGCGATGACGGTGGCGAGGAGGGTCAGGACGATGCCGAGGCCCAGCAGGGAGGCCGCCGACGCGGTCTTCGACGAGGTCGCACAGCCGACCAGCGCGGCGGCGCCCGCCGCGCCGACCACCCCGCCCACGATCGCCCGCATGCGCAGCGGCTTGCCGATCCCGGCGATCTCGGCGTCGGCGAGGGCCGCCATGGGGGAGACGCCCGCCGCGCGCCGGGCCGGGAGATAGGCCGCGACGAAGGTGACGCCCACGCCGACGACGTAGGCCGCCACGGGTGTTCCCCAGCCGATGACCATCTCGCCGGTCCGGATGTTCATGCCGAAGGCGTTCATCAGCGCGATGAGACCGACGGCGAGAGCGATGCCCGTGCCGAGTCCGACCGTGGAGCCGACCAGGCCGAGCAGGGTGGCCTCGGTGAGCACCGAGCGGCGCACCTGGCGCCGGTCGGCGCCGAGTGCGCGCAGCAGGCCCAGCTCACGCGTGCGTTGGGCGATCAGCATGGAGAAGGTGTTGACGATCAGGAAGATGCCCACCAGGACGGCGATGCCTGCGAAGCCGAGCATGACGTACTTGATGACGTCGAGGAACCCGCCCAGCTGGTCGACGTCCGACTTCGCCTGCTCGTCGGCGGTCCGGTACTCGTAGGTGCCTGTGCCGAGCGCGGCTGCCACGCGCTGCTTGAGCACGTCGTTGCTGACGCCCTCGGCGGCGTCGACGGAGATGCTGGTGGCGGCCTTCGAGGAGCCGAGCAGCTTCGCCTGCGCGGTCGGCGGGTCGAGGAACAGCAGCGTGGCACCGGGGTTGGTGGTGGTGAACGTGGCGATGCCGACGATCCGTACCTTGAACGAGCCCGGCGCCGCGATCACGGTGAGCGGGTCGCCGATGCGCAGATGCCTGCGGTCGGCGGTCTCCGAGTCCAGGAGGGCCTCGGCCGGACCGTGCGGGGCGTGGCCCGAGGTGAGCTTCACCGGGCTGCGCGAGGTCGGGTTCCAGTCGGTGCCGATGGTGGGGGCGCCGGTGGTGGAGCCCACCGACTCGTTCTCGGAGTCGGCGACGGTGATCCCGTCGTCCTCCGCGTCGAAGCGCGCGGCGCCGACCCCCTCGACCCGGGCGACCCGGTCCGTGAGCGCGGCCGGCAGGGTGGCCGTCGTCCCGGACGGGATGGCCTCGCGCAGGTCCTCCTTCGGGCTGATGGTGAGGTCGGGGGCGGTCGAGGCGAAGAGCCGGTCGAAGGTGCGGCTCAGGGTGTCGGAGAAGATCAGGCTGCCCGAGACGAACGCCACGGACAGGACCACGGCCAGCGCGGAGAGCAGCAGCCGCCCCTTGTGGGCGAGGAAACTGCGGAGCGTCGCCTTCAGCACGGGGTCAGTCCTCTTCGGGAGCGGCGTCGAACTGACCGCGGATCACGTCGAACCGCTTCATGCGTTCCAGCACGGCCTCCGCGGTGGGCCGCTCCATGTTGTCCACGATCCGCCCGTCCCCGAGGAAGAGCACCAGGTCGGAGTGGGCGGCCGCGCCCGGGTCGTGGGTGACCATGACGACGGTCTGCCCGAGCTGGTCGACGGCCTCGCGCAGGAACCCGAGGACCTCCAGGCCCGCCCGTGAGTCGAGGTTGCCGGTCGGCTCGTCCGCGAAGATCAGCTCGGGCCGGGAGGCGAGCGCGCGGGCGCATGCGACGCGCTGCTGCTGACCGCCCGAGAGCTGCGAGGGCCGGTGCTTCAGGCGGTCCCTGAGGCCCAGGGTGTCGATCACCTGGTCCAGCCACTTCTCGTCGGGCTTCTTGCCGGCGATGTCCATGGGCAGGGTGATGTTCTCGGCCGCGTTCAGCGTGGGGATCAGGTTGAACGACTGGAACATGAACCCGATCCGGTCCCGGCGCAGCCGGGTCAGCTCGCGCTCCTTGAGTCCCGTGATCTCGGTGTCGCCGAGCCAGACCTGCCCGGCCGAGACGTTGTCGAGCCCCGCCAGGCAGTGCATCAGCGTGGACTTCCCGGAGCCCGAGGGCCCCATGACCGCGGTGAAGCGGCCGCGCGCGATGTCCACGTCCACCGAGTCCAGGGCCAGCACGGCCGTCTCGCCCGAGCCGTACGCCTTGGTCAGACCGCGGGCGCGGGCCGCGATCGCCTCGGCCGGGGCGTGCTCCGCAGCAGCTGTGGACAAGGCTCTCTCCTCGCTCGTGGGCGGCGCTCGCGGACCGGGTGGTCCCCATCCGGCCGAGGGTAATGTGATCCATCCCACACCGGTATCCCCCGTGGGGTCGAGACGGTCTCCACCGCAGGTCGGGCTTCCGGTATCGGTGTAAGGGGCACATTTGATCCGCCGCGGGCCCCCTTGCCGTTGCTAGCACTTCGGCGCTAGCTTCGAGGTATGGCGAAGACTCAGTTGAACGTGCGGGTGGACGAGGGCACCGCCCGCGCCGCCCGTGAACGTGCCCTCGCCCGCGGCGTGAGCGTCAACCGCTACATCGAGGAACTGGTCATGAAGGACACCGGAGAGGCGGGCCAGGCCTTCGTGGAGGCCGCGGCCGACTTCATGAAGCAGTACGAGTCCGTGTTCGCGGAGGAGTTCGGCAAGGAGAGCAAGGAACACGAGGGTCGTTGAGCGATCTGCACATCGATCTCGCCTGGCTCCTGATGCTCGCCGAGCAGAAGACCCCGGGCGATCCCCAGGTCACCGACTGGGGCGCCCTGGTCGCCGCCGTGGCCCGGCACCAGGCCGAGATCTTCGACATCCCGGTCTATGACAGTCCGCACATGCGTGCCGCGGCGCTGCTCCAACTCCTCATCCACGTCCCGGCGTTGGAGCGCACCAACGCGCTCTTCGCGTGCGCGGTCGGGTACGCCTACCTCGTCGCGAGCGGACTCCGGGTCGTCACCTCGCCCGAACTCGTCCGGGACCTCGCCAAGGTGGCCAAGAGGGGCGACGCCTCGGTGCACGACATCGCGCGCGAGCTCCAGCGGTGGACCCTCTGATCAGTGCTCCTTCACCGGCGGCCGCCACGCGGTGCCGAGGACGCAGAAGGACGTAGGCATAGGCGGCTCGTTCTCCGGCGTCGACAGCCGCGGGTAGGGGCCGGGTTGGAGCCCGGTGTCCCGCAGGGTGGCGACCAGGGGAGGCTGCACCGTGTGGTGGACGCTTTGATCAGTGCTGCGTCGGCGGCGGCCGCCAGGCGGTGCCGAGGACGCAGAAGGACGTGGGCATCGTGGGGCCCTTCTCCGGCGTCGACAGCCGCGGGTAGGGGCCGAGTTGGAGCCCGGTGTCCCGAAGGGCGGGGCCCAGGGGAGGCCGCAGCGTGCGGTGGACGCTTTGATCAGTGCTGCGTCGGCGGTGGCCGCCAGGCGGTGCCGAGGACGCAGAAGGACGTAGGCATCGTGGGGCCCTTCTCCGGCATCGACAGCCGCCGGTAGGGGCCGAGTTCGAACCCGGCCCCCCGCAGCGCCGCGACCGGGTCGCGGGCCAGATGGCAGCCGCCGCTCAGCGGAGGCCACACCGTGCGGTCCAGGGCACGCTGGGTGAGGCGCATCGCCGGGCCGCCGCCTCTGCCGTGCTCGAAGAACCGCACGACCCCGCCGGGCCGCAGCACCCGGCGCACCTCGCCGAGCGCGCGCGGCACATCGCGCACACTGCACAGCACCAGCGAGATCACCACGGCGTCGAAGGCCTCGCTCTTGACGGGCAGCGCCTCCGCGGCCCCGGGCACCACGTCGACCGGCACCTCGGAGCGCAGGGCTGCCTCCACCGCCAACTGCCGCAGCCGGCGCTCCGGTTCGATCGCCACGACCTCGGAGACCGTGCCGGGATAGTGCGAGAAGTTCAGGCCGTTGCCCGCACCGATCTCGATCACCCGCCCGGACAGCCCGGCGAGCAGCCGCTCCCGCACCCCGGCCATGCCCCATCTGGTCTCGGCGGTGGTGCTGATCCGGGCGTAGTACCGCGCGAACAGCGGATGGTGGACGGGGTCCCGGGACACCTTGCCGGAACCGGCGGACCGCAGCGCCATGGCAGCCTCCCTCACCGGACAGGACCGACCTCACCGCCATTGTCCCCCGCGGGACCCCGTCGCACCCCTGCTGCCGCATTGAACCGGTACGGCTCATCACGGAGGGCGAGGCATCCTACGACTGGGCGGGGGCGCTTCCGGGAGCCTCGCGCGCCCCGAACGCCTCCGCGTCCCACGTCCCGTCCAGCCGTGGTGCCAGCCAGCCCGGCGCCGCACTACGGAAGTCGGCCGGCGCCAGCCCGCCCGCTCCGGCCGGCAGGGCGCCGAGCAGGGCAGCCCCGGACACGTCCGGCAGATCCGCGAGGTTGCACCGTGAGGCGAGATCCGGGGAACGGGGCCAGCTGCCGATCACCACACCCGCCAGGTCGAGGTCCCGACGACGGAGCTCACGGGCCGTCAACTCCGTGGTGTTGAGCGTCCCCAGGCCCGCCGACGCCACGACCAGGACCGGCGCCCGCAGCTGCTGCGCCGCGTCGGCCAGCGTCCCGCCCTCGTCGTCGAAGCGGACGAGCAGCCCGCCCGCCCCCTCCACCAGCACCAGATCGTGCTCGACGGCCAGCTTGGCGGCGGCCTCGGCGACCTCCTGCGGGCGCACCGGCTCGAGAGCAGCCCGTCGCGCGGCCGTCGCCGGGGCCAACGGCTCGGGATAGCGGGCGAGTTCGGCCTTCGTCACGGCACCCGCGAGCCGCGCCACCTCGTCGGCGTCCCCGGGCTCGTCGGGCCGTACGCCGGTCTGCGCGGCCTTCAGGACGGCGACCGTCCGTCCGGCGGCGAGCGCGGCGGCGGCGACGGCGGCCGTGGTGACGGTCTTGCCGACCTCCGTGCCCGTCCCCGTGATCACCAGTATCGGCATGTCATCCCTCCCGGGCGGCGGCACCCACCGCACGCGCGATCCGTGCCACGTCCTCGTCTCCCGTGACGTAGGGCGGCATCGTGTAGACGAGGTCGCGGAACGGCCGCAGCCACACGCCCTCGCGTACGGCGGCCTGTGTCGCGGCCCTCATGTCGACGTCGTGGTCCAGCTGGACGACCCCGATGGCGCCGAGGACCCGTACGTCCTTCACACTCGGCAGCGCACGGGCCGGCTCCAGCCCCTCCCGCAGCCCCGCCTCGATCCGCTTGACCTCCGCGAGCCAGTCCTGCCCCAGCAGCAGCCCGATCGACGCGCAGGCCACCGACGCGGCCAGCGGATTGCCCATGAAGGTGGGGCCGTGGGCGAGCACCGGCACCTCGCCCCGCGAGATCCCGTCGGCCACCCGAGGCGTGCACAAGGTCGCCGCCATCGTCATATAGCCGCCGGTCAGCGCCTTGCCCACACACATCACGTCCGGGGTGACCGCCGCGTGCTCCGCCGCGAACAGCGCGCCGGTGCGCCCGAACCCGGTGGCGATCTCGTCGAACACCAGCAGCACGTCGTGCGCGTCGCAGGCCTCGCGCAGCACCCGCAGATACGCGGGGGAGTGGAACCGCATCCCGCCCGCGCCCTGCACCACCGGCTCCACGATCACCGCGGCCAGCTCCTCCGCGTGCCGCTCGATCGCCTCGCCCAGCTGATCGGCGTACGACTCCTCGTACTCGGCCGGAGGCGCGTCCACGAACACCTGGCGGGGCAGGACCCCGGACCACAGCTCGTGCATCCCGCCCTCGGGGTCGCACACCGACATGGGCTGCCAGGTGTCGCCGTGGTAGCCGCCGCGCCAGGTCAGCAGCCGCTGCTTGCCCGGACGGCCCAGCGAGCGCCAGTACTGCAGGCACATCTTCACCGCGACCTCGACCGACACCGACCCCGAGTCGGCGAGGAACACATGCTCCAGGCCTTCAGGAGACATGTCGACAAGCAGCTTCGCCAGCCGGACGGCGGGCTCGTGGGTGAGCCCGCCGAACATCACATGGCTCATCCGCCCGAGCTGCTCGCGTGCGGCCTCGTTGAGCACCGGGTGGTTGTAGCCGTGGATCGCCGACCACCAGGAGGACATCCCGTCGACCAGCTCCGGGCCCTCGGCGAGCCGCAACCGCACCCCGCTCGCCGATTCCACGACGAGCGGGTCGACCCGGCCGGGCATCGGACCGTACGGATGCCACACGTGCCGCCGGTCCAGCGCCAGCAGCTCCGGCACAGGCAGGACGGGCAGATCAGGCATTGGGCGCGAGATCCGTTCCGGCACCTCGACGGCGTACGGCGACGAGATCGGTCCGCGCCTCGTTGGCCGGCGTGGAGGGGGTCGTCGTACCGCAGACTCCGCCGCCCTCGTGCGAGCCGCACCCGGCGGATTCATGGGAACCGCATCCGCCGCCCCCGGCCGTCACCCGGTGCTCCGGCAGCGTCACCTCGCCCGCGCCCTCCACCTCGAAGCCGGCGTCCGCGATCATCTCCAGGTCGGCCTTGCCTGCCTGGCCCTCGGTGGTGAGGTAGTCGCCGAGGAAGATCGAGTTGGCCAGGTTCAGGGCGAGGGGCTGCATGGTGCGCAGGTGGACCTCGCGGCCGCCCGCGATGCGGACCTCGACGTCCGGGCAGACGAAGCGGACCATGGCCAGGATGCGCAGGCAGCGCTGCGGGGTGAGGTTCCACTCCTTGGCCAGCGGGGTGCCCTCGACCGGGATCAGGAAGTTGACGGGAACCGAGTCGGGGTCCAGCTCGCGCAGCGAGTAGACGACGTCGACCAGGTCCTCGTCGCTCTCGCCCATGCCCGCGATCAGGCCCGAGCAGGCGGACAGGCCGGCCGCGTGCGCCTTGTTCACGGTGTCGACCCGGTCGGCGTAGGTGTGGGTGGTGGTGATGTCGCCGTAGGTCGACTCGGAGGTGTTGAGGTTGTGGTTGTAGGCGTCCGCGCCCGCCTCGCGCAGCCGCTCGGCCTGGCCGTCGGAGAGGAGACCGAGGCAGGCGCACACCTCGACGCCCTCGTTCTGCTCCTTGATGGCCTTGATGGTGCCCGCGACCCGGTCCACGTCACGGTCGGTGGGACCACGCCCCGACGCCACCAGGCAGACCCGCTTGGCGCCGCCCGCGAGACCGGCCGCGGCGGCCTGGGAAGCCTGGTCGGGCTTGAGCCAGGTGTACTTCAGGATGCCGGTGTCGGCGCCGAGCCGCTGGGAACAGTAGGAGCAGTCCTCGGGGCACAGCCCGGACTTCAGGTTGACGAGATAGTTGAGTTTCACCCGGCGTCCGAACCAGTGCCGGCGCACCTTTCCGGCCGCGGCCACCACGTCGAGCAGGTCGTCGTCGGAGGTCGCCAGCACGGCCAGCGCCTCCTCGCGGGTCGGCAGCTCGCGCCGAAGCCCCTTGTCCACCAGCGTGTTCAGCAGGTCCATGAGAGCCGATCCTGTCCTACGGACCCGCCTCGGGCCAAGGTAGGGATCGAACAACTCACCCGCTTCGACGTGTGGGTATTGCCACACCGTGGGTAGCGTTTGCTGCCGCTAGGGTCTGTCCGTTGTCTACAAAAGCCCCGGAGGACCCATGGCGTTCGGCTGGATCGACGAGCAGGCGGCGGCCCGCCGGGAGGCCGGGCTCGTACGGACGCTGCGGCCGCGTCCGGCCGAGTCGCCGCTGCTGGATCTCGCGAGCAACGACTACCTGGGCCTCGCCCGTCATCCCGAGGTCGTGGCGGGCGCCGCGGCGGCCGCGCGGACCTGGGGCGGCGGCGCGACCGGGTCCCGGCTCGTCACCGGCACCACCGAGCTGCACGCCGAACTCGAGCGCGAACTGGCCGACTTCTGCGGCTTCGAGGCGGCGCTCGTCTTCTCCTCCGGCTACGCGGCGAACCTGGCCGCCGTCACCGCGCTCGCGCCGCACGGCACGCTGATCGTCTCCGACGCGGGCAACCACGCCTCCCTCATCGACGGCTGCCGACTGGCCCGCGGTACGACCCAGGTCGTCGCGCACGCCGACCCGGACGCGGTGCGCAAGGCGCTCGGCACACACGACGGGCCCGCCCTCGCCGTCTCCGACACGGTCTTCTCGGTCGACGGCGACGCGGCGCCGCTGGCCGGCCTCGCCGAGGCATGCCGGGAGCACGGCGCGGGCCTGGTCGTCGACGACGCCCACGGCCTGGGGGTGCTCGGCGCCGGCGGCCGCGGGGCCCCGCACGCGGCCGGACTCGCGGGCGCCGACGACGTGGTCGTCACGGTCACGCTGTCCAAGTCGCTCGGCAGCCAGGGCGGCGCCGTCCTCGGCCCCGCACGGGTTATCGAACACCTGGTCAACGCGGCACGGACGTTCATCTTCGACACCGGTCTGGCCCCCGCGTCGGCGGGAGCCGCCCTGGCGGCCCTGCGGCTGCTCGGCCGTGAGCCCGAGCGGGCCGCACGCGCGCGAGAGGTGGCGACCGGACTGCACGCACGCCTGACCGCCGCGGGTCTGGAAGCGGTGCGTCCGGACGCCGCGGTGGTCTCGGTGCGCGCACCGTCCCCGGAGGAGGCCCTTCAGTGGGCGGCCGACTGCCGTGCCGCCGGGCTCTTCGTGGGCTGTTTCCGGCCCCCTTCCGTGCCCGACGGGATCTCCCGGCTCAGGCTGACCGCCCGCGCGGACCTCTCCGAGGAACAGATCGAACGCGCTGTACGTGTGATCGGCGGAACACGACCATGAGTCGGCGTGACACGGCCGTGCGCCGGACGGACTGAAGCGGTCAGAACGCGCGGGTGAAGCCCGCCCAGCTCTCGGGGGAGAAGAGCAGCGCGGGTCCGTCCGGGTTCTTGGAGTCGCGTACGGCGAGCAGCCCGGCCCATGGCCCGGCCGACGGCCTCGCCGTCTCGACGCAGTTGTTCGCCCCGGTGCTGTAGCTGCTGCGCAGCCAGCGCACTTCGGGCAATCGGGTACTGGAGGTTACGTTCCGAGGCAGGGCAGACATGGTGCCTCCTTACGCGCCGTCACCCATCCCGGCGAGGTAATCCAACGAGTCCTCGGGCGAAAGGGCGTGGATCCGAAGGGTGTTGAAGGCCTCGGTGTAGGCCTGGAGGTCTTCTTTCCGCTCGAGATAGAGGCTACTCGTCAAGTGGTCGAGAACAACCACATCCAGATCAGAAGTGCGCGGAAATGAGAAGATTACGAAAGGCCCCGTGATACCCACATGCGCCCCGGCAGTGAACGGCAGCACCTGCAACCGCACCTGAGGCAGCCGTGCCGCCTCCAGAAGTCTCTCCAGCTGCCGGGCCATCACCTCGGGGCCGCCGACCTCCCGCCGCAACACCGCCTCGTCCAGGACGGCGCTCAACTTCAGAGGCGGCTGCGCGCGAAGGATGTCCTGGCGGGCCAGTCGGACCTCGACCAGGGCGTCGAGACGTTCGTCGTCGAGACCCTCCACCGCGGCCCGGGTCACCGCGCGGGCGTACTCGGGCGTCTGGAGCAGCCCCGGCACGACCGAGGTCTCCAGCGTGCGCATCGCGCTCGCCTGGGCCTCCAGACTGATGAAGTCCCGGTACGTCGGCGGCAGGACGCCGCGGTACGCGTGCCACCAGTGGTGCCGGCCGCCGTTCTCGTCGGAGCCCGCCAATACCAGCAACAGCTCCCGCAGATTCGCGTCCCCCACGCGATAGGCGTCGAGAAGTAACCGCACATCGGCCGGTTTCACCCCGCTGGCACCGGTCTCGATGCGGCTCACCTTCGACTGGTGCCAGCCCACGAGCCGGGCCGCTTCACCGCTGGTGAGCCCCGCACTCGCGCGCAACGCACGCAGTTCGGCGCCCAGTTTCCGCCGGCGCACCGCGGGGCCGTGCTGCATGGCGCTACTCCTTACTCCTTACGAGCCGCCCAAATACGGTCTCGCGTCGCAGAGTTCACCGCTTCGAGCGACAGATATATGCACATCTCGGTGGATCGGCACCCGTCACAGGCCCGGTGATGGCACTCTGGCGATGAACCACCAGTCCGGGACCGTACTCGAACCATCCGCACCGTGTCGGACTCCGGTCCTGTCGGAAAGGGACGACGTCGCCATGGCAGACCACCTGGAAGCATCCGTCACTCTGCCGAGCGAACCCGCCTCGGTCTCCGCGGCCCGCACCTACGTCCTGAGCACACTCGCGGAGTGGGGGCTGCCGCCCACCACGGACGCCGCCGAGACCGTCCGGCTCATCGTCTCCGAACTCGCCACCAACGCCGTACAGCACACCTTCGGGCAGTCACCCACCTTCACGGTGGACATCGAGCTGGACCGCGACGAACAACTGCGCATCGGGGTCACCGACAGCCATCCCCGCTTCCCCAAGCGGCTGCCGGCCGCGGTCCAGCAGGACAACGGGCGGGGGATGGTGATCATCCGCTGGCTCGCCGCCGAGTACGGCGGCCGACTGAGAGTCATGCCCACCCGGGAAGGCGGTAAGACCGTCTCCATCGAACTCCCGTGGGCGGTGCCGGCCGAGCCGGTCACAGCGGCGGGGCAGCAGGAGCCGTGAGAGGCGTCAGACCGGCCGCGGGCGGCCCGGGGCGCCGAAGGGGTCAGCGAAGGCGCGCGGACGGTTCTCGGGGTGATGTTCCTGGCCGGGCCGTGGCTCGCGGGATCACCTCGCGCCTCGCCGACGCAGGCGTGGAGTGCGACTGCGCCGCCTTCCGTTCCTCGGCGAGTCCCGCCCGCCGGACCAGCCGGGGGAGCAGGCCCCACAGGCCCAGGCACACGAGCAGGGTCGCCGCGCCCGCGGCCACTCCGCCGGCCCGGCCCGTCGTCACGTCCACCACGAGCAGCACCGATCCCGTGAACGCGAGCACCAGAACCCCCATGCCGACCGTCGCGAGCCGGGAGGAGACCTGCACGATCCGGGCCTTGGCGCCGCGCTGGAAGAGCGAGCGGTGCAGGGCCGCCGGTGCGGTGAACAGGGCCGCCGCGACGACCGCCAGCAGCAGCGTGGTGACGTACGTGGCGCGCTGGAAGGTGTCGAGGGACGGGAAGCGCTGGGTGAAGGCCAGGGTCAGCAGAAAGGCGAAGAGTATCTGCACCCCGGTCTGGGTCACGCGCAGTTCCTGGAGCAGCTCGCCGAAGTTGCGGTCGGCGCGCTCCAGCGGGGTCTCGTTGCGGGCGGTGCACGGGCGGTGGTCGGCCATGGCGTCACGGGTAACCATCTGGGCCCGTGTCACGCGTCCCGGGAGACCCGAGGGGGCGGTGGCAGGTCAGGTCGCCGCCGCCCCCTCGGGACGTCACTTGACCCGGCCGTACCAGACGCTCTTCGTCCAGATCTTCTGCAGCCTCACCACGTCCCCGGTCTTCGGGGCGTGCCAGATCTTTCCCTTCCCGGCGTAGATGCCGACGTGGTAGACGTTCGAACCCGAGTGGAAGAACACCAGGTCGCCGGCCTTGCGGCTGCCCGCGCCGATGTGGCGGGTCTTGTTGTACTGCTGGGCCGCCGTGCGCGGGAGCTTCTTGCCCGCCTTCTTGAACGAGTACAGCGTGAGCCCTGAGCAGTCGAAGCGGCGGGGCCCGGTGGCGCCGTACTTGTACGGCGAACCCTTCTTGGAGGCCGCTACCTTGAGCGCCTGCGTCGCCGGTGTCGAGGCGGCGGCGTCGGCTGCGACGCCCGGGATCACGACGGAGCCGCCCACAGCGGCGATGGCGAAGGCCGAGGCCGTACCGGCTCGGACCATCAGCGACGGGACACGATTGAGCGCAGTCATGCGCAACCCTTCGTCAGCCGCCTGTGAAGGATGACCTGTCGGATTCGGGCTGGCGAAGTTGCCCGGCCGCTGACGCGGCTTCACCCCAAGGGATGCTCGGCCCGGTCATGACGTGACCGTTCCGGCGACCCGTCGTGCTTGGGTCCTCCACTCCTGCCGATCCACTCCTGTCGACCGGTCATCCGGGCGGCGGCAGGACTCGGCGTCCGCCCGGATCG
The DNA here is from genome assembly GCF_040606035.1 of Streptomyces sp. NPDC005483. Lineage (NCBI taxonomy): Bacteria > Bacillati > Actinomycetota > Actinomycetes > Kitasatosporales > Streptomycetaceae > Streptomyces > Streptomyces sp. NPDC005483. The sequence continues at coordinate 57,558 of NZ_JBEXEA010000044.1, forward strand.
CCCCGCCGCTGCGGCGGGGGCTTGTCGTCAGTCAGGGATCTTGGCGCACGGATGTCCCAAAAACCCAATGGAACCGGGGGTTTGTGTTGTTACTCACCACTCACCCGTTCGGGTGGACACCTGAGCGCTCGAAGGGGCGTCCAGGGGTCCGCAGCCTCCTCGACCAGCACAGAAACTCCTCATTCCCCTCCTGAACCACGCGCGTTGCGCAACCTGGACGGTCGCGAAAAAGGAGCCGCGCCTCCTGCAAACGGCGGTACGTCTTTTGGTCCGTTTCAACCGCGCCCCGGACGCACCGCCAGACCCGTGGAACGTCCGGAAACACTGCCGGTGCGTCAGTCGCCGGGCTCGGGCGGCACGGTGACCCTGGCCGTACGCCGCTCTCCGTCCAGGACCCGCAGGGCCCGTGCCAGCGTCGCGGCGTGCAGTTCACGCTCACCCCGGCCGTGCATCAGCACCAGCGCGTCGCGCAGCTCGGCCGCCCTGCTCACCAGTGCCTGCGCCGCGCGCAGTCCGCCGTAGGTGTCCTCGTGCCGGGCCGGGTTGATCCGGCCCAGCAGGTCGACCACGTCGAGATAACGGTCGATCAGCTCGCCCTCGGCGCGGGTCAGCGCGGGCAGCGGTGGCAGGTCCGGCACCATCGAGGCCTCACCTCGCGCCCGGAGCGGTGCGCGCGGACTTGCGGCTCGGGACGATCGCGTCCGCCAGGCCGTAGTCCAGGGCGCCCTGCGCGTCCAGGATCTTGTCCCGCTCGATGTCTGCGCTCACCTGCTCGGGACTGCGCCCGGTGTGCCGGACCAGCATCTCCTCCAGGCAGCCCCGCACCCGGATCAACTCCGCGGCCTGGATGGCCAGATCGCTGGCCTGTCCCTGCACGGGCTCGCTCAGCCCGGGCTGGTGGATCACCACCCGGGCACCCGGCAGCACGGACCGCTTGCCCGGGGTGCCCGCCGCCAGCAGCACCGCCGCGGAGGAGCCGGCCTGCCCGAGACACGTCGTCTCCACGTCGCAACTGACGTACTGCATCGTGTCGTAGATCGCCGACATCGCGCTGAACGAGCCGCCGGGGGAGTTGATGTACAGCGCGATGTCCCGGTCCGGGTCCTGGTACTCGAGGTACATGAACTGCGCCATCAGGTCGTTCGCCGAGGTGTCGTCGATCTGCGTCCCGAGGAAGACGATCCGCTCCTCCAGCAGCTTGGAGTACGGATCCATCGTCTTCTGCCCGAAGCTCGTGCGCTCGTGGAACTCGGGCAGGACGTAACGGGCGGTCGGTCGGGTCATGGCGTACCCCTCCTCGTTGCGGACAGCTGTCTGTAAAAAATGTACAGGACGTACGTGGCGTTCGATAGGAGCGGATTTTAACGATCAAGCTAAATGCCCAGGTCGGAGGGGATTTATGGCTCACCGTGGGGGCTCGTGTCTCACATTCCTGTCACCGTTTGACGGTTCTTTGGCGGGAGCGTTGTCGCCGTTGCATTCGGCGATTAGCCAGTGGTCCTCCCTACGGCAACCCTGATCTGCGCGTTTGTCGCGACTCGCTGCGGTATGAGCGTCCGTCAGTGGGTGTGGACGGCCCGGCCCTTAACTGTCGTGCGTCAGTTGACCAACTGGATCGGACCTGACGCACGGCCAGGTGATCGAGGTACTGGTGGCGGAGCTGGTGTATTGACGGATCTCGCCGGTGTCTTGTTGGGGGCTTCGGCGATCAGCGGCGTTGTCGCGTCCGGCCGGTGGCAGCAAAGCGTCTCCACATGGGTGCTCAGCCTCCGCCGCGAGCTTCTCGACCGCACCCTCATCTGGAACGCTCACCACCTGCGCCATGCCCTGAGTGAGTACGAGCGGTTCTACAACGAGCACCGCACCCATCGCTCCCGGCCGGCAGCCGCGCCGCTGCGCGCACTCCCCGAATCCAGCACCGACCCCATGGAGATCGCTCGCCTCGACATACGTCGACACGACCGCCTCGGCGGAGTGACCACGCGTACCAACACGCCGCTTGAGCTGCGCGGACGTGATTCTCGGCACGCACAAGGTCGTGGCGATACTTGACAACTCGTTCGCCCTCCAGCCAGAGGCGGCTGGAGGGCGAACGACCGATGGTGACAGCAGAACCCTTCGACGCCCACAGGACGCAGGAGATGTCCCTCCTGCACAAAGTCGTCGCTCGTCCCGATCTGGAGGCGGCCGTCACTGTCAAACCCGCCATCCGACGAGACCCCTCCACCCTGCGCCTCGCCAAGGAGGTGCTCAGCGCCCGCGCCTGCGCCGCCCGGCTCTCCGTCGTCGTCCGCAACGAACCAGCCCTACTGGCCGGCATACAGCCGCAGAAGCCCGGGCGGGGCCGCTGACAACGAAGCGGCCTGCAGCGGCCAACAACGAAGGAGACGCCAGCTGGCCTGTCATCGGCGATCGCCGCCACCCGCTACAGGCCGCTCGTACCCAGATGCCGCAGGATGGGCCAGCGGTTCTCCCTGCACGGCCAGCTTCCCCCTGGCACCATGCAGCTCGGAAACTCCCACTGTTCACCGCGCGGGCGGTAGGAGTGTTGGACCGTCGGCACTCGGCCGTTGACCGCGATCCCTGACTTCGGGCGTCGCCTCACTGCTGGGGATTGCAGTCGTAGAGGGCGAAGCTGCTGTCGGTGTGGCGGTAGGCGGTGGGCCGGATGCGGGTGCAGTGGGACTTCACCCAGGTGGTGGCGGGAGTGGGGGGGCGCTGGGTGGTGAGCAGCGCATAGCGCAGCTGGTGGGTGGCGACGAGGTTGCCGAGCTGCTGGGCGGTGGGGAAGGGAGTGCTGCCGGT
>NZ_JBEXEA010000045.1:0-59650 GCF_040606035.1 Streptomyces sp. NPDC005483
TGATCGGCACGCCGGCGGGAAGGCCCTCCAGCGTCGCCACGAGTGCGGGACCGTGGGACTCCCCCGCGGTCAGCCAGCGCAACCTGCTCAACGGTCCTCTCCCGTCCCGCCGATGCGAGCCCCGTGCAGCCACTCGACCTTGTCGTACAGGTCGTCGACCGTGTAGGAGGACAGCATCGCGTTGCGGGCGGCGGCGTCGTCTCCGGACGGGTGGTAGAGCTGTTCACCCATGGCACGGGCCACCTGCTGCACCATGGCCGCACGCTCGTACCGCTCGGAGTTGTACTTCTCCAGGCGTTGCGGGATGTCCCCGGCGGCTTCGGCGAGCAGTCGGCCGATGAGGACGGCGTCCTCGAGAGCCATGCAGGCTCCCTGGGCCGCGTACTGGAGCATGGGGTGCGCGGCGTCACCGAGGAGGGTGACGCGGCCGTCCGTCCAGCGCTCGACCGGGTCGCGGTCGCACAGGACCCATTCCTTCCAGTCGGTACCCAGTTCCAGCAGTTGCCGGGCGGTGTCGCTCAGCGCGGGGAACTCCGACAGGACATGCGTCCGCTCGGCGGGCCTGCCGACCACGATGTCCCGTGCGCCGTCGTCACGGGTGGCGGCCAGGTTGAGAAACCTCCCCCTGCCGATGGGGTAGTGGACGAAGTGCCATTTGGGGCCGGCCCACAAGGTGACGGTGTTCCATCGCAGTTCCGGCGGAACCTGCTCCATGGGGATGACGGACCGGTAGATCGTGTGGCCGGACACACGCGGCGCGCCGTCGCCGACGAGTTGGCCCCGCACGGCGGAACGGATGCCGTCGGCGCCGATGAGCGCCGAGCCGGTGAAACGTCGCCCGGTGTCGGTGATCGCCGTGACGCTTTCCGAGTCCTGTTCGTACCAGGTCACGGAGCAGTTGGTGTTCAGCGTGATGTTCCGCTCCGCGGCGCAGCCGTCGAGGAGTGTCTGGTAGAGGTCGCCGCGGTGCACGACGGCGTACGGGTTCCCGAAGCGGGTGCGGTATGCGCCGGTGAGCGGCATGCTCGCGACCCGCTGCCCGGTGGTGCCGTCCATGAACCGCAACTCGTCGATGTGGACGGCGCTCTGCCGTGCCGCCACACCGACGCCGAGCTGGTCCAGGGCATGGAAGGCGTTCGGGCCCAGTTGGATGCCCGCACCCAGTTCGCCGAAGGTGTCCCTTCGTTCCAGTACGACGACCCGGTGGCCGTGGCGCGCGATGCTCAGTGCCGCCGCGAGGCCGCCGATTCCGCCCCCGGCAATGAGTACCTTCATCGTGATCCTTGTCGCTGTGGGGAAGTTGGCCGAGAGCGCGGGGGAAAGAGCCGCCGCAGCTCCTCGTGGAATCCTGGGAAGGTCTTTCCGACGCAGGACGGGTCGTCGAGCGTGATACCGGGAACGCGGAGTCCGAGGACGGAGAAGGCCATGCCGATGCGGTGATCGCGGCGGCAGGCGATGCGGGCGCCGGTGGGCGTGCCGGGGTGGACGGTGATCCAGTCGTGGCCCTCGTCGGTGTCCACGCCCAGGGCACGCAGGTTCTGCGTGACGGCGGCGATGCGGTCCGATTCCTTGAGCCGGGCGTGGGCGATGCCACGGATGGTGACGGGCGCGTCGGCGAGCGGTGCGATGGCCGCCAGTGTCATGAAGGTGTCGGAGATCTCTCCCATGTCGACGGAGATGCCTCCGCGCAGCGGGCCCTCGCCGGTGACGCTGGTGGCCGACTCCGTGACGTCCACCCGCGCTCCCAGCCGCCGCAGTACGTCGACGAAGCGCAGGTCGCCCTGGAGGCTGCCGTGGCCCAGGCCGGGCACGGTGACGGTGACGCCGGTGACCGCGGCGGCCGCGAAGACGTAGGACGCCGTGGAGGCATCCGGTTCGACGGTGAGGTCGAGGGCACCGTAGCCGCCAGGCCGGACTTCGATGACTCCCCCCGGCCGTTCGGTGGCCTTCGCACCGAACCTGCGCATCAGGGCCAGTGTCATGGCGATGTACGGGCGGCTGACCAGGCTGTCGGCGGTGACGGTCAGCGGTGCGCTCATCAACGGGGCCGCCATCAGCAGTCCGGACAGGAACTGGCTGCTGAGCGAGGACTCGACGGTGATCGCTCCGCCGTCGATCCCCTCGCTCTCCAGTGTCATGGGCAGTCCGCCGCCCGGATCCGTCGTCACCGTGGCGCCCAGAGCGGCCAGGGTGCCGGCCAGCGGGCCCAGGGGTCGCGCTCTGAGCTGGGCGCTGCCGTCGAAGGCGAACCGACCGTGGCCTGTGGCGGCGAAGGGCGGCAGGAAGCGAGCCGCGGTGCCGGCGTCCTCGCACCAGACGTCGGCCTCCCCCGTGGGGCCGCGCCCGGCCCCGGTGACCTCCCAGAACTCGTCGTCCTCCCCCGTCCGGACCTGGATGCTGAGTTCCTTGAGCGCCGTACGGAAGGCAACCGTGTCGGCACTGACGAGCGGGAGCCGCAGCCGGGAGGTGCCCACGGCCGCGGCGGCCAGCAGCAGGGCACGGTTGGTGATGCTCTTGGAGCCAGGGATACGGGCCCTCATGGAGTGTCCTCCAGCATGTGGGTTCCGGCTCAGCCGGTGAATGCGAGGCCGAGACGGGCCAGCTGGGCGGTGTCGTAGGCGCCCTCGGTGGTGGCCTCGACGTCGAAGACGTGCCGCTCGGTGGGCGGGTAGCCGATGAGTTCGGCCGCCCTGGCCGGGATGGGCGCGTCGGCGGCCTGCGCCGACTCCCACAGGAAGACGGCGCCCCACCGGTCCGTGCGCTCGTCCGAGATCCAGACCTTCAGGCGCAGCCCCCGGACCTGGGAGAACCGGTCCACTGCCTCGTCGCGCAGAAAGTCCCGCAGCGAGGCGATGGTCTGCTCTGACCGGTCGAGGTCCCACCACGCGATCACCGCACGCACGAGCGGAGCACCCCCTCGAACGCGTCGCCGACGATGCGCACACCGCCCTGGGTGAGCACGGACTCCGCATGGAACTGCATCGAGGTGAAGCCCGGCCCGCGCAGCGCGTGGACCTCCCCGGTGTCGCGGTCCCGGCTCGCCTCGACGGTCCCGAGGCCGGGCACCTCGAACTCGTCCGCCGCGCTGCGGGCCGCGAAGGTGTTGTAGAAGCCGACCTGCTCACGGGTGCCGAACAGGTCGATCTCCCGCTGGACACCCTGGTTGGGTTCGGGCCTGCGCACCAGTTCCAGACCGAGGAGGGTGCTGAGCACCTGGTGGCTCAGGCATACGGCGACGAAGGGCCGACGCTGGTCCAGGAGCGCGTGGATCGCGGACCGCAGATGGGTGATCTTGGGCTCGTGGACGGCTCGTGGATCACCAGGTCCCGGGCCCATGACGACGAGGTCGTGCTCGTCGAAGGAGTACGGCTCGTCGAAGCGCCGGACTGTCGGCTTCAGCCCCATGGCCCGCAGCTGGTGGCCGATCATGGAGGTGAACGTGTCCTCCGCGTCCACCACGAGGACCCGGCGGCCGGCCAGTTCGGGCCGTGCGCCCGTGCCGTGGGTGTGCTCGCCGATCCAGAACCCGGCGATGGAGCTGTTGCGCTGTTCGAGAGCCTGGCGCACGCGCGGGTGTTCGGCCAGGCGCGTGGAGCCCTCGGCGCCCAGGGCGGCGAGCAGGCCGGCCGCCTTGGCGCGGGTCTCGTCGACCTCCGAGGCCGGGTCGGAGTGCCGTACGAGAGTGGCGCCCACACCGATGCTCAGTCGGCCCGTGTCGTCGATGTCGGCGGTGCGGATGAGGATCGAGGAGTCGAGCGTGCGCCGTCCCCGCTCGTCCTGTCCCATCAGGGCGAGGACTCCGCTGTAGTAGCCGCGCCCGCGGGGCTCGTACCGGTGGATGACCCGGCAGGCGCTTTCCAGCGGACTGCCCGTCACCGTCGGTGCGAACAGGGTCTCCCGCAGGATCGTGCGGGGGTCGTGGTCGCTCCTGCCCTCGATGAAGTACTCGGTGTGCGCGAGCCGCGCCATCTCCTTGAGGTGCGGGCCCACCACTCGGGGAGCGGGGTCGCAGATCCGCGCCATCATCTTGAGTTCCTCGTCGACGACCATGTACAGCTCGTCGGCCTCCTTGCGGTCGGCGAGGAAGTCCATCACGCCGGGCAGGGTGGGGCCGGAGGGCGGATAGCGGTAGGTGCCGCTGACCGGGTTCATCACGGCCCTGCCCGCCTTCAGGCTCACGTGCCGCTCGGGGCTGGCGCCGACGAAGGTGCGGTCGCCGGTGTGCACGAGGAACGTCCAGTACGCGCCCTGCTCCCGCTCCAGCAGCCGTCGGAAGAACGCCAGGGCGCTGTGCACGGTGTAGTCGGTGATGTCGGCGACGAACGACCGCTTGATGACGAAGTTCGCGCCCTCGCCCGTGCCGATCTCGTCCGCGATCACCTTGCGGACGATCCCGGCGTATTCGTCGTCGTCCAGGTCGAAGGCGCCGCCACGGAGCACGACCGGCTCACCCGGCAGCCGCCGCAGGGCGTCGCCGACCGGGAGGGTGGCCTGCTCCCGCACGGTGATCGTGATCAGGGGTTCGCCGTCGTCGGCGCAGGCGTAGCCGCGCTCGGTGACCTGGCGGAAGGGGATGACCGCCAGGACGTCGTGGCGGGCCCCGGCGTCGGGATCGGGTGACTCGGTCAGGGGGATGTGCGCCACGGTGTCCACCGTGGCCGCCGTACCCGTCAGGACCTCCAGGGTGTCCGGGGCACCGGACTCGGGGCGGTACAGCAGCGCGAAGGCGGGCGACGGCCTCGGTCCCAGGACGCGGTCGAGCAGATCGGGCGCTGCACGGTCGGAGGCTGTACGGTCGGGCGCCGGATGGGAGTTGTCCACGGTCATCGGGCGAGCTCCTCGATCAAGGACTTCGTCGTGGTGACCAGGGCGCAGCGCTCTGCGGCGTAGTCGAGGGCCAGCCGGTGGTACGCCTCGGTGAAGTCGGCGACGGCGTCCGCCACCAGGAATGTCTCGATGTCGTTGGTGAAGGCCTCCACGGCGGTGGACAGCACCCCGATGTGGGCGTACACCCCGCAGAGGATCAGCTGGTCGCGTCCCTGGGCGCGCATCCTCTCCAGCAGGTCGGAGCGGAAGAACGCGCTGTAACGCCACTTGGTGAGCAGCCAGTTGTCCGGGCCCGGCGCGAGGGATTCCACGACCTCGCGGTCGGCGGGGTCGACGCGCATGCCCGGTCCCCAGAAGTCCTTGAGCAGTCCGCGCTGTTCCTCGGTCATACCGCCGGGCTGCGCGGTGTACGCGACGGGCATGCCGGAGGCGACCGCCTGTTCGCGCAGCCGGGTGGCGTTGCGCACGAGGTCGCCACCGGGCGCCTCGCCCTCGGGGAACTGCCGCAGGAAATAACGCTGCATGTCGTGGACGAGCAGGACCGCCCGGTCCGGATCGGCCTGCCATGCCGCCGTGTTGGCGGGCAGGTCGCCGGCCTGGGGCATCGGGTAGGGCTGGATGGGGGGTATGCCTGGCATGGTCTTCGTCTTCCTCGATTGCTCGGGTCGTCGGACAGCAGGGGTGGCGCCGCCGTCGACGGGGGCGCCGGACGCCGAGGCCGCACCGATCGGCGGCCGGCCGTCAGACGCCGAGGGTCGCGCCGCCGTCGACGGTGAGGCCGTGCATCGTGATGTGTGAGGCCTGGTCGGACAGGAGGAATGCGACGGCGTCGGCCACGTCCGAGGGGCGGGCCAGCTTTCCCAGGGGGATGCCGACGCGGTAGGCGGCGGGTGAGCCTTCGAGGGTCGCGGTGCGGCCGTGGCCGTCCTGCCACATGGACGTGAGCATCGGGGTCTCGGTGGAGCCGGGGGCGACCACGTTGCAGCGGATGCCGTATCGGGCGACTTCCAGGCCCAGGCACTTGGTGAACATGGTCGCCGCGGCCTTGGACGCCGCGTACGCGGCCATGTCCGTGCGGGCCGTGCCGGCCGCGTTCGAGGCGATGGTGACGAGGGCACCTGCGCGCCTCGGGACCATACGGTTGATCACTGCACGCGACAGGAAGAACACGCCGGTGGCGTTGACCGCGAACGTCGCCGCCCAGTCCTCGTCGGTGAGGTCCGTCGCCTTCCCGAGCCGCAGCACGCCCGCCCCGTTGACCAGCTGGTCGAGCGGACCCAGGGCGTCCTCGACGTCCGCGGCCAGGCGCTCGGCCCCGGCGCTCGTGGTGACGTCGGCGCAGAACGCCCTGACCCGCAGCCCCTCGGCGGCCAGTTTCGCGGCCACCCCGGTCAACCGGTCGCCGTCCTTGTCCACGGCGGCCACCGAGGCCCCGCGTTCAGCCAGGGTGCGCACGACCGCCGCACCGATCCCACCCGCTGCTCCGGTGACCAGCGCGATCTTTTCCCGCATGGTGAACAGTCCTCCTTGCCGGCGACTTCTCAGTGACTCGTGACTTTTCAGCGACGCCAGGCGGAGGCGATCTCGACGGCCTGGCCAGGATTGAGCCGCGGATCGCAGAAGCTCGTGTACTTGTCTCCGACCGAATTCAGGCGAGTGGGGTCGGAGACGCATTCCGTGACTGCGTCCGGGGTGGTTTCCAGGTGCAGTCCGCCGAGAATTCCACGGGCCTGTAGCACGGATTTCTGGAATTCTTGGACCTCACGCACGACGGTCTTCACGAAACGGGTCTTCAGTCCGTCCGGCCCGGCCTCGGTGTTGCCGTGCATCGGGTCGGACAGCCAGATCGCAGGGTGCCCGGCCTCGCGTACGGCGGCGACCAGGGCCGGAAGCACGCCCGGTGCCCTGCCGACACCCATGCGCGCGATGAGCGTCAGCCGCCCGGGGACGCGGTCGGGGTCCAGCCGCTCGCACAGGCGCAGCAGTTCCTCGGGCGTCATGCCCGGTCCGACCTTGCAGGCCACCGGGTTGCGTACGGCCGCCAGGAGCGCCACGTGGGCGCCGTCCACCTGCCGGGTGCGCTCGCCGATCCACGGCCAGTGCGTCGAGGTGAGCAGCAGGCTGCCGTCGTCCTGCCTGTGGGTCAGGGGCAGTTCGTAGTCGAGCAGAAGGGCCTCGTGGCTGGTCCACACGGGGGCCTGGGCGCGCGGGGCGCCGGCGGCCCAGCCGAGGTGTTCCATGACCCCCCGTGCGGCCTTGTGGCCGGTCAGCAAGCGCCGGGGGTCGGGCTGCCGCATCACCGGGTCGGGGTTCGGGTCGTTCACCATGTGCCCGCGGAAGACCGGAAGTTCGACGCCCTGGACCGTCTCGGTGGGCCTGGAGCGCGGCTTGGCGTACTGACCGGCGAGCCGGCCCACGCGCACCACGGGCACGCCCGTGCTGACGCGCATGACACCTGCCAGGAGATCAAGCACGGCCGCCTTGCGGGCGACGTCCACACGGCCGTTCTCCGCCCAGTCCTCGGCGCAGTCGCCGGCCTGGACGACCTGGGCGTGACCCTCGGCGACCGCCTTGAGGTGCTCGTGCAGCTGGGTCACGTCCGCGGCCTCGACGAGCGGCGGCAGCGCGCTCAGTTCCCGCCGGACCCGCTCCCTCTCAGGATGGCTCCGCCAGTCGGGCTGCTGGAGAGCGGGCAGCGATTCAATGTGAGCGAGCTCGCTGTTCAACACGGTTCCTCTCGTGGGGCGAAGAAGGATTTCTTCGGCTGAACTCGTGAGTTGCTTTCACCGATTGTGCGGAACTGGAGAATCTCCGTGAAGGGGGGAATCGCGACTTCGTCATGTTCCGCCGCTTCACGTTCCGGCGACCCGGGATGAATTCAAAAAAGCGCGTCCCGGTCCTGTGGCAATTCGCCACAGGACCGGGACGCCTGCGCCGGACGGGGGGCGCCGATCAGCTGGTGACTCCGCCGTCGACGACGAGGTCGTGGCCGACGACGAAGCTCGACTCGTCGGACGCCAGCCACAGCACCGCGGCGACGATCTCGTCGGTCGTGGCGACGCGGGCGATCGGCACCGTCGTGGCAAGGCGGGCCGCGCGGTCGGCGTCAGCCTCCCCGGGGCGCAGCGACATGCTGGTGTCCGTGGCGCCGGGGCTCACGGCGTTGATGCGCACGTTGTCCTTGATGTGGTCCAGGGCGGCGACCCGGGTGAGGGTGCTCACGGCCGCCTTGGACGCGGCGTAGGCGGCCATGCCGGGCCGGCGCCCGTGGTAGCCGATGTTGGACGCGGTGTTGACGATGACGCCGCCGCCGTGCGCCCTCATGTGTGCGATCTCCTGCTGCATGCCGATCAGGACGCCGTTCAGGTTGACGTCGAGAACGGACTGCCACACCGACAGGTCCAGGTCGGCGACCGGGGTCGGCTTGCCGAAGACGCCCGCGTTGTTGTGGGCGACGTGCAGGCCGCCGTGGCGCTCGACCGTGGTGCGCACCAGGCGCTCCATCTCCTCCGGCCGGGTGACGTCGGCCACGACGGCATCGGCGCTGCCGCCGTCCTCGCCGACGAGGCGCGCGGTCTCCTCGATGGACTCCGGCCGGGCTCCGGCCGCGATCACGGTGGCGCCCTCACGCGCGAAGGCCCTGGCGCTGGCCCGGCCGATACCGGATCCGGCTCCGGTGATGATGACGACCTTGTCCTTGAATCGGGCGGTCATGGGGGGTGCTCCTTGGCAAGTGTCGTTGCGGGTGGAAATTCAGGGTGCCGCGAGGCGGCGGGGACCCGGCGGGTTTCGGCCGCCGGGCTCGGGGCGGTGGGGCTTTCAGACGCCGTTCCCGGGCGGGCGAGGGCGCAGCAGGAAGAGCGCGCACACCGCTGCGGCGGCGAAGGCCACCGCAGCGACCGTGAAGGCGAAGCCGTAGCCGGACGTCACGGCGGACGCCGGACCCGTGCCGGTGTGTTCCAGGTCCGCGGTGTGTCCTGCGGCCAGTGTGACCAGGACGGCGAGGCCGATGGCGGGGCCGGCCTCCAGGGCGGTGTTGACCACGGCTCCGGCGAGACCCGCCTGGTCCTGCGGGACGTCGGCGGTCGCGGAGACGGTGGACCCGGCGAAGATCAGCGCGGCCCCGGCGGGGAAGAGCACGAGACCGGCCAGGACCGCGCCGACGTACGGCGTGTCCGTGCCGATCAGGCCCAGCGCCGCGAGCCCCAGACCGGCCAGCGCCAGTCCCGTGACCAGCACCACGCGCGGTCCGAAGCGCTGCACCAGCCTGCCCACGGACCCGCCGCTGACGACCAGGGTCAGCCCGAAGGGCAGGAACGCCGCCGACGTCTCCAGCGCGGAGTACCCCCGAACCTCCTGGAAGTACAGCGCGAGCATGAAGAAGATCGTGGTGATCCCGGCGGCACCCAGGAAGACCGCGAGCAGCGCCACCGCCCGTCGTGGCGCGGCGGGGAACGACAGCGGCAGGAGCGGCTGCTCCACGTGTGCCTCGGTGACGACGAAGCCCACCAGCAGCGCACCCCCGCCGAGCAGCGTGCCGAGCGCCACCGGGGAGGTCCAGCCGCGTTCCGGCGCCTCCACGAGGCCGTAGCCGAGCAGAGCGATCCCGGTGGTGACCAGGACGGCTCCGAGGACATCCAGCCGGCCGCCCCGGGGCGGCATGCCTTCGGGGATCAGCCGGGGTGCGGCGGCGAGGGTCACCACCGCCACGGCGACCGGCACGACGAACGCCCAGCGCCAGGAGTTCCACGAGGCCACCACTCCCGACAGCAGCATTCCGGCGGTCCCGCCGGACGCCGCGAGCCCGCCCCACACGGCCATCGCACGGGCATACCGCGCGGGCTCCCGGTGGACGACGCTGACCAGCGCCATCGCGGCCGGTACGGCGAGGGCGGCACCGGCCCCCTGGACGAAGCGCGCCGCCAGGAGCATCCACAGCCCTGTGGACAGCCCCGCAAGGGCCGAACTCGCGCCGAACACGAGGGTGCCGAGGAGGAACACCCGGCGGTTTCCGTACAGGTCGGACAGCCGGCCGCCCAGCAGCAGCAGGCCGCTGAACGACATGCCGTAGGAGGCTCCGAGCAGGGCGAGTTCGGCGCGGTCGAGCCCGAACTCCACCTGGATGTCGGGGAGGACGACGTTGAGCACGCTCATGGCGAGGATGAGCACGAACTGGACCGACGCCAGCAGGGCGAAGGCCGCGCCCGCACTGCTGTCGGGCACCGCGTCCTTGGCAGGCGTCGTGTCCCGTCCCGCGGGGATGTCTTGTTGCTGCACGGCTCGCCTCACGGCTGGTCGGGAAGGGTGATGGACTGCGAGTGCCGGAAGGTGTTCCGGGGGTCGTAGGCGGCCTTGATCCGCTGCAGCCGTGGGTAGTTGTCGCGGTAGTAGAGCGTGTACCAGGGCACGCCGGTGGTGTTGACCTTGGTGTCGGTGATGTCGGCGTCCGGGTAGTTGATGTAGCAGCCGTCCGTGGCCGCTCCCGGTACCGGATATCCGCCGCTGGCCGAGAAGACCTCGCCGTACACCTCACGCGTCCAGCCGATGTTGGCGCCGTCCTCGGCGGCGTTCGACCAGAAGCTCTGGAACAGCCCCTTGAAGAGCGAGTCCCGCTGCGCCGACGCGGTGTCGCCGGAGCCCACCGTATTGATCTTCCCACCGTACGAGAGCAGGACGACCATGGACCGGGGGTTCTGGTGGTCGGTGCGCGTCAGGTGCCGGTACATCGCCGTGGCCTGCGCCTCGGTGACGTTCTTGCGCAGGTAGGCGGACTTGTGATGGCCGCGCAGCGTCGGATCGGTCAGGGTCGGGTTGCTCGTGCCCAGCAGCTTCACCGAGTGCAGCCACGGAAGGTGCTGCGGTGTGAACAGGTCGGGCAGCGCGTTCAGTTCGCCGACCGGCTCGGACATCGGTCGTACGGCCGTGTCGGACAGCGAGGAGGTGATCTCGGTGAGGAAGTCGTCGAGCACCTTCTGCGCGTCGGGGACGGTGGCGTCGATCTGGGTGAGCAGGCCGATGCTGCCGTTCGCCTGGTGATTCATCATCAGGAAGCTGCACAGGGAGGCCGCGGCGGAGTCGGCGGAGCCGTTCTTCACATGCCAGGCGCCGAACTTCTGCACGAGGGACACGAAGGAAGCCTTGTCCAGCTCGCTCCAGGGCAGCGCGACGGCGCTGACCAGCACCTCCTTCGGGGGCTTCGGCAGCAGCGCAGCGGGGTCGGTGCCGGTGGCACCCGGGCTGCGGAACCAGTACCGCGTGATGACGCCGAAGTTGCCGCCGCCACCGCCGGTGTGCGCCCACCACAGGTCGCGGTGGGGGTCGTCGGCCTCGCGCGTGGCCACCACGCTGCGGGCCTTGCCGGCGGCGTCGACGACGACCACCTCGACCGCGTACAGGTGGTCGACCGTCAGGCCGTGCCGCCGGGACAGCATTCCGTAGCCGCCGCCGCTGATGTGACCGCCCGCGCCCACCGAGTAGCACATGCCACCGGGGATGGTGACGCCCCAGCCCTTGAACAGCGAGTCGTACACGTGGAGCAGCGTCGATCCCGCACCCACCTCGAAGGCCTTGAGGTCCTTGTCGTAGCCGACCGTGTCGAGCAGGGAGGTGTCGATGACCACCCGGACCTCGGGGTTGAAGACGAAGTCCGCATAGCAGTGGCCGCCGCTGCGCACCGAGATCCGCTTGTTGCCGTCCACGGCTTCCTGTACGGCCCGCACCACCTGCTCCGTGGTGCGCACCAGCCGCACGGAGTCGGGCCGGCCGACCCAGCGGGAGTTGTTGCCGACGACGAGGTCGGCGTAGCGGGGGTCGCCGGGGACGACGGTGACGGCGTCGGGGGCGGTTCCCGTGGCGGCGGTGGCGGCCGTCACCGCGGGGCCGGTCTCCAGGGTCGTGGCGGCTATCGCTACGGCCGTGCCGGCCAGGACGCTTCGTCTTTTCATGGAACTCGCGTTCTCTTTCTGTATCGGTGCAGGCTTATGGACTGGCTCAGTCGCCCCAGATCACGCCGAGGCCGAGATTCTCAGCGAATTCCACGGTGCGGTCGACCGACCACGATTCACCGACCGGCGCCGACTTTCCCAGTTCGGTCGAATAACCGGCCTGCGAGAAGAATCTCTCGAAACCACCAGGTGTGGTGACGACATAGAAACGCGCGGTCTCGCTCTCCACCAGATAGGAGTGCGGAATGCCGCGCGGCAGGAACAGCACGCCCGCGCCGTTGACGCTTTCCGTGCGGTCGCCGACGGTGAGGCGTACGTCCCCGCCCTCGATGATGAAGATCTCGTCCTCACGCGTATGCGTATGGCGCGGTGCACGTTCTCCCAGCACGGCGCTGAAGTGCGTGATTCCCAGGGCACCACCGGTCTCCTGGGCGGAGAGCTTCGTGGTGACCACCGACCCCTTCCCCCAGAGCCGGGACATCCCCTCACCGTCGCGGCGAATTACCGGCGACCGTCCGTCAAGCCCTGCGGTCAAGGTTCCTCCAGCACACTGCGATTACTCGGTCACCATTCCGTCGGGAGCCTCACACGCCACTGTCGCCGCCCGCAACGCGCGGGGCTTAGTTTGTCAGGTGTGACCCCGCGGCCGTCCGGAACACAGAAAGCATGGAAATTCAAGCCCGCCCGACATACTTTGTCAGGTCGCCGCGACGTGATCGCGCGGTAACTGTACCGTTATCGCGACATGGACAGAAAGCGTAATGTCGGGCCCTAGAATTACGGCCGTCCTTTACGTCTCATTCGGACGCTGGAGCGGAGGCAGCATTGACCACCCAGCCGCGCTCGAAACGCAGTGGCGCCCTGGAGCAGCTCGCAGCGGAGGGGGTCGGCCTCTGGCTGGACGACTACCACCGCGGCCGGCTGACCGACGGCAGCCTGGACAGACTCGTGGCCGACGGGCTGGTCGGGGGTGTCGTCTCCCGGCCCGCGGCCGTCGCACGCGCGATGTCGGACACCACCGCCTACCGGGATCAGCTGAACCGTCTCTCGAACGCGGTCGCCTCGGCCGAGGAACGCGTCTATGCGCTCATCGCGGAGGACGCCCGCGCGGCCTGCACCGCGCTGGAACCGGTGTTCCGGGCGACGGAGGGCATGCACGGCTGGGTCTCCCTCGGCATCGCGCCCCGACTCACGGCGGATGCCGACGCGATGCTCGACCACTCCAGGCAGCTCGCGGAGATGGTGGACCGCCCCAACGTACTGATCCGGATTCCTGCGACGGGCCGCGGACTTGCCGCCGCCGGTGAGCTGCTCGCCCACCGGGTCGGCGTGCACGTCACCTCGGTGTTCTCCGTGCAGCGGTATGCCCAGGCAGTGGACACGTACTTCCGCGGCCTGGAGCGTGCCACCGCCGACGGCCACGCCGCGGCCGCCGTCACCTCACTCGTCTCGCTGGACATCGGCCATCTGGACACCGGTGTCGACACGCTGCTGGACGGCTCGGTGGACCCCAGCGCCGCCGCGCTGCGCGGACAGGCCGGGCTGGCTACCGCGCGGCTCGTCTACCGCCGCTACGAGGAAAGCCTCGGCTGCTCCCATTGGCGTTCCCTGGTGGCCGACGGCGCCCGCCCGCAACGCCTGCTCTGGACTTCGGAGAACGCGCCGGAATCCCCTCGGGCCGCGCTGGACCGGATCGAGCGGCTCATCGCCTGGATGACCCTGCACGCCCTGCCCCAGGGGGCGCTCGACGCACTGGACCGCAGCCGGGGGTTCCACGGCGACACCCTCTCCGGTGAACACGGCTCGGCCTGTCGGGTGATGGACGCACTCGAACGGGCCGGCATCGTCGTCGACTCGCTCGCGCGCGACCTGGAGGCCGCGGCGGCCGAGAGGGAACGTGCCGCGTGGGACAGGCTCCTGACGATGATTCAGGCAGGCTGAGCCGTCGGTCGAGCAAACCGGGTGTGCAGCCCGCCCCGGCGTACGGTGCCGTCGTACCCCTGCGACGCCCCGTCGGCGGAGCACACTTGCACCAGGAAGTGCTCGACCGGGTCTCCCCTGTCGATGACGACGTGCCTCCTGAGCACCCGCAGTTGCCGCCCTGTCTCCGCGGCGATACGGTGCAGCCCGTCCAGATCCCCCCTGCTGCTGAAGTGAAGCAGGGCCCGGCCGTCCTTCGTCAGCCGGCGCGGCGCCTCGTCCACGTACCTGCGGTGTGCCGCGTACGCGGGATCCACATAGGCGCGTTCCAGGGGAGTGCCGAACCGGTAGCCCTCCGGTGCACGCACGTACGGTGAACTCCAGACGATCGTGTCGAAGAGCTGCCCGGCCGGCAGCTCTTCGAAGAGGTCGCTGTGCACGGCGCGGACCCGGTCGGCGACCCCGTGGCGCCGTGCGTTGAGCGCGGCGTTCGCCACCGCCTCCGCGTTGATGTCGGAGGCGACGACCCGCTCCCAGCCCGCGAGGGCGGCCGTCACAGCGACAACTCCGGTGCCGCAGCCGATCTCCAGGAACGCGCCGCGCCGCGGGCCGCGTACAGGATCGGAGAGGTCCAGCATGTCCAGGACTATCTCGGTGGTACCCGCGTGTACGGGGGCAAAGACCGTGTCGAGCAGGTCCCAGTGCCTTCCGCGCAGCGGGAAGACCTTCGGGCGGTGCTCCGGCCGCATGGAGTCACGGCTGCGTTCGAGCGAACGTAGATAACTCTTGATCTCGGACATCCCCCGACGGTCCCCTCCTCATTGCCGGGCACCGCCTTCGGCGTTCCCGGCCACCGCCCACATCCCCTT
The DNA here is from genome assembly GCF_040606035.1 of Streptomyces sp. NPDC005483. Taxonomy (NCBI): domain Bacteria; kingdom Bacillati; phylum Actinomycetota; class Actinomycetes; order Kitasatosporales; family Streptomycetaceae; genus Streptomyces; species Streptomyces sp. NPDC005483. The sequence continues at coordinate 14,561 of NZ_JBEXEA010000045.1, forward strand.
GTGCGCGGCCCCGGCTCGATCCTTCCGCGACATCCCGGACGAGCGACAGGTGGTCCAGCCACACAGTTGACGAGGGGCAGGGGTGCCTCGCCCACCACCCCGGGAGGGAGACCAGTGCGGCCACGCACGGTAAGCGCTTGCATCCGCGGGGCCACGAACTTAGGCTCTCTAAGGACTGGCTTGCTTGATCACAGGGGAATCAACGGGGGAAACGATGACAGCGGGGCCGTACCCGGACTCGCCGGACGTGATGTCCGTACTGGAACTGCTCGCCGCGGGGGCGCCGACAGCACGGTTCGAGGAACTGCTGCGGGCCGCCCAACGCGAGGAGGCTTCCGACGGCACCCGCGCGGAACTCGAACAGGCCGTCCGTCTGGCCTCACGTGTCCAGGCGCTGATAGGCCACGCGCAGCAGCGCGAAGCCGGCCTTGCCGCACTCGTCGACACGGCCCACGACCTCACCCTGGTGCACGGCATGAACCCGCTCCTGCACGAGATCGCACGACGGGCACGCCGACTGCTGAACTTCGACATGGCCTATGTCGGACTGCGCAACGCGGACGACGACGGCAAGGCCTCTTCCATCCGCGCGGCGGAGGGCGAGACCACGTCCCGCAGCGTGGGCCTGAAGACCTCCGAGGACTCCGGCCTCGGCAGCCTCGTCCAGCGGACCCGGGCGCCCGCCTGGAGCCCCGACTACCTGGCTGACAAGGACCTTCCGCACTCCCCTGACATCGATGCAGTCGTACGGGCCGAAGGCCTGCACGCCATCCTGGCGGTACCGCTCGGCCACGGCACAACGGTCTTCGGCACCCTCTACGGCGCCGACCGGAAGATACGGCACTTCACGCCGGACGAGATCAGCCTCATGCGCTCACTCGGCAAGCTGGCAGGCGTCGCCATCGAACGGGCGCGGCTGCTGGAGGACACCCGTGCCGAGGTGACCGAGCTGGAACTGGACACCTCCCGCGCCAGGAGCAGTCTCAACGTGCAACGCCGCGTCGAGGCCGCCTACATCCGGCTGATCGACCTGGTGCTCAGCGGCTGCGATCCGCAGACCCTCGCCGAAGCCGCGGCCAAGGAGCTGTCGGGGGCACTGGTCGTCAGGGACTGCGTCGGACGCACGCTCGTCGTGACCGGCACGCCGCTCGAGCCCGCCGAAGACGACGTCCTCAGATGGACCTATGACGCCCATGCGGCGGGCCGCCCCGTGCCCCTGCCTGAGGGCGGCTGGGTCGCGCCGGTCACGGCCGGCGGCGAGAACCTCGGTGCCATTCTGCTGGTCCCCGACGAACCGCTCACGGACGGCTTCGGAGTGCGGCTGCTGCAGCTCACCGCACGGGCGGTCGCACTCATCCTGCTGCTGCAGCGCACCTCGACCGTCGCCCACGACCAGATCCGTGACGAACTGTTGGATGAACTCCTCAGCGACATCAGGCCGCAGCCGCCCCAGCTGATCACGCGGGCACGCAGACTCGGCATCGCCATCGACGAACAGCATGTGATGGTGCTGGCACGGCCCGAGGGAGGTCCGGAGGGCCGCGCCGCCGCGTGGGCATCGTCGTACGCCCATCGGATGTCCGGACTCATGAAGGTCCGTGACGGCTGCGTGACGCTGCTGATCCCCGGCGAGGACCCCCTCGCCGCGGCCACCGCGGTGTCCGGGGAGCTCACGCCGCTCGTCGGCCATCCCGTCACGATCGGGGCGGCCGGACCCGTCTCGGGCCCGGGCCGCGTGGCGCAGACCCACCGCGAGGCCCTCAGCTGTCTGGACGCGCTCACCGAGCTGGGCAACCTCGGTTGCATCGCCACCCCTCAGCAGATGGGCTTCCTCGGCGTCCTGCTCTCCGAGACCCACGGCGTCGGCGACTACATCCAGTCCGTGATCGGACCCGTGCTCGACTACGACACCCAGCGCTTCACCGAGCTGACCCGCACCCTCGACGCCTATTTCGCCTCCTCCTCGAGCCCGACGCGCGCGGCCTCGGACCTGCATGTGCACCCCAACACGGTGTCCAGGCGGCTGGAGCGCATCGCCGAACTCCTCGGGGCCGACTGGCAGGATCCCGAACGAGCACTTGAGATCCAGCTCGCCCTACGGCTGCACCGCACCCGTCGAACCCTGCAGCACCGGCACGCGGCCGCGGGGTCGGTACGGGACACCGGCAGTCCTGGTCTGTAAGGGTCAGGCAGAGAGTTGACGCGCATAGAGAAGTCGCTCGTCCGACTCGTCCGCCAGCGCCGACACCGCGTGGGCGACGGAGGCCAGGGTCATGTGACGATGCCAGCCCCGGAACGAGCGCCCTTCGAAGTCCCGGACGCCCACCTCCTCGCCGATCTGCTTCTCATCCCGGGCGACCCGCTGCGCAAGCCGGGTCAGCCGCACGAGCTCACCGACCGGCGCCGTCGCCGAGGCCGCGAGCCACAGGGCCGCCGGGGCCTTCCCGCGTTCGTGCCACTCGCCGATCAGTAACAGCTCGGGCCCGGAACCCGGCCGAGGAAGTCGTACCCGGACCGCCGCCGCGAGCGTCGTACCCCGCACCGGCCCTCCGGCGGCCTCCACCGGACGGCGCAACCCCTGCACGGACTCCATGATGTGGCGGGCCGGGACCGCCCCTGCCCGGTACCCGGGCATCGCTCGGTCCGCCACGATCAGCCGGGCGCTCTCCTCCACCCGGGTGAGCAGGGGAATCCGAGCTTCGGCGAAGGGCCGGACAACGCCGCCGAGGTCCGTCACATGAGCGTCCAGCACGAGGGGACGCCTCGGCACCGCCCACCGGCCCAGGGCGGTCAGCGCCGTGGCAGTGGCGCACTCGTCCGGTGTCTCCGCCTCGGCCCGGTCGGGAATCTCCGCCCTACGACGCCTGCGCGCGTCCCCGAGCCAGGACTCGGGAAGATGCAGCCGCCACTGGACGGGGGCACTGGTCCCCTCGGTTGCTGCCCAGGCTCCGAAGGCCAGCTGGCCGTTGACCACTTGTCCACGCTCCGGGGCGAACTGCCGGTCCACCCCCACCGAGTGCTCGCCCGCCTTCGGAATGAACAGCGGTCGTACGACCCACGCCCTTGGCGCCAGCACCCGCGTGACATGGTCGGCGAGGGCTTCGCGTATGGGCGACCAGTCCCAGGTGGAGCTGCTGATGAAGTGGTGCAGACTCTGCTCGGCCGCAGCCCCGCCCGCGAGCGCGGCGATGTTCCGGATCGACTTACGTCCCTTCGCCGCCAGCAGCCCACTCAGATACTGTCGCGCCCTCAGCCGCTGGTCGCTCCGGCGCAGCGACGCGAAGAGCTCAGCACAGAGCTCGCCACCGGGATGGGTGACCTCGTGAGCCCCTTCTCGTATTCGGTCCCAGGAGACGACTTTCGCGTTCACGGTTCCCCCCGCTTGTCCACTTCACAACTCCTCCCTCCACACTGGCCGCCCACGTCCGGCGACGGGAGGTGCACCGGGCACACTCCTTGCGAGCGACGACGGTTGCCGAGCCACCCCCGGGGGCTCCCACCAACGACAGCCGCGAAATCGCCGCGGCACCCCTGTGTGGTGCGGCCACCTCACGGCCACCTCGCGACCGCCTGCCGAGGCCGAGGCTGCTGTGCCACGTCGGCAGCCTGGCCACCACACGGTTGGTCGTCCGTGTTCAGACAGCCGGAAGCGAGCGGAACATCAGCCTCCGGCGCGCCGCGCAACCGCGGCGACGAAGAGCCTCGCGGATACCGAAACCGGGCACAGGCACCAGCCTCAGCCCCACCACCTCCGTCTGATCCGCTAACCTGTCAGGGACCGCCCACAGCGACGGTCCAGACCCTTGCCCAACGGGGGTGACTGCTCACCCAGAGCATCCATCCACGTTTCACGCAAGGCCCCGCCTTCGTGGGATGTGTGGGAAATTCCGTCGCCGCAGGTCAAGCCTGATGGTGTGCGACGCCCCAAAACGCGGCAGCCCCGATTCCCAAACGTCTTTGCAGCGTTTTCGCAGCTCATGACGTGTGCACAGGGTGCAGTGCAGCGTTCGAATTGAATGCAACCTGTTCACCGGCGGCAAGGGCAGACAGAGCGCGGCTCGCGGCACACATCTGGCACCGCCCGAGTGAATGTCACCCTGCTCCTCCTGGACGACCAGGATCGCCTGATGCTGTGCGGTGGTTGCTGCGGCGGTTGGACGGTCCCGCAGACGCTGCTCGCTGCAGGCACTGAATTCGACGACGGGGCCGCCCAGTATCTCGCCGAGCGATTTCACATCTCGAACCCTCGCTTCGGATCCGTCTATGGAGTTCACGAAACGCGAGAGTCCGACTGCTGGAACATGACCAGCGTACTGTTTCTCGCGTTTACATCGTGAGGATCGACGCGGAAGAGTCGGACTCGTTTCAGACGATGTCTCCATCGCACACCCGGTGGAAAATCAGCGACCTGAGAGCTCGCCACCGCGATGTCTCACCTGAAGGCGTGGCCCTTCTGGCGTCCGGATACGTGGAAGGTTGGCTTCCCGACGGCCCCATCTCGCTCTATTGATCTGGAGTCCTCATGCCTCTGCACGCAATTGAGATCATCCTGACCCGGACCGTACGCGGAGTAGAACTGAAGGCCGCGCGACAGATCAGCGACATGCCGATGGCGTCATCGCACGACAGACGGAGCATCGCCGTTCTCGTGTCGGCACGCGACGAGGAAGTCGCCATCAAGAAAGTATGGAGTCGGCTTCAGGACTCGCTTCCCATTGACGTACTCTGCACTCTCTTCCCGGGTCCGGAAGGGTTGCTGCAGATGAGCATTCCCTTCGCTCCAGCAGTAAAGAGGAGAGTCCGCGCATGGGCGAAAACGTCAGGGAAGAGCACTGAGGAGTTCCTGATCCAAGCGATCAAAGATGCGTTGACACGTGATCGTTCTACGGAGGTAGCTCGTCAGGAATGTGCACTGAATTTCCTGCTCCATACTTGCTCTTGGCTGGATTCACCGCTGAGCGACACGGATCGCATCCCTGTTTCAAGACTGCCAGCGTCACTTAGAGACCTTGTCCGACGGATCTCCATTTCCGGAACACGCATCGTCTTCACCGACACCACCGGGCCGATCGCCTCGCTGATCAGCGAGGCGAGAGCTGAGGAATCTCGAAGACACGCTCGCGATTGCGGAATGCGAGCAGCGGAAGGTCGGCCCCTCATCCTTCATGCCGCACGACGAAGCGGTCCAGGAGAGGCCGATCGACGACGGGACCGGGGAAGACGGGGAACAGCATGAACCTGGCTGAGCCCCGCCCGCTGGTGTGTGGCGACAGGCAATGGGCCTGACCCGCCACGGTCGCCGCGGTGTTGGACCGGCTCTCGGCGCGTCATGGTGATCGGCTCGTTATGATCGAAGGTGCCGCGTCCGTGCCGATCACGCAGCGCACCTCTGGTACGAACGGAACGGACTCGGTGCGGCGTCACCGTTGCCACCCGGTGGACAGGCAGACCGCGCGGCTTACGAGGCCCAAGACGTGGCGGCTGGCGGGGCCCGAGCGGAACACTCGGATGCTGCTACAGGAACGCTCACAGCTGATCATCGCCTTTCTCGGCACCAGCCGGTCGCGATCGACCCGCTGGCCGAGCACACGACCCGGTTCGCCATGCTGCTGCAGCTGCTGCGACGCCGAGGCCGTCGAGGACGTGATCGCTGAGGGCGCCATCACTACGAGCTTCCCCGCGGCTCGCCCACGCAGGGTCTGCTGGACTTAACGCTGGCCAACTCACCAGGTCCGTCGAGGCGTTACCGGTTCCCTGACCTACCATGGCCGCATGAGTGAGCTGACCAGGATCTCCGCCCCCGACGGTGTCGTCCCCGCCAAGCAGTTCAGCCACGTGGTGGCGGCCACCGGCCGTTTCGTAGCCTTGGCTGGCCAGCTTGCCCTGGACGAGACCGGGAAGCTAGTCGGCGATGGTGACCCCGAGGCGCAGGCCCGTCAGGTGTTCGAGAATCTGAGGCGCTGCCTAGCCGCCGCGGGGGCAACCTTCGACGACGTCGTTAAACTCACCTATTTCGTCACAGACATGGCCTACATGGCGGCCATCCGCGCCGCCCGCTCCGAGTTCATATCCGATCAGCGACCGGCGTCGACGGTGGTCCAGGTCGCCGCACTGGCGGGGCCGGAGTTCCTCATGGAGATCGACGCGTTCGCGGTGGTGAGCAAGTCAACTTAAGGCACTGGCTCGTCAGCAAGGCGTAAGCCAGGAGACATACTCGACCAGCTCATGCGGGACATCGGCCATGGAACGATACGGAACCAACGGAGCCCCTTGGTCGCCGGGGTGACGAGTGAGATCACCATGCCAACGACGAGGGGCTCCGCCATGTCACCGACCCGCTGACCAGCCCATTCACCCCGGCAGCACAGGATGCAGCACAGGATGAAAGAGGCTCAGTGAGGGTGGGTGAGGAAGCCGCTCGTCAATGTTGCGACAGATGGAGGCGTAGGCTTCCCATGCCCATCAGCGGGAGTCTTCCTTACAGGGTGGACCGATGCGATGCACATGGCGTCGGGACAGCGGGACTCACATTTCGTGCAGCAGGAAGTCGTACACCGCCTGGCGGCCTGGATCGCTGGTGGTGTGGGTCTGCACCGAGTGGGACGCCCCGGGTCCGAGGCGCCCATCTGCTCCTGCAGTTCGGGGCACTGGAGCACACCTGCGCCGGTGCCCCGCTGGTCAACATCACCAGCCGGTACTGCTTGAAGAGCGGTGCGAGCTTGGTCAGGACGTGGTTCACCAGTGGTACGCCTGGCTGCCCCAGCCCGCCGGTGAGGAAGACCAGATCGCCCTTAGGCTCGTCGGCGTTGTCCGACACCGCGACCTATAGGTTCAGGCTGCCCGCGGTACCCCCACTGTGGTCCAGCGGCATGGCGAGGGTGGCGCAGGTGAACCCGTCCGGGCCAGGGCAGGATGCCTGCCCGTTCAACGCCCCGAGCATGTCCGGGCCCTCACGGGACGGTCAGGGCAGGCGTCAGCCCAGAGAGTCCACGTTGGAATGTAGAGGCGTTCGCGCGCACCACACCGGTCACGCGAGGGTTTGCCAGAGGCCGGAGGAGACACGGGCCCCGTAGCGGGCCCCGGCGGGAAGTGACGCACGAGTCTCGGCCAGCTTCGCGGCATTGTGCTCGACAGCCTGCTCCGGCTCCCAGGGCCGGGTTCCCAGGGCGAGCGCCCACAAAGGGGTGATGTGGGCACCGCGCAGTACCTTCGCCTCGTAGGCCGAGGTGCCCAGATGGAGGCGGCGCAGCCCGGAGCGGTAGGCGTGTTCGATCGGGGCGTAGTAGCCGAGCGTGAAGTATTCGGCGCCGTCGCGGAGCCGCTCGTAGTCGAATCCGACGGCCCTGCCGTAGATCGTGTCCCCGGCTTCATAGGCCAGGCAGAAGCCGACTACCTCCTCCTCGTCGGCGCAGGCGTACACGAAGCCGGTGTTTCCGGTGGCCTCGTTCTGGACCTTCAGCAGGTTAGCCATCGACTGCGGTGTGACCTCGAAGCCGTACCGGTTCTGCGTCTTGCTGAGCAGGACCCCGGTGATGGAGAGCAGTTCACTCAGAGGGCGGCGCCGGACCGTGTATCCGGTGCGGTCGAACCGCCGGCGGTCGCGCATGATCTGCCGTCGTCGTCCGGTGGCCTCAAGGTAGTCGTCGAACGAGTCGCCGGGCAGGTCGATGGCGCAGTCGCCGCGCAGCACCCGGGGAAGGGTCGACGCCCACGGGCGCAGCAGCTCCATGTCCGCATCGGCGAAGTAGAGCCACCATGACACGCCGCCGGCATCCTGCTCGGCCATGGTCTGCACCTGTTCGACGAGCAGCCCCATCGCGATCCCGCGCCGGCTCGCGTCCAGGGTGTCGTCCAGGAGGATGCGGCTCTGGTAGCCCCTGGTACCGCCGACGAGCAGGACCTCGCTGCCGTCGGGGACGGCGCCGGGAAACATCTCGGCCACGTTGTAGTGCTTGTTGGCGGGCCGGGGGGTGAGGAAGGTCGGGACGCCCGCGACAAGCCGGTCGTCTTCCCAGAGGGTGATGAACCGGCAACGTTGTTCCGGGTTCATCTTCTCCTGGAAGCGCAGCCACCCTGTCGTCATGTAGAAGGACTTGGGGGAGGCCAGCGCGTCCCAGGCCCCCGTGTCGAGGCTGTCCACGCTCTCGTACACGTGTATGCGCATCATCGTGCTCCCGAACCGGGCTGCTCGTTGAGTTCGTCCACCGTGGTCGCCAGCGTCGGCCGGATGAACGCCATGGCCCGCACGTCCGAGTGCCACCACCCGAAGGGCGAGCCCTGCGAGTACGTCATTCCGCCCAAGGCCCGGCTGATGTGCTGCAGGGCGTTCTCGGCCTGCTCGCTCACGGCCAGTTTGGCCAGACGGGCCATGTGCCCGAAGCTCTCGGCGGACTCACCGGTCTCCGTGGCGCGGAGGACTCCCTCGAAGGCCTGGTCGACCAGCCAGCCCGCGGCCTGTGCCTGTGCCCATTCCACCGACTCCAGGCCGGACCGCGTCCCGCCGCGGGTTCGCAGGCGTTCGGCGGCGGCTGCCACAGCGGCCCGGACGATGCCGACGAACGGCGCGAGGCGGCAGCCGATGGTCGGGCCGGACGCCATACGGTTGAGCAGGTCCTGGCGTCCGGGCCAGGTCACTCGCCGCACGGGGGCGTCGCTCAGCACGACGGCGTGGCTTCCCGACGCCGTCATGCCGTGGCCGTCCCAGGTGCGGCTGACGGAGACGCCGGGCAGGTGCTGCCGGTCCCGCAGATCGAGGACGAACAGATCCGGCCGGTCCTCGCCCTCCGGGACGGCGTTGGTCAGCATGAAGGCAACATGGTCCCAACCGCTGCCCGAGGACTTCTCCCCGGAGATCGACCAGTCGCCGTCCGGGCTCTGCTTCGCGCTGCTGCGAATCACCCCGTCCCGCTCCGAGAGCAGGACCCCCCACGCGCCCGCGCCGGACGCGAGCAGGCCGACGAACTCCTCACGTTGACGCAACCAGGTCGGGTCCGCCTCGTCCACGTGGAAATCGGCGAGCCAGCCGGTGACGAACATCGCGACCGGCTCCATGGAAAGGATCAGCGCGAGCGAGCTGTCACCGGCGGCGATCAGGCTGATGGCATGCGCGACAGCACGGGTGGACTGTGCGGTGGATGCCCACAGTCCGCCCATCGCCTCCGGAACCAGCAGCTGGTGGAAGCCGGTTGCCGCCACCGCGGCGAAGTCGTCTGCCGACAGTTCCCTGGCTCCGGAACGGCGCTCCGAAGCCAGGCGGTGCGCCAGGATCTCGACGTTCTCGAGCACACCGTTGGTGGACAAAGTCATGAGGCCTCCTCGGCCGGGACGAAAGGGAGCCTCATCAGGCCAGGCACCAGTCGAGTACGGCCATCGCGCTCGCCAGCTTCATCTGCGCCTGCGCCCAGGCGATCGACCGCGGCCCGTCCAGTACGGCGCCGGTGACCTCCTCACCGCGGCGGGCCGGCAGATCGTGCATGAACACGGCCTCGGGCCACCTCGCCATGAGGCGCTCGTCGACGGTGAAGGGCTGGAAGGTTGTGCGCCAGTCCGGATCGCTCTTCGTGGTGCCGGTGGTCTGCCACTGGGTGGTGTAGACGACGTCCACGCCGTCGCGGATGTCATCGACGTCGTGCACCTCGACGACGTTCGCGCCCGTCTGCTCCGCCGTCTTGTGGGCACGCGCGAGGACCGCGGGATCCAGCCCGTAGCCGGCGGGGGTGGCCAGGGTCATGGAGGCTCCGGGTATCAGTGCCAGGCCGTACGCCAGGGCCGCGGCCGTGTTGTTGCCCTCCCCGACGTAGGCGAGATGGAGTCCCTGCAGCGATCCGAAATGGCGGGCGAGTGTGGAGATGTCGCTGATTCCCTGGGTGGGGTGTTCCTCGCGTGCCATCGCGTTGACGACCGGGATGGACGCCGACCGAGCGAACTCCCTCAGGTCGTCCTCGCCTACGGCACTCCGCACCACCAGGGCGTCCAGCATGCCGCCCAGAATTCGGCCGGTGTCCGACAGGAGCTCGCCCGTGGCCAATTGCAGGTCGTTCGGGCCGAAGGCGATGACCGTTGCGCCGAGACGTGCGGCACCACTGGTGAACGCGGTGCGGGTACGGGTCGAGGTGTGGGTGAACAGTGTGCCCACCACGCGGTCGTGCAGGGGCCGCTCCTGGGGCCGCCGGTCCTCGTACCAGGCGCACGAACGGTGGACCAGTCCGAGCAGTTCTTCCGTGCTCAAGTCGTACAGGGAGATGAGGCTGCGCGGAGGACACGTTCTGGGGTCCAGCCGCACCGGCATCTGTTCTGTCATGGTTCCGTCTTCACCTTCCTCGGTGTGCGTCATGTGCCCCACCGTGCTCACGTGTGGGCCCGGCCGGGGTCGCCCAGGAGGTCGACGACGACCCCGAGGCCGGCCTCGGCTGCCTGGACCGCCACCTCCTGGCAGATCGCCACATCGAGAATCGCCATGCCGAAGGGATTGCTCACCACGAATCCGTCCCGTGGCCGGACCGCCTCCGCCCTGCCGAGCAGAACGTCCCCGTACCGCCTGGCCAGGGCGCGTCCCTCGGCGGTCGCGGTTCCGGGGTCGGCCACCACGTCGCCCGCCTGCATCACCGCCCCGAGGATGCGGCGCGGGTTGTCGCGGACGAGGTCGACGTCGTCCACGTAGATCGCCTCCGCCTCGCGGAAGACGGCGGGGAGCACATCGTCGAGCGAGACGTGCGCGACGAAAGCGCCGGACGCGAGCCAGTGCGGCGGGATGTACGGCTCCGATGAGACGGTCAGAGTGACGACCACGGGAGATGCCTTCACACAGGACTCCAGGTCCTGGTGCTCCGTCGCCTTCAGTTCCGGGCACTCGGCGCGGATCTGCCGGGCCAGGGCCGCCGTCCGGTTCGGGTCGATGTCGAACAGGTGGATCTCGCGGACCGCTGGAAAGTACTGGCCCAGGAGCCTGGCGTGCATGGCCGCGATGGTTCCGCACCCGATGATGCTCACCGCGTCGAAGCGCACAGGGCCGAGATGGCGCAGGGTCGACATGGTGTAGGCGGCGGTGCGCAGCGCGCTGATGTGACCGGCTTCGACCAGGGTGACCGGGCGTGCGGTCTCCGGATCGAACAGCACGCTGAAGCCGCCCGCGCGCTCGATGCCCAGGGACGGGTTGGTGACCGAGGCGTTGATCAGCTTCATGCCGTAGGCCGTGCCCGGTCCGTGTCGCACCGCGCCGAGCATGGCGACCGAACGGGTATAGGCCCCGGCCGAGTTCTCCCACGCCATGTAGCCCTCGGCGGGCAATTCGGAGTGGCCCTGGGTGTGTGCGCACACAGCGGACTCGACCACCGTGACAGGATCGATCTCGTCCAGGCAGCGCGTCACGGTGGCGCGGTCGAGGATCCTGATCTGGTCTGGCTTCACTTGAGCTGTTCCCCTCGCAGGTGTGGGACGGGCAGTGGTGCGCCGACGGCATCCGGCTGCGGGAGGACCGCGTTCAGGAAGGTCAGGCGATCGGCGATCTCGTTGTCCAGCTGGCTCTTGGTCGACCCCACTCCGTGGCCGGCGTGCTCCTCCACGCGCAGGAGCACCGGATGAGCCGAGGTCGAGGCGTGCCGCAGATGGGCGACGAGCTTCGCCGGCTGGAACGTGGTCACCCGGGGGTCGTGCAGGCCCATGGTGACCAGCACCGGCGGATACGGCGCCGTCGTGACACGGCGGCACACGTCGGACACCAGGAGGGCCGCAAGGCCCTCGGGAGTGGTCACGGTTCCGTACTCGGGGATGTTCGGCGGACCGTTCTCATGCATCTCGAGCCGCAGTGTGGTGGTGACCGGCACCCGCAGCACCACGGCGGCGAACCGGTCCGGGGAGCGCACCATGGCGCCCGCAGCGGTCAGCCCGCCGGCACTCGTGCCCTCGGCGGCCAGCCGGTCGGCAGACGTCCAGCCCGCCTCGACGAGATGGTCGGCGCAGTCCAGGAAGTCCTCGATGGTGCGCTCCTGCCCGGTTCCGTGACCGGCCCGCGCCCACCACTCGCCCCCCTCTCCGCCGCCGCGGACGTGGGCCACCGCCCACACCCGGCCCGCCGCGACCCACTCGACCACCGCCGCGTTGAACGCCGCCCGGAGGGTGATGCCGAAGAACCCGTAGGCGCTCAACAGAGCGGGCGCCGTGCCTTCCGGCAACTGGTCCACGCGGTGGACCACGGTCACGGGTACCTCGACCCCGTCCGACGCGACGACCGACACGGTGCTCGTCGTCACGTCCTGCCGTTCGACGCCGGAAGGCCGAACCCAGCCCGTGTCCGTGCATTCCGTCGAGTCGGCGGACACCCGTAGCAGACGCAGTGATCTCGTCCACGACGACAGACCGATCAGGCATTCCCCGGTCGCCGGGTCGTGTGCCCATTCGGTGACGCTGCCCAGGTGCGGAAGGCGGACGGTTTCGCGGTCGCCAAGGGGGCGTCGCACCCGGACGACCGTGGAGGAACCCCCTTCGAGACAGCGGAGCAGCAACGCTCCGTCCACCGCGCAGAAGTCCTCCACGACGGGGCCCTTGTCGAAGACGACGGTGAGCGGTGCGTCGTCGTCGGTCAGAGAACGGGCGACGATGCGTCCCCGGCCGTCCTCGCCCGGATCCAACACGTAGGCCTCGTCGCCTGCCACTTGCCAGGCGAGGGCCGCGTCGGACACCTGCTGCCACGGTCCCCCGGGCGCGTCCGCCGAGCGCACGTGAACCGAGCATGTGCGCTCACATCCGGGACGTATCCCCGCCACGAGCCACCGGCCGTCGTCGGAGAACGTCACCACCGGGGTGTCGTCGGGCCCGGTGGTGAGGTCGCCGATGTCGCCCAGCGGGCGGGTGGTGGCCTTGCCGTCCGCGCTGTCGATCTCACACAGCTCGGTCCGCACGTTCTGGTACTTCGCGGTGCCCGAATCGGCGCCGAGACGCTGGTAGACGAACCGGCGTGAGTCCGGGTGCCAGGAGATGCCGGGATGGCGCAGCCTGGTCATCCGGCCAGGGGCGGCACCCGGCACCGCCACGGGGAGCCACGTTCCCCGCACCACGTCGACGACGTACATCGTGGAGAGTTCGGAGCCGTTGGCGGAGACGCCGTAAGCCACGAAACGACCGTCCGGGGACGCGCTGTACCAGTCGATCGAGACATGGTGGGCCCCGTCCTCGGCGTGCCGCACGGCGGGATCGACCACGACGCGCTCCTCACCGTCCGGGCGGACCCGGGCGACGAGCCGGTGTGTCGGTGCGTCCACGTCGCGCCGGAGCAGGAACACCTGCCCACCGCCGTACTGCACGTTGACAATGTGGGCATCCGACGCGCTGAGACGAGCGCACAGCTCCCTGGCCTCCGCCTGCCCGGGCTGTGCCTTCAGGAAGTGCTCGAAGTGGCGGGACTGCTCCTCCAGCCAGGAGCCGAGTGCGTCGCCGTCCGTCTCCATCCACCGGTAGGGATCCACCACCGTGATCCCGTGATAGGTGTCGGTGACCGGATCCCGGCGCGCGACCGGCAGCTGGGGAATGTCGGGGTGGAGAAGATCAGTCACCGTTGCACCTCGACCCGGGCGCCGAGCCGGTCGCCGAGGGCGGCGGCGAGGGTCGGCAGATGTTCCGGAGCCCACATGCTGTAGTGATCACCCGGCACGGTGTCCACGGTCACGTCCAGTCCGGCGCGGAGCCAGGTCAGATGCGGGCTGTCGGCGCCCTCCGGCTGCGTTGCCGCCTGGATGAGCCGCACGGGGCCGTCGTACGGGCCACCTCGATAGCGCGCGATGGCGCGGAGGTTGGCGCCGTACAGGGCGCGCAGCCGCTCCCAGCTCTCGTACGAGATCTCCTCGGGAAGGACCCCGCGACGCCGGAGCTCGGTCAGTACCGAGGCGGCGTCCAGGAGCGGTGCACCGACTTCCGGCTGCCCGGGCTGCCCTGTGAGGTCCCGTATGATCCCGGCCAACACCTCACGGTCGGAGAGTTCCCTTCCAGCGGTTGCCGGATCGGGCAACTCCGCGTCGATCAGAACCAGTTGGGCGACCTCGGCGCCCTGGTCCGCAAGCTGGCGCGCCATCTCGAAGGCGATCAGGCCGCCCATGGACCAACCCCCCAGCAGATAGGGGCCTTCGGGCCGGATCGCCCGGACGGCGGCCAGGTAGGTCCGCGCCATGTCCTCGATCGTCCGGAGCGGCTCCTCCCCGTGTCCCAGACCGACGGCCTCGATCCCGTGGAACGGTGTCGACTCGGGCAGCAGTCGGGCGAGTTCGGCGTAACACATGGCGGTTCCGCCCACCGGGTGCACGCAGAAGAAGGGCGTGTCGGTGCCGGACTCCTTGATCGTCACCACGGGGGAACGGTGCGTCCGCTCGGTGCCGCCGGCCCCGATCAGCGCGGCCAGGCCACTTGGTGTCGGCCGGGCGAAGAACGACGACAGAGACACCTCGATGCCGAACCGCCGCGAGAGTGCGGTCGTCAGCCGGATGGCAAGGAACGAGTTGCCACCGCACTGGAAGAAGTCGTCGTCCGCCGTGACATCGGTACGGTCGAGCAAGCCCGCGAACAGGGCGCCGATCTCGGCCTCCACACCCGGACGCAGGGACCTGCGTGGCTTCGCCCCGGCCGCCGCGGGTGCCGCCTCGGCCGTGGCCAGCGCCTTTCGGTCGACCTTGCCGTTGGAGGTCAGCGGCAGTGCGGGCAACGTGTGGATCACCGTGGGGACCATGTAAGGCGGAAGAGCCGACTCAAGGCTGCGCCGCAGCGCCTCCACGTCGATCTCCTCGTGGGCCGGCACCACATGGGCGATCAGCGACTTGCCACCGGCGCCTGCCGACCGCACGGACGCGACGGCGTCCCGGACCGACGGGTCCTTGTTGAGAGCCGCGTCGATCTCACCCAGTTCGATCCGGAAGCCGTTGATCTTCACTTGGAAGTCGTCCCGACCGAGGAACTCGATCGTGCCGTCCGGCAGGACGCGGCCCTGGTCACCCGTCAGGTAGAGCCGCTCCCCGGTGACGGCGTCACGCACGAACCGCTCGGCGGTGCGCTCGGGGTCCCGCCAGTACCCGCGGGCGAGCCCCACTCCGCCGATGGCGATCTCGCCGGTGGCCCAGTGCGGGCGCGGTGCCCCCAGGTGGTCCAGGACGTACATGCGCTGGTTGGTCATCGCCCGGCCGTAGGGGATGCTGCGCCACTCCGGGGACACCTCGCCCACCCGGTGCATCACCGACCAGATCGATGCCTCGGTGGCGCCTCCCATGCTGATGACGTCCGCGTCCGGCCAGATCCGCCGGATGCGGTCGGGCAGCGTCACCGGAATCCAGTCACCGCTCATCATCACGGCACGCAGCGGAATCCGGGCGGCGGCCGGCGCCGGCTCGGCATGGTCGACGAGGATCTCCATCAGGGCGGGCACGCTGTTCCAGACGGTGACGCCTTCGGACAGTGCCGTCTGCGCCCAGCGGGCAGGATCACGCGACGAGCGGCGGTCGGGCAGCACGAGGGCCGCACCGGCGGAGAGGACCCCGAAGACGTCGTACACCGAGAGGTCGAAGCTCAGGGAGGACACGCCGAGAACCCGGTCCTCGGGGCCCAGCCCGATCAGATCCGACACGTCGCGCACGGTGTTGACGGCGCCCCGGTGATCCACCTCCACACCCTTCGGCAGGCCCGTGGACCCGGAGGTGAAGATCACGTATGCGGCGTCCCGAGGGGTCTGCCGCGGCTCGGCCGACGCCGCCACCGCGGTCGGTTCGACCCGGTCCACCAGCAGCTGTGTCACGCCGTCCCAGACGCTCTCCTCGACGCCGGCCCACGACTGGGTGAGGGCCACCTCCTTCGTCGCCTGGCCGAGCAGGTGGCGGATGCGCTGCGCGGGCAGTCCCGCGTCGATGGGAAGGTACGCGGCACCGGCTCGGAGGATGCCGAGCACCGCCGCGATCTGCTCCCACCCCTGGCGGGCGACGACGGGGACGAGGTCGCCCGGGCCGGCCCCGCGTTCGATCAGCCAGTTCGCCATCGTCTCGGCGCGTTCGGCCAGTTGGCCGTAGGTCAGCCTGGTGGGACCGTCAACGAGGGCCGTGCGGTGGGGCGCTTCCGCGGCACGCGAGAAGAAGGGGGTGTGGAGCAGACCGTTCGCGTCCAACGTGAGGTGGGACCGGGCCGCTTCGATCCGCGCGCTGCGCGGCAGATGCGCAGACGCGGCGAGGGGGGTCTCCCACGACGTCTCCTCGGCCAGCGATTCGAGCAGGCGGGTGAACCCCTCGAACGCGGTCCCCAGGAATCCCTCGGGGAAGGCGGCGTCCACGGTGTCCCAGTTGGCGACGAGTGCCCCGCCGTACTCGTACACCTGGTGGTCCAGGTAGACCTGCGGAGTCTGCAGACCGCTGTCGATGACACGGGCGTCGAAGGGCAGGTCGTCCAGGAAGGACGTGTCCACATCGAGCACACTCGCGAAGACGACCGGGAACACGGCGCGCTGGGACCAGCCCTGGACACGTGCAGCCTCGCGTGCCACGCGTACACCGTCCACATCACCGTGCTGCAGATCCTGCAGCAGGCGGGCCTGAACGGTACGGCAGCGCTCGGCGAAGGCCGCCGCGCCCCGGCAGTCCACCTCGAGCGGCAGCGTGCTGCTCAGGTTGCCGACCACACGCTCGGCACCGGGGACCTCCGGGAGCCGCCAGGACGACAACACGTTCAGGGTGAACCAGGGCGTCTTGGCCCAGTGCGCCAGAACCTCGGCGAACACGGTGAGCAGGGCGGCACTGGGCGTCACCCCCGCCCTGGCCGCGTGCCGCTTGAACGCGGCCCACTGCGCGGGCTCCAGCCTCGCCACCCGGCGGGTGAAGCGACCCGCCCGCGCCGGTATCCGGTTGCTGACCGGCAGTTCGGGAGCCGGCGGCAGCTCGCGCAGACGCTCCTTCCAGTAGTCCCAGGAGGCCCGCGCGGACCCCACGCGTCCTTCGAGCATCGCCGTGACGTAGTCGCGATACGTGAGCTCGCCATGCTTCGGGGCGGCGGCGGGGTCGCGGTACAGCGCCAGCCAGTCGTCGAGCAGGGCGTGCTCCGAATACCCGTCCGCTGCGAGCAGCCCGAGAGAGAGGTGTACGCGGTGTACCTCGTCGTCCAGCACATGGACCACGACCTCCAGCTGCGGGGCGCGCTCGGGCGACGGGCCCTCGGCGGCCATGCGCCGCGACACCGCCTCGGTGATCCGGTCGATCTCCTCGGCTCCGCGACCGCGCAGGTCCTCGACTGCCAGCGCGGTCCGCCCCGTGGGCAGCACCTTCTGTCGCCCGTCGTTCCCGATCACGAGGCGAAGGACGTCATGACGTTCGACGAGCCGCCGCAACGCCTCCTCGGCCCGGTCCAGATCGAGGCCGGCGCACTCGACCGCGAGGTAGATGTGAGCCCGCACCCCGCCCAGTTCGAACCCGTCGGTGCGCCCCACCCAGTAGGCCTGCTGCAGGGGGGTCAGCTCGAACGCGTCGTTCCGTTCCGCCGTGTTCCCGCGTGGCGTGTGCTCCTCGATCCGGACCGGCTCGGCCCACGTGGCCTGCTTGACGAACTCGGCCAGCCGCCGCACCGTGGGGTGGCGGAACAGGTCGGCCAGTGACACCCGCACGCCGAGCCGCCGTTGAACCGCCACGACCAGGCGGGCCGCCAGGACGGAGTGGCCGCCCAGCTCCATGAAAGTCCGCTCCAGAGGGACCCGGGAGAGGCCGAGGTTGTCAGCCCAGAGTTCCGCGAGCACGGTTTCCAGTTCGGTCTTGGGCGTCTCGTCGGCGTCACCGCCCACGAGGTCCCGTTCGGTGACCGCCGGCAGGGCCTTGCGGTCGACCTTTCCGCTCGCGCCGACGGGAAGCGCGTCAAGGACCACATAGGCGGTGGGCCTCATGTGCTTGGGAAGACGGGCCTCGGTGTGGTCGCGCAGCGCGCCGAATTCCACCGCGCGGCCGTTGTGGAGCGAGGTGTACGCGGCCAGGCGCCTGTCCGTGACGTCGCCGGCATGCGCGTACGCGACGACGACGCAGTCGTGGACATCCGGATGTTCGCGGACGATCCGCTCGATCTCGTCGACCTCGATCCGCAGGCCCCTGACCTTGACGGTCAGGTCGATACGGCCCAGGAACTCCAACGAACCGTCCGGACGCCAGCGGACCTTGTCCCCGGTGCGGTACATCGACGCCCCCTTCGTACCGGCGAAGGGGTCCGGCACGAACTTCGCGGCCGTCAGGTCCGGCCGCCCCAGATAGCCCCGCCCGACTCCGATACCGCCGATGTGCAGCTCGCCGGGCACACCCACCGGCATGACCTCGCCGTGCTCGTCGAGGACGTACGCCGAAATGCCGGGGACGGGGCGTCCTATCGGCACGATCGCGGGCAGGTCGGGAGACCACTTGCGTACGACGAGATGGCACTGGTCGTCACTGCACTCCGTGGATCCGTACGTGTTGAGGATCGGCACGTCGGGGCAGATCTCGAACCAGAGCCGGACCAGGTCCTCGGGCAGGGCGTCTCCGGTCGGAACCATCCAGCGCAGGGCGGGCAGCGGCGCCTGCGCGGCACGGTCGGAGCCCGGCAGGACCGCGACCAGGGACCGCAGCATGGCCGGGACCAACTGGACGACGGTGATGCCGAGACGGTCCAGCACGTCGACGAGGCCGAGCGGGTCCGTCGCCTCCTCGTCGTCGACGACCTGGACCCGGGCACCCCGCAGCAGCGGGGCGAGGCACTGCCACACCACGATGTCGAAACAGGGCGGAGCGGTCTGTGCCACGACGTCGTCGGACCCGATGGCCAGGTCGTTGAGCTTGGCCTCCATGTGCGCGACCATGCCCTGGTTCTCGACCATGGCGCCCTTCGGCTTCCCCGTCGAACCCGAGGTGAACATGAGGTAGGCCAGCGCGTCGCGCGAGCAGCAGGGGCCGGCCTGAGCGGCCACCGGGGAGTCCGTCTCGTCGAGGCCCGACGACCGGGCGTCTATAACGGCCGGTGAACCGTCGAGCCGGTTCATGACGTCGTCGAGGACTGGGGCATGGCGGTCGCAGGAGATCACGGCCACGCACCCGGCCTCGCGCATCACCCGCGCGTGGTGCTCGCTCGGCCGAGCGGGATCGAGCAGCACGAAGGCGGCGCCCGCGCGCAGCACGCTCAGCATGGCGACGACGAAGTCGGCACCTCTGTCGAGCAGGACGGCCACGGTACGGTCCCGTCCGGCGCCCGCGGCTCGCAGGGCCGTCGCGATCCGTATCGAACGCGCCTGCACCTGCGCGTAGTCGAGGGTTCCGGTGCGGTCCGTGACCGCCGGGCTGTGAGGTGTGCTGCGCACCTGCTGGTCGAACAGCCGCGTGAAGCACTCCTGCCGGGGCTCCACTCCGCTGCCGAGGCTCCACGTGCGCAGCAGACGCCCACGCTGGTCGCCGGTGAGCAACGGGAGGCGGCCGGCGGCCAGACTCGGATCAGCGACGGCGGCCGCCAGCATCACCTTCAGCTCGTCCGCGAGTCCGCGAGCGGTGGCCGGCCCCAAGGCGTTCACCACCAGGTCGAGTCGGCACTCGACCGCAGCTCCGTCGGTGAGCACGTCCAGGACGGCCGAGGGGCAGTCGCCGTCGCCGTTCCCTGCGACGGGCCTGGAGTCGCCGTCGCAGTTCCAGCGGAACGCGACCCGTACGCCGTCCGGCTGCTCCCGGTCCCCGGCGCTCGTCGTCTCTTCGGCGTCCACTGCGCGCACCAACTCCGCGAACGGGGCGTGCGGCGAATACGTCGCGCACACGACACGCGCGTTCGTGCCGGTGGTCTCGTCCCGGGTTGTCATGTGCGTGAACACGTCGGGCGCCTCCAGATGACGGGCGACGAGCGTGGCCCACGCGGCCTGCAGGACGGAACCGGGCCACGTACCGAGCCGCAGAGCGGTCTCGGACAACGCCTGCACCGTCGACGGTTCCAGGACGAAATGATGATGGTCGCGATCGATACAACTGGTCATGCGTACTCCCCTGTCATCGGCCGGGCCTGCGGCCGTCCTCCCCGTGTGACCACCTGCAGCGTGTCCGCGCGCCTCTCCTGCAAGGCAGGCAGCCGAGCGTCAGGCAGGGACGCGATCGACTGAAGGACCAACGACTGCCCGGTGGATGTGTCCGTCGCGGTGTGGGCCGCCCCGCTCGCCATACCTGTGAGCACGAGGACACTGCGGGCGCCGCAGTGTTCGGCCGCGAGAACATCGCTCGTGCTGTCTCCGACGACCACCAGTGAGTGGGGTTCGACGCCGAGCCGACGAGCGGCCAGCACGAGCATGAAGGGATCCGGCTTGCCGATCACGAGAGCCCTTGCACCGGTGGACCGTTCGAGCGCGGCCACCATGGCGCCGGCTCCGGGAGCGGTCTCCTCGTCAGAGGCCGGATAGGCGCTGTCGGCGTTGGTGGCGAGCAGTCGGGCTCCTTGCCGGACGGCGGTGTGGGCAGCCCGCAGCCGGCCGTACGACAACTCGCGGTCGAGGCCCACGACGACGACGTCCGCCCGCGCGCCCGGCTCGGGTTCGACCACGTCCAGGCCGGGACAGGCCCGGCGCAGCTCCGCTGTGATCGCCGGCGGCCCGAGCACCATGGCCGCCTTCGGCGCATCCGGCTCCATGGCCACCCGGGCAGCGACGGCGAAGGCCGAAGTGATCACCTCGTCCTCGCGCGCCGCGAAGCCCATCGAGGACAGTACGGCCGCCCGCTCCGCCCTGGTCAGGGTCGCGTCGTTCGTCACGAAGACGACGCGGTGACCTTCAGCCCGCAGCCGCGCGACAGCCTCGACGGCCCCGTCGATCGGAACGGACTCGTAGTAGAGCGTGCCGTCCAGGTCCAGCACGAAGTCGGTCACTGGGCCATCTCCGGCACAGAGCCGGCGGCCGAGAGCACCGCCGTGTCCTCCGGTGCCGCCGCCGACCGTGCGTGGCGGGCCCTGAGCTCCTGCTGGTTGTCGAGTGCCAGACGCACCACGGCAGGCCCCAGACGGCGCTGGATCGCCTCGGTCAGTTCCTCGCGTCCGCCCTGGAAACCGGGGTTGAGGTGGTCGAGGGACGACCACTGCGGGTTGATCCCGGCCGCGTGGAGCCGCTCTTCGACGGCTCTGTCCGAGAGCCCTGGGTCGAACGCGGTCAGGAGCGCCCCCGCGCTGGCGACGATCTCGGCGTGCTTCGGGTACGCGTACGTGTGCTCCCAGCCGAGACAGCCGAAGGCGATGCGTACGGTGCAGTCGGTGAAACCGTTCGAGACCCCGGGTGACAGGCAGACCCGCGCCGTGTTGAGGAAGTGCCTGGTCACGTCGGTGCTGTCGGTGATCTCCCGGCCGTCCGGGGTGAGCAGACCGGCCATGCCGTTACCGCTCACCAGGACCGAGTGGGCCGCCTTCGGGTGGTGGGCCACCGTCAGGAGCGGTTCGACGGGAGTGAACCCCAGCGCCGACGCGACGTTCTCGTTGATCTCGTCGAGCAGGCGGGCGACCAGTTCTGCACGGGCCGCGCACTCGGCGATATTCCCCTCGAGGTATTCCGCCGGAGCTCGCAGCGCCGCCAGGGCCATGGCCTTGGCGATGTGCGGCACGGTGATCGAGGTGGCCATCGTGTAGTAGTTCATGCGCTCGATCAGATACTGAGGACCGCACCCCCAGCCGATCCGGATGTTGGCCAGCCCATACGCCTTGGAACCGCCGTTGATGGTCACCACGCGCTGACTCATGTCCGGCATGCCGGCGAGATGGGCGGAGCTGCGCCCCGTGAATTCAGTGCCCCGGAATATCGCATCTTCGAGGACCACCAGATCGCGTTGCTCCACGAACTCCGCTATTTCAGCGAGCTCGCTTTCCTCATATACCGCACCGGTGTAACTCGGGCTGAACAGGATGAGCCCCTTCGGACGGCGCACCTCTCCTGTATCAACGCGCCGACGGTAGAACTCCTCCAGGTCCCCGCGGGTGAACTTGTAGTCGTTTGACCGTCGCGTCACGACCGTTTCGAGATGTACGGAACTGATGTCCGCCCACATGTTCACGGCCTGGTAGTAACCCTGCGGCACCAGGAATACGTCGCCGGGATCGCCGACCGCGTGGAAGAAGGCGAGGAAGAGCCTGGTGTTGCCGCTGTCGATGCACAGGTTCGACGCAGCGTCGTCCGGGATGCCGGCAGCCTGGAAGGTGGCTGTCAGCTCCTCCTCGAAAGCGGGGAAACGCCGCAGGTAGAGGTAGTTGTCCAGCGATGACTCGGTCGTGTCGAGCAGGGCGCGGACACCGGCCGCCACCACGGAGTGGTGCGGCCTGCGCACTCCCTCACCGTGAGCGAGCGAGATGACATCGGGATTCATCCACCCGCCACCGCCCTCCTGGTCGTCGGCGGCGCTGATGGCGTCCCGAGCTCGAATGAAGGAATTGATGGCACGGTGAGACCGGTCCTGCTTTGCCAGCAGGTGCTCTTTAGCAGACGTCGTCACTCGGATCGACTCCTTGGAAATTTGGTACGGAAAGTCGGTCTCGGATCTGCCGCCGCCCTTGACCCTACATGCGGCGCGGTTTTTCTTTCAAGCCTTGTATAAGGCACTTCGATGCAAATATGGTGGGCGACGCTTTCCGTAGAAAGAACGTACGTGTACCACACACTCGAAGGGGAATGTAATGACTTCAGCATACAAATGGGAATGCTGGCGGTGTGGGGGTTTTTTCGCCGCGGACGAGATCCGCTACCTCTGTCCGGCATGCCCGAACGGATCGCCGGTCACCATGGTTCCCGACTACGACGCGGCAGGGCGCGGCCGACCGGTCGGCGAACTCCTCGGCGCCGAGTTCTCGATGTGGCGTTACCGGTTTCTCCTACCCATATCGGATGGCCGGCCGGTGCACCCGCTCGAGAGCGGTTACGGCGTCGGAGGCACTCCCCTGGTCGATGCCCCGCGACTCGCCGCGGAGTTCGGCGTGGGCCGACTGTGGGTCAAGGACGAGGGGCGCAACCCCACCGCCTCGTTGAAGGACCGGGCCAGTGCGCTGGTGGTCGCGTCCGCCGCACGCGCCGGCCAGAAGGTGGTGTGCACCGCGTCCTCGGGCAACGCCGCCGCCGCTCTCGCCGGCTGCTGCGCTGCGGCCGGTATCCGGTGCGTGGTGTTCGTCCCCGGTGACACGGCACCGGCCAAGATCCGGCAGCTCCTTGCCTACGGCGCGCAGGTCTTCGCCGTCCGGGACGGGTACGAGGCGGCCGTTCGGCTGAGCTACCAGGCGGCGGACCACTTCGGCTGGCTGTGTCGCAGCACGGCGTACAACCCGCTGACCGCCGAGGGAAAGAAGACGGCGGCGCTGGAGATCGTCGAACAGCTCGGGTTCCGCGCTCCGTCCGTGGTGCTCGTACCCGCCGGGGACGGGAACATCCTCACCGGGCTGTACCGCGGATTCGTCGACGCGATGCGTCTGGGCTGGACCCAGGCCGTGCCCCGGTTGGTGGCCGTGCAGTCGGCGCAGTCGGCCGCCCTGCATCGAGCTTGGCGGCTCGGCCTCGACGACGTGGAGCCCCATGACGCCTCGAGTATCGCGGAGAGCATCAACGTTGCGGAGCCGCAGGACGGTTTCCGCGCACTGCGCGTGCTGCGGGAGACCGGCGGAGACGTGCTCAGTGTGCCGGACAGCGCCCTCGGAACCGCCGTAAGGCGACTCGCCCAGGGCTCGGGGGTCTTCGCGGAACCCTCGGCGGCCATCACCCTGGCAGGGCTCGGGGAGTTGCGGGAGCGCCGCGTGCTGACGGACGACGACGAGGTGGTGCTCATCAGCACGGGCAGTGGACTGAAGCACGCCGCTCCCGGAGCACCCGACGACCCGGAAGTGATCACGGTCGACGCGGACCTGGTGGCAGTCGAGAGAGCCATGGGGATGACAGAGGCCGGCCGCTGAGGTCCATTTCCGTGAGGCGGCGCACCGCATGGCGGTCGTCATGCGACACCGACCGTGTTGGTGCGTTCGCCGACCTCGGAGGAGAGAGAGGGAACGAGGGGGTGCGCCACTGACAGGTGGAACTCGCCGTCCAGGCTGAGCCCGGCCGCATTCGCGATCACCCGCATGGGGCCTTCCGGGCCAGGGCCCAGGGCGCTGAGAACGGCTGCGGCCCCGGGGAAGTCCGCGCTGGACCGACATCGGGTCGGGGTCACCACGCAGGTCATCCCCGCCCGCAGCGCCGCCTGCAGACCGACGGCACTGTCCTCGATCACCAGGCAGCGGGAGGGATCGGACCTCACGAGCGCCGCGGCCTGCAGATAGACATCCGGAGCCGGCTTCTTGGTCTCGACGCTGTCTCCGGCCACGATGACGGTCGCGACCGCCAGTTCGTCGCCGAGCGCATGCCGGACCACCGATCGGACCGAGCGCGCCGATCCCGAGGAGGCGACCGCCAGTGCCCAGCCGGACTCGACGGCCTCCCGGGCGAGCCGGCGCACACCGACGCGTACGTCCACTTCTCCGCGCTCGACCATCCCCAGATAGATGTCCGTTTTGAGTGCGTGCCAGGTCCGGACGAGGGCCTGCCACGCACTGTCGCTGGAGGGAAGGTCGACGGCCGCTCGGAAGCCGGCGTCGTGCCGCAGGCTGGCCAGACGTTCCTTCCCCCCGGAGATGGCCAGTTTCCTGGCGTAGTCCTCCGGCGTCCACTGCCAGGGAACATCCAGCCGACGCCACATCTCATTGAACGCCCGCAGATGGCCGGTCTGTTCGGCATCGACCAGGACACCGTCGCAGTCCAGGATCAATGCTCTACGCACGACCGCCCCTTACTGCCGAGCGCTTCGACGAAGTCGGCGACAACCGCTTCCGCCTCTTTGGAGAACTGCTGCAGGAGGTCAAGGGGCTCCGCGCCCGGCGCCGGCTCGGCCGCGCCCAGGGCACTGCGGAAGACGGCCTTCAGCGCACTGGAGACGTTGACCTTCGCGATGCCGCAGTCGACGGCCCGACGCAGCGTCCTGTCGTCGAGCCCGCTGCCACCGTGCAGGACCAGGGGGAGCCCGGTGCGTTCCGCGAGTGCGGCGATCCCCTCGAAGTCCAGGGCCACGGGCGCAGCGGAAAGACCGTGCAGTGTGCCGGCCGACGGGCTGAAGCAGCTGACTCCGGTGCGTTCCAGGAAGTCCACCGAGCGACTGATGTCGACCACGGCAGACCGCCTTCCGGCGTCCCGCACGGATCCGATCGGATCGATCTCGCCCTCGATGTCGAACCCGTAGTCGGCCCCCCGCGCCACCAGCCGGCGCGTCAGCCGCACAGCGGTCTCGAAGTCCATGGACGAGGCGTCGAACAGAGCGGAGTCCCACCCCGCCTCCATGCAGGAGGTGATGAGGTCGGGATCAGCGCAGTGGTCCAGGTGGAGCACCGCCTGAACCTGCCGCTGCGCCACCAGCGCCGCGAAGAGCTGCCGCAGCCGACGCGGCCCCCAAGCACGCAGGGTGCGCGTCGAAACCTGCACCACCACGGGCGACGAGAGCCGCTCGCCGGCAGCGAGAACAGCATCCATCCCCACTGCGTCGAAAACGTTGCAAGCCGGTACTGCGTAGCCGCCGAGTTTTGCCGAACGCAAAACGGAACCCAGCACTAATCTGGACATGCGACCCGAATCCCCCAAAAAGCAGAAAGCAGTTACAGGAATATCCAGGGGAGCTGCACCAACGTGCGCCGCATCCCGGTCAATCCGCTGACAGCAATTCCAGAGATTGCACTGGAGGGCCATCGCAAATCCACTGGGAAGGGGTGTGACGATCGTCACACTCACTATCGTCCCCCCGGTATGCCAGTGATGCTAACTTGAGCACCGTAAGCGGCCGACCTGCGAGGTTTCATGCAACCTCTGCGCCGCTCACGGGGGCTCCATGATCATTTTTTCCATTCTTTTAATGACCCTTTGGTTTATCAAAAGGCTTGGCGTTTGCTAACGCGATGGCCAATCTGCGCTTTCGCAAATCTCTGAATGGGGGGAATCGGATGAAGACAGCCTTCTTCATCGAGAGCAACATGACGGGCTACGGCCCTGAAGGTGTACGACTCACCAAAGAAAAGGGATATCGAGCCCATTTTGTCGCCCGTGACCCGTCGGAGTACGAAAAGGTGCATCCGAATCCGGTCACTCTGGCTGATTCCCACAGCGTGGTCGACACGTACGACCTGGTGAAACTCATGCACTTCTTCGCCGACCAGGCGCCGGACGCCGTCATCGCGTTCGACGACTACAGGCTGGTGCAGGCCGCCGTGATCGCGGAGCGGCTCGGTCTCCCGCACGCCTCGGCGGACGGCTTGTTGAACTGCCACTTCAAGGACCGCGCGCGCAGTCTCACCAAGGGGATCGGGCACTCGGTGGCAGCCGTGCGTGTACCCCTGGACGATCCGGGGGAGACCTCGGGCGTCGGCTACCCGTGCGTGGTGAAGCCCGTCGACGACAGCGGAAGCACTGGTGTCCGGGTCTGCTGGAACGACGAGCAGTACCTCGCGGCCCTGCACAGGATGGCCGCGCATCCGGTCAACCTCCGCAGTTACCGGTGCGCTCCGTACGCCCTGGTCGAGGAGTTCGTCGACGGACCGGAGTTCACGGCCGAGCTCATCTGGGACGACGGTGCCGACGCCTGGCGGTTGCTCGGCTTCACCAAGAAGCTGATGGCGGAGCTGCCTTTCCGGGTCGAACTCGGGGCGATGTTCCCGTATCACTTCGACTCGGTGGCGGACGACGAGCGCGTCGCGCGCGTCGTCGTCCAGTGGCTCGACGCAGTGGGGCACCGACGTGGCGCGGCGCACGTGGAGTTCAAGCTCGTCGACGGTGTCCCGGCACTGATCGAGATCAATCCGCGCCTGGGCGGTGACCAGATCCGGGAGCTGATGCGACTGACCATCGGCCAGGACTCGATCGACCTGTACACACGCCTCTACCTGGGGCTCCCGCCGGCGGCAGCGTCTCCCGACGCGCGGGGTGGATACGCCACGAGTCTCTATCTGACGCCCCGGCGCACCGGGTTGGTCACCTCCGTGACACCGCCGCCCCTGCTTCCTGCCGGAATCATCCGCAGCACCTTCGCCTCGGAGCCCGTGCAGATGAACGGGGTCGCCGACAATGACGACCGCCTCGGATACGCCATCTCATGGGCCGATGAATTCGGCACCTCACTGGCAATAGCCGAGGATTATCTATCCTCCGTCGAAGTCCGGTATGCGCAGTAGAAGGTGAACATACTGCGCTCTGGTCCATCACACGGCAAGGAATCACCTGGGGAGGATTCTTGTTGCACGACTCCATCGTGGACTGTATCGGCGGCACTCCGATGGTCCGACTGAGCCGCCTTTTTCCGACGGGCCCTCGAGTGTACGCCAAGCTTGAGCTGCTCAATCCGGCCGGCAGCGTCAAGGACCGGACTGCCCGGTACATCATCGAGACGGGCCTTCGAGAAGGAGTTCTCTATCCCGGCGCACATGTCGTGGAGAGCACTTCGGGGAATTTTGGCGTCGCCCTCGCGATGATGGCCAGGATATATGGCCTGCGCCTCACCCTGGTGGTCGACCCGCACATCACGAAGAGCAACTACTCAATCATCAAGAGCTACGGTGCGCAGGTCGAGATGGTGGGCGGACCGACGACGGAGGGCGGATACCTCCCGGCTCGTATCGCTCGGGTGAAGGAGATCCTGGCCCGTGATTCCGGCGCGGTATGGATCAACCAGTACGCCAACACGCTGGGTCCTGAAGCCCATTACCGGGGAACCGCGGACGAGATATCCAGGGACCTGCAAGGACCGATCGACTATCTCGTCGTGGCGGTGAGCACCACGGGTACCTTGAATGGGCTCGCACGTAGGCTGAAGGAACGGGACAATCACCTCGAGGTCATCGCCGTGGACGCGGTCGGATCGGTGGTTTTCGGAAATCCTCCCGGGCCCCGACGACTGCCCGGAATCGGCTCCAGCAGGGTGCCGGAACTGCTCGACATGAACCTCATCGACCGCGTGGTGGAGGTGACCGACGACGAGTCGATCACAGCCTGTCACGAAATCCTGGACAGGGAGGCGATTTTCGCCGGCGGATCTTCCGGATCGGTCATCGCGGCCATCAAGAAGATTCTCCCTGAGATACCCTCTTCGTCCTCCGTCGTCACCCTTTTCCCGGACCGGGGAGACCGGTACATCGATGTGGTGTACGGGGCCGAAGCGCCGTCCCTTTTGATGGATTCCATCGACACGCCTGCCCACGGCTGGACTCCGCTGATAGGCGCGAGGGCGGGCTCATGAGCGACGCCGGCCTCAGGGCGCAGCCCGGCGCCCACGATGCGAACTGCGTGGTGCTCATCGGCGCCAGCCCGTTCGGCAGCCGGGCCATCACCCGGCTCGGCATGTCGTACGTCCTGGTGTGTGACCCCGACGAGGATCCCACCCCCGCGGCCGACGGCGCTGCGGCCGTGCACCGGGTCGCGTACCGGACCGATCCGGGCGCTGTGCGTGCGTTGCCCAGGCCGGCCGGCGTCCGGGCGGTCGTGGCCTTCACCGAGCTCGGCCTGCTTCCCGCCGCCGAACTCGCCGAGTTGTGGTCGGTCAGCGGCGTCCCCGTCTCCGCAGTCCGCGGCTCACGGGACAAATTGCGGATGCGCAGCCGGCTGGCCCGGGCCGGGCACCCGCTGCCGTGCGGGCGCCTTCAGCATGTGAGCGACGTCGATTCCTCGGCGTACCCAGTGATCGTCAAGCCCGTCTCCGGCGTCGCCGGCCTGGGGGTCCACCTGGTGGCCAACGCCCGCGACCTGCGCGTGGTACTGCTGTCCACCAAGGAGCCCCTGATGTGGGAGCGGTATGCCGTCGGCCAGGAGCTGTCGGTGGAGACCATCACCCAGGGCGGACGCCACTCGGTGCTCGGCATCACCCGGAAGCTGACCACCGGGGCACCCCACTTCGTGGAACACGCCCATCTCGCGCCCGCCGCTCTCACCCCGGATGAGGAACGCGCGGTCGCCGAGACGGTGGGCGACTGCCTGGACGCCATCGGACTCACCGTCGGACCAGCCCATACGGAAGTCGTGCTCGGTACGGACGGCATCACGGTCATCGAGACACACACCCGGCCCGGGGGAGGCAGGATCCCGCTGATCACCGAGCTCGTGACCGGACTCGACCAGTACGAACTCGCGGTCCGGGCCGTCTGCGGACTCGCACTGCCCGAGGTCGTCTCGCCCTCGAAGTCGGCCGGTGTCCGTTTCTTCTCCGGAGAGCCGGGCGTGGTCACGACGATCACCGGCCTGGACGACGCCCGACAACTCCAGGGCGTGGTCGAAGTAGGCCTGGAACTCGCCCGCGGCGAAGCGATCCGCGTCTGGGAGAACAACCTGGACCGCGCCGGGTTCGTCGTCTGCGAGGGCCGCACCCACGGTGAGGTCGAAGAGCGCCTGGACCGCGCCGTCTCGGCCATCCGCCTTGTCACCCAGTGACAACCGACCGCACTGAACAGTCAAGAGTCACCACATTTCCGGCCTTTCGCTAGGAGCGCCCATGAAGGACACCCATCTACTGGTCATCGGTGCCGGCAACGTCGGCACGCACACCCTGGATCTGCTGGCACGTCGACCCGATGCACCACGCGTCACGCTCGCCGGACGGGACGAGGAGCACCTGATCCGGCAGGTGAACCTGTCCCGCATGGTCGCCGCACAACTGGGCCACACACCTCGGCTCGATCACGTCGTCATGGACGTCGATGACATCGACCGGACGGCCGCGACCCTCGCCGAGCTGAGCCCCGACATCGTGTTCAGCACGGTCAGCCTGCAGGCGTGGTGGGTGATCAACGAGCTTCCGAAGGACCTGCTGACCCGGCTCGACGAGGCGGAGATCGGGCCCTGGCTGCCGATGCAGCTCACTCTGATCCACAAGGTGATGCAGGCGGTGAAGGCGAGCGGCATCGACACACAGGTCGTCAATGCCGCGCTGCCCGACGCCACCCACGCCATCCTCGACAAGGTGGGCCTGGCTCCCACGATCGGCATCGGCAACGTCGCCAACATCGTGCCGGCACTCCGCCACGCCGCGGCCGACCAGCTGGGCAAGCGCCCGGACCAGGTCGATCTGCGGGTGGTGATGGAGGCGTTCGTCAGCCACCGGGTGCCGCGCACCGGCGACGCCGGGGACGCTCCGTATCGCCTCAGCGTGCTGGAGAACGGCAGTGACGTCACGGAACGGGTGGACGTGGAGGGCCTGTTGCAGGCGGTCTCGACCCGGTACCGGCGTCTGGGCGGTGTGCGCGGTGCGGTCCTGACCGCCGCGTCGGCGGTGACGGTGATCGAAGCACTGACCTCGACGGAACCGCGCCTGGTCCACGCTCCCGGCCCCGACGCGCTCATCGGCGGTTATCCGGTGGCCGTGTCGGCCAAGGGCCTGGACGTCCAACTGCCCGACGGCCTCTCGCTGGCGGAGGCGCTCGACATCAACAAGAAGGCGCTGTGGCACGACGGCATCGCCGAGATCCGTGACGACGGCAGCGTCCGCTACAGCGACCCGCACATGGACATTGTGAAGAGCCTGATCGGCTACGACGTCCGGGAGATGAAGCTCGCGGACTCCCAGGCCTGCGCCCGTGAACTCGCGGCGAAGTACAGCGAGTTCAAGAAGAGCCAGGGGTCATGAAGAAGATCCTCGTTCTGGGGGGCTCGATATTCCTGGGGCGGGCCGTCGCGACGGCGGCCCTGCGCCGGGGCCATGAGGTCACCACGTTCAACCGGGGTCGGTCGGGCTCCGACGTCGAGGGCGTCGAGGTGACCCGGGGAGACCGTGACAACGAAGGCGATCTCGAACGCCTCGTCGCCGGCCGACACTGGGACGCGGTGATCGACACCTGCGGATTCGTGCCCCGTTCCGTCTCCGCGGGCGCCCGGGTGCTGTCTTCGCACGCGGATCACTACGTGTTCGTGTCATCGGTCAGTGCCTTCCAGGACTGGCCCGCCCGCCCCATTGACGAAGCGTCACCGCGCTGGGAGTGCCCCTCGGACGCGGACGAGTCGGGCGGCACGTACGGTCCCCTCAAGGCAGGCTGCGAACGCGCCGTGCGCGAGCACTTCGACGCCACGGTGAGCATTGTCAGCCCGGGCATCATCGTGGGCCCCGGCGAGAACGTGGGCCGTCTGCCCTGGTGGCTGCGCCGGATCGCGGCCGGCGGGACACTCGCGCCGCACCCGGGCGACCGGGAGATCCAGCTCATGGATGTCCGGGATCTCGCCGAGTTCATCCTTGCCCGGGTCGAGCGGCCGTCCGAATGCGACCTGCTGGTGACCGCGCCCGCCGGCCGGGCCACCTTCGCGGAGTGGCTCGCGCTGTGCGCGAAGGCGACCGGCGCGAACCCGGAACTCGTCTGGATGGACGAGGAGTTCCTGCTGGAGCAGCAGGTGACTCCATGGTCCGAACTGCCGTTGTGGGCACCCTTGCGAGCCGACTGGCGGCACGCGTGGTCCGTGTCGAGCGACGCGGCGGTCGCGATGGGACTGACCTGTCGTCCACTGGCGGACACGGTCGTCGACACGTGGGAGTGGCTGCGCGGCACGCCCGGGTTCCAGGGGAAACCGAAGATCGGCATGGACTCCGAGAAGGAACGCCGACTCCTCGCCGCTTGGCGTGGAAAAGGACCAGGAAGCGAGGAAGCGGCACGGTGAGCATCGACCTGCTCTACATCGAGGTCAACCTGACCGGATACGGCACCCACGGGATCCGACGGGCTCAGGAACAGGGACTGACGACCGCCCTGGTCTGCCGGGACCCCCGGGAGTACGCGCGTCTCGATCCGGACCCGACCGAACTGGTGGACCGGTTGGAGCGCGTGGACACCTACGACACCTCCCAACTCATGAGGGCGTGCCTCGGCCTGGAGCCGCGCGCGGTCATCGCGTACGACGACTACCGCCTGTTCCAGGCCGCCGTCGTCGCGAACGGTCTGGGTCTTCCGGGCCCCGATCCCGCTGGCATCCTCACCTGTCGCTACAAGGACCTCACCCGCAAGGCCACAGCCGGTATCGGTCGTGACGTCAGGCATGTCGTGGTCCCTGTGGACAAGACGGTGACCAGCTCTCCGCTCGGCTACCCCTGCGTCGTCAAACCGGTCGACGACAGCTCCAGCGCCGGAGTGCGTGTCTGCCGTTCCGACGAGGACTTCCAGGCAGCCGTGGGCGGAGCGATCGACCACAGCACACACGGCCGTGGCTACCGCTGCCTCGACGCCGTACTGGTCGAGGAGTACGTGGAAGGGCCGGAGTACAGCGCCGAACTGCTCTGGGACAACCAGGCAGGGAGCTGGCGGCTCCTGGGCTTCGCCGAGACGGTGCTGAGCCGGCCGCCGAAGTGCAAGGAACTCGCGCACGTCTTCCCCGCCCGCCTGGACCCCGAGACGGAGCAGCTCGCCGAGAAGACCGTCCTGAAGTGGCTGGAGAGCACGGGGCACCGCGGCACGGCGGCACACGTCGAATTCAAGATCGATCACGAGGGACGCCCCGCCCTCATGGAGATCAACCCCAGGCTCGGCGGCGGCGACATCCGTCTCCTCATCGAAGCGAGCACGGGCCTCGACGTGGTGGACCTCTACCAGCAGCTGTGGCTCGGACGCCCGGTGGCGCTGCCCGACCGCCCCTGGAACGGAGTCGCCCACTCCGTGATTCGTTACCTGACCCCGCCCGGAGACGGTGTGGTGCGGCACATCGGCAGACCACAGACCCTGGACGACGCCGTCATCGCCCACGAGATCCAGGACATCGGTCCCGACGGAGTGACCGCGACCGACACCTCACGCCTCGGCTGGGTCGTCACCCTGCACGAGGACGCCGAGCGGGCCGTCGCCGCGGCGGACGGGTTCCACACTTCGCTGGTCTTCGAGTGACACACATCCATTCCCATCCCGACCTTCTGGGGAGGTGCCCGCTGGTGCGCCCGACAGACGCAACGAACGCACATCGGCTCGATCGAGTGGGCGAGACCCGACGGACATGCCGGCCGGCCTTGGACACGGTGACCGACGACAGCACCCCTGGATGGCCCCGATGAGCCGGGCGGTGCACGCGGCCGTGATCGGCGCGGGGCTGGGCGGGATGCTGACCGCCTTCTGTCTGGCTCGGCGAGGTGTCCGGGTGACCGTCTTCGAACGGGACGACTCGGCGGTGCCCGACACTCCGGCCGCGGCGGGGAACTGGCCGCGTACCGGCGTGCCGCACCTGCACCAGACGCATGGCTTCCTCGGCGCCTTCCACTCGACGCTGCGGGACGAACTTCCCGACCTGCTGGAGCAGTTGCTCGCCTTCGGTGTCGAGGCCCGCGACTTCGGGAAGATCGCTGCGGACCACGGCTTCAGTCCCGAAGCCGGCGCCGACGTCGCGGTGCTGCTGGCTCGGCGCAGCACGGTCGAGCAGGTGCTGCGCCGGGCGATGACGAGGGAAAAGGGAATCACGCTGCGCGTCGGCGCCGGCGTGGACGAGATCCTCGTCGGGCGAGGAAGAGTCCGGGGTGTGCGCACCTCGGGACACGACCTCGACGCCGACATCGTGATCGACGCCTCCGGCCGGCGGGCGGCACCCTGGGCCTCCTGGTACGACCCCGTGGGCGACAACCGCGGTGAGCTGGCCTACATCACGCGCATGTACCGGCTCGCCGACGGAGCCGAGCCCGGGCCGCTTTCCCGGGTGAGTGGTGCCGGCGTCATCGGCGACGGCTACCACACGGTGATCAACGTCCACGACAACCGTACGTTCTCCGCGGTCCTGGCCTGCTCACCGCATGATCGCGAGCTGTTGCGCGCACGGGACGCCCGGCTCTTCGAACTGCTCATGGAGTGGATACCGAAGACCGGTCCCTGGGTCGAGGAAGGCAGGGCCGTGCCCCTCTCTCCGCCGCGGGTCATGTCGAACATGCGCAACACCGCGCGGCGGATCTCCGGCAAGGCTCCGCAGGGCTTCTTCGCCGTGGGGGACGCACTCGTCACCACGGATCCGAGCCGCGGTTTCGGTGCCTCCATGGCCGCCGTCGGCTCGGTGTGGCTGGCCGAGGCGATCGCCGGCGACCACCGCGACATCGACGCGGCCCGCGAGGCCTATCTCGCGCGGCTCACTCCTTGGGCGCTCGACTGGTACGAGGACACAGTGGCCCACACCGCCACCCGGGCGAAGCGGTGGTCCGCGCTGCTGGCCGGGGAACGTGTCCCCGTCACCATCCCCGTCCCCGAGCCGGTGCCCGCTTTCGTCACCTTTCAGCTGCCGTCCGCCCATGAGGAGGAGTGGTGGCACAAGCGGCGCTACAGCCAGCTGATGGAAACCCCCGCCTCTCTGACGCGGCGATGGGGCGGGGACAGGACAGAAGCCAGGCCGGAAGGGCTCCAGGTCTACATGACGGACGTACCGACCCGGGCGGAAGTCGTCGACTACATGGAGGAGTTGACGGCAGCGCACGGTACGCCGCCGTACGCCGTCAAGGGCAGGCAGGGGGATCCCCGGTGACGCTGGGGCATGTGCGGTCGGTCAACGTCAGCCGCGCCAAGGCGGCGACGTTCAAGGGGCCTCGGTCGACGACCGGCATCGACAAGCGTTCCGTGCTCTCCGCTGTCGCGGTGACGCGCAACGGGTTGCACGGAGACGAGCAGGCGGACCTGCTGCACCATGGCGGGTACGACCAGGCGTTGTACGCCTACGCCGCGGAGGACCACGACTGGTGGGCAGCCCAGCTGGGCTGCCTGCGCCCTGACGGCGCATTCGGCGAGAACCTCACGACGGTCGGCTTCGACGTCAACGCCGCCGTGATCGGTGAGTGCTGGCGTATCGGTGACACCTTGCTTCAGGTCACGTCCCCGCGCATCCCCTGCCGCATGTTCGCCGGCTGGATGGGTGAGGACCACTGGATGAAGCGGTTCGCGCACGCGGCGCGCCCCGGAGCCTACCTACGTGTCGTCCAAGTCGGATCGATCTCGGCGAACGACGGGATCCAGCTGGTCGACCGGCCCGCCGAGAGCCTGACGCTGGCCGAGGCGATCAACGCCTACTACGGCGACTGGGAGCTGCTGCCCCGGCTCCTCGCCGCTCCCGCGCTCGCCACGCGCTGGCGTGAGATGGCCACGGAACGCCAACGGTCCGGCAAGCTGCAGCGGCTTCCCGACCGGAAGCCGGACGACGAACACCAGTAACTTTCCATGCCGTGTGCGAGGAAGCGTAATGCGTGTACTGATGATCGGGCTCAACAGTGGCTATCGCCGACTGGTTGACAACAACTCAGACCTCGAACTCTATGTCATAGAAGAAAAGGAGATCATCGAGGCCAATACCGCCGCCTTCGCGGCTCCGTGGATAAAAGAGGTGCGAGCCGGCGGATATCAGCAGTGCGATGAGGCCACGCAGACGGCACGCAAGTGGCAGAAGGATGTCGGGTTCGATGCGGTGGTACCGGGCATGGAATACGCCGTACCCACGGCATTCGGGCTGGCCCGGGAGTGGGGACTCGGTGAGCCAGGTGCCGTCGCCACCGATGTCTGCACCGACAAGCTGCTGCTCCGGCGACTCGCGCATACAGCGGACATCCCGCAGCCCAGATTCGCCGAGGCCACCTGCGCGGACGATGCGAAGAGTTTCTTCGAGGGCCGGCCGATCGTTCTGAAGCCTTCCAACCGTCGCGCCTCGGTGGGGGTGATACGAGTCGACAGGACGGAGGACATCGAGTCCGCCTGGCAGGAGACGACCCTCGCCGGGGAAGGATCCCGCACGGTCGGCAGGGACCTCTCCTGGAGGTTTCAGTGCGAGGAGTACGTCGACGGCCCGGAGATCTCCGTGGAGAGCGTCGTCTTCGAGCGTGAAGTCCTTTTCGACAACATCACGGCGAAGCAGACCGTGGGCGGGCGCTACTTCACCGAGGTCGGACACGTCGCTCCGGCCCGGGTGGACGACCAGGAGCGCCGCCTGATCCTTGCGCAGGTGCACCGCCTGCTGACCGCCATGGACGCGGTTTCCGGCGTCTTCCATTCGGAGTGGCGTGTCAACCGGGGCGTCCCGTACCTGGTCGAGTGCGCGGCCCGGCCTCCGGGAGACCTCATCCCCGAACTGATCAGGCGGAGCCAGGGAGTTGACCTCTACGACGCCTTCGTCGGGGTCCTCGCCGGCCGCCGCCCCGATCTCCGCCCCGCGCGGGCGTCGGTGGCATCAGTGCAGTTCTTCCGCCCGCCGGCCGGGAGGTTCGTGCGGCTGCGCGGGGAGGACGCGCTGGCTGCCTCCCGGTGGGTTTTCGACCATGAGGTGAATCTCCGCGCGGGGCAGGACACCCCCAGCTTCGCCAATTCCTGGCAACGGGCCGGTTATTACGCGCTTGAGTGCCCGGACCACGCTGCCCTGGAACGAGAGACGCGCGCACTGGAACAGCGTCTGGAGTTCATCGTCGACTAACACGGGATCGGAATCAGTGAACCTTTTCGTTGTACACCGCCTAGTGAAGGGAGAGCCCGCCATGGGAATTTCAGTCCGGAAACGGACCGAAGGAGGCGAGACGATTCCTCGCCCCAGCAGACCGCAACAGATACTGCTGTTCGCGCTCCTCATCAACGCGACGGGCAGCGGCCTCTATGTGGCCAGCGCGCCGGTATACCTCACCCGAGAGGTGGGACTGAGCGACTATCAGGCCGGTCTGGGTTTCACCATCGGCTCCGGAATAGCGCTGGCACTGATGGCCCACTTCGGGTACCTCTGCGACCGCATCGGCGCCAAGCGGACGTACGTCCTCTCGTGCCTCTTCTACGCCGTCGCCATGGTGGCCTTCACCACCATCGACGACATGCTGGGCTTCACAGTCGTCGCAACGGCCACCGGGATCACCTCCGGAGCCAGCGCTGTGGCCCGCCCCGCGCTGGTACGCCAGATGTCCGAGGGCCACCTTCGTTGGTTCCGCACACGCAATCGCGTGGTGAACAACCTGGGCATGGCACTGGGTGCCGGCGGTGCCATCGCCGCTCTGAAGGTCGACACCTCGTCGGCCTTCGAGGTGATCTACCTGGCGAACGCGGCCTCCTTCGTCATCTGCGCGGCGTTCGTGATGCTGGCGACCAGGTCGGCAGGCGGAGTGGTCGAGGCCCGGCCGTCCTCGCGCAAGTGGGTGGCGGTCCGGGACCGGCAGTTCATCCGTGG
Source organism: Streptomyces sp. NPDC005483 (assembly GCF_040606035.1). Lineage (NCBI taxonomy): Bacteria > Bacillati > Actinomycetota > Actinomycetes > Kitasatosporales > Streptomycetaceae > Streptomyces > Streptomyces sp. NPDC005483. The sequence continues at coordinate 51,687 of NZ_JBEXEA010000045.1, forward strand.
CACCGTGCTGAACGGCATCATCGCCCTGCAGTATCCGCTCCTCACGTTCGCCATGCCGCTGTGGGCCATCGACAGGATCGGTGCGCCGGCATGGGTGGCCTCCGGCTATGTCCTGTTGAACACGGTGTCCATCGTCGTGATCCAGAGCAGGCTCAGCCGGGGCATACGGTCGCTTCCCCTGGCCGGGCGGGCCATGCGGCGCAGCGGTCTGATCTTCACCGTCAACGTGGTCCTCGTGGCGTTGTCGCCACTGCTGCCGACCGCGCTGGCAGCCGTGATCCTCGTGCTGTCGGTTCTCGTCCACAGCGTGGGTGAGGCTCTGCACGCCGGCGCCTCGCAGGAGGTGTACTACGGCATGGCGACCAACGAGTCGCAGGCGGAATACGCGGGCGTCTTCTGGATCGGGCAGGGTCTCGCCCTCACCGTCGGACCGGTTCTGCTGGCCTATGTGTGCCTGGGGATGGGAATTCCGGGATGGCTGGTGCTGGGCGCCGTGTTCCTGGTCACCGGCCTTCTGTCGCCCCGCATCCTCATGGCGGGCGCGGGCCGGCCCGTCGAGACGGCCGCCTCCGTCGAGGAGCCCGCGTCCCACACCGAGGTGACCGGCACCCGCGTCCAGGCAGAGACCGCACCGGAAGGGATGACGGCATGATCCATCGCCAACGCCCCCTGCTCATCGGGGTGGACCGCTATGTCCTGCGGGCATGCGCCAGGCGCGACGTCCCCGCTGTCCTCGTCTACGGTCCGAACTGGCGTGACAGCGGACTTCCGAGCCTTCCGGACGGCGTCACCCCCGTCTTCACGGAGGACGAGCGCAGCCCGGAGGCGGTGCTCTCGGCACTCACCCGGGCCGGGCTGGCCGGGGAGCAGTTCGCGTCGGTGACCACCACGAACGAATTCGCCCTGGTGAACGCAGCCTTGCTCGCACAGTACCTTGGCTGCCCCGGGCTCTCGCCGTCGGTGGCAGTCCGTTTCCGCGACAAGTTCGTTCAGAAGCAGGTGGTGCAGGCGAGCGGCATCCGCACCGCCCGGTCGATCGTCCTGGACGACCTCCATGACGACATCCCCGACGAGTTGCCCTTCTCCTGCGGTGTCATCAAGCCGGTGACAGGGGCCGCAACACGTCAGACCGCGACCGTGCGCAGCGCGGACGACCTACGCGAGGCTGTACTCCATTTCCGGTCGCAGGGCGGCGCGGCGCGTACCTTTGTGGTGGAGGAGTTCCAGCAGGGGGACGAGTGGCTGGTGGACGGCGTGGTACACCACGGAGAGGTCCTCTTCTCGTCGGTCGCCGAGTACACCCAGCCCTGCCTGAGCACGGTCGAGTCTCAAGCCCCGCTGCAGATACGTCGGTTCGACCCCGCCGCGGAGGCCTGGACGTACCGGCTGGCGGAGCCCTTGGTCCGCGCGTCGTTGGAGGCGCTGGGCCTGACCGACGGCATCTTCCACATGGAGTTGTTCCACCATCGGGGCGAGGTGTTCTTCAGTGAGTGTGCCGCGCGCCGGGGCGGCGCCCTTGTACACGAGCAGATCGAGTGCAAGTTCGGCATCGACCTCGGTGACGCCGCCTTGTCGCTGGCGGTCGGGGAACGGCCGGAGCTGACGATCGCGGAACGTGCGGGAATCGTGGGCAGCACCTACATCACGTCGCCCCCGGGTGTCCTGTTCGCCGTGCCGTCCCATGCCGAGGTCATGGGCCTTCCCGATGTCGAATACGCCGTGCTGTCCCAGTCCGTCGGTGCCTCTCTGCCGGCGTCGATCTCCGACACCACGAAGCGCATCGGGCAGGTCATGCTCAGGACGGCGACGCTTGAGGAGTTCTACAAGCGCTCCGAAGAAACCCTGAGCTGGTTCGGCGAGCGCATCACAGTGGTGCCTTCCGGGCTGAGGGTCGGCGAGCTGAGGGCGCTGCAGCCTGCCTTGGGTGGCGACAACGCGCTCCTGGCGGACTACCTCAGGGACGACCGTTAGCCGGTGGAGCCGGTGGGAGCGACCGCCGCGCCGCCTTCACACCGGTGGATCGAGGCACGCGCCAGGTGACACGGCCGGGAATGTCCCGACCTCACTCCACGGACTCGGCGGATGCCCTGTCATCCGTCGCGTCCAGGGCCGGCCGAGTCCTGCGGGTGTCGACGGCACGGGAGACCGCCGGCTGGAGGAACGCGAGGGCCAGGCAGACGCCCGCCATGGTCGTCCACAGGGCCGTGACACCGGCTCGCTGAAGGAGTTCGGTGCCGACGATCGGCGCGACGACCGCCGCAACGCCCCAACTGAGGCCGTAGACCGCCATGTAGCGGCCCGAATGGTGCTCAGGGGCCAGCTCCGCCACGATGGCGTAGGCGCGTCCGACAAGCACGAGGTCACCGGCGCTCCACACGACCGTCGCGACGACATGGGCCGGCAGACCGTGCGCACACGCGTATCCGATGAGGCCGAGGGCCATGAGGCCGTATCCCAGGGCGAACGCTACTGGCACCGGCAGCATGGCCACTCTGGTCGCGCGGACCAGCGGCTGGCCGGCCACCAGCGTGACCGCCGACGCGGTGGTGAGAAGTCCGGCGTCGGCTGCCTGCAGGCCGCGGTCCACCAGAGCCAGCGGGAGCAGCATCATCACCTGCAGACAGACGATGGCCATGAGGGTTCCGCAGCCGAGCATGAGCAGCAGAGCGGGGTCACGCCAGGGAGAGACGCCCCGCTGCGGCCCCTGCGCCGTCCGGGCCGGCGTCGGCCGTCTGGCCGGCAGCATCAGGTGCACGACCGCTGCGCAGATCGAACAGGTCAGCGCGTCCACGACGAACATCCAGCGGAGGTCCCATCGCCCCAGCACCGCGGCGAGCAGCCCGGCCGCCATGCCGGCTGCGGCGAGGGCGGCGTTCAGCAGGCTGTATGCCCGTACGCGTTCGTCGGCTGCCACCAGGTCTGCGATCATCGCCTGACTCGGGGGCTCGTACAGCTCGAATGCCAGTCCCAGCAGAATGGCGAACACCGTCACGACGACCAGGCTGTCGGCCGCCGCGATGCCCAACTGTGCCAGGGCACACGCGGTCAGTCCCACGACGATGGTCCGGCGCTGCCCCAAGTGGTCGGCGAGACGTCCGCCTGCAAGCCGGGAGGGAATGGTGGCCAGGCCGAACGCCGCGGAGATGACGCCCGCGACGGCAGCGTTCGCTCCGAAGCGGGTCGTGATCAGGACAGTGAGAAAGCTCAGAGAGAAGGCTCCCAGCCGATTGACCGCCCGTGCGGCGACGAGTAGGCGCACCTCACGGGGTAGCGGCTGTCGGGGCTGCCAGATCGGCATACGAATCCCGTCTGTGACTGGTGAATAGGATAATGCAAGTGACGAGAAACTAGAACTAAAGAGGTGACTGGTCAAGTGATGTTCGACAGTCACGTGGCGACGCTGCTCAGTGTGGCCGTGTCGCTCGTGAACGATTTGACGGACGGATCCCGCGGAGGCAAGCCCTATGTCGCACCCGGGGACGAGCAGCTGATTTCCGCAGTAGCCCGGGTGCTGCCGTCCGTCTCAGATCCACAGGAGATCGACCATGAGCAGGCCCTCAGCCTGGCGACCGCGGCCCAACAGATGCGGCTCGTGTTCGTGGCGGTGGACGACGAGCGCCTCGACGACGCGGCCGAGGCCGTGAACACACTGCTGCGCACCACGGGCACCCGTCCGCAGTTGGACCGTGTTCCAGGAGAACCGTGGCAGGTGCATTTCCACGGTTACGACGATTCCGACGCGGTGGGGTGGAGCGCAGGGTGTGCCGCCGCTCTGGCCCTGGCCATCGGCAGTGATCTCGCCGGCCGCCTCGGCGTATGCGGGGCGTCGCGGTGCGACCGGGTATACGTCGACGGATCGCGGAACTCCGCACGCCAGTTCTGCTCCCTGGCATGCCAGAACCGCGTCAAGGCCGCGGCGTACCGTGCGCGCGGATCTCATTGACGACGGACGTCCGCCATCCCACCCAGTGGCCCGGACTGGCGTCCTCACCCGATTCAAAGTGCGGCCGCGCACACATCCCGCGCATTCGTTGTCGGCGGGTGCCGTGCCAACAGCCCCGTGATGCCCACGTACGGCTCGCTACTCGACATCCCGGGGGCCCCGCTCCCTCGTCAGCCAGGCCCGAAAGGTAGCCACCTCATGACCACATCCACTTCCGCCACCCTTGACGCACAGACCCTCCGGAAGGCTTACGGCCAGTTCCCCACCGGAGTCGTGGCGATTGCTGCACAAGTGGATGGTGAGCCTCTCGGACTGGCAGCGAGCACATTCGTGCCCGTGTCCCTCGATCCTCCGCTGGTCGCCTTCTGCATCCAGAACACGTCATCGACCTGGCCTCGGCTCGCCGGTGCGGCCCGGCTAGGCGTCAGCGTGTTGGGGTCAGATCACAGTGGTGCTGCTCGTTCCCTGGGCAGCAAGGCCAGCAACCGATTCGCCGGCCTTACCACCAAAACGACTTGCGAAGGTGCTCTATTCATCGAAGGCGCCACCGCCTGGCTGGACACCTGTATACAAGAGACGGTGCCAGCGGGCGACCATACGATCGTGCTCCTGCAAGTGCACGGACTGACCGTCCGTGCACAGGTGAGCCCGATCGTCTTCCATGCCAGCACTTTCTGGAATTTGGCCGCAACATCCTGCTGAGCCGACCGTCAGTTCTTGGCTGAGAAGTACTGCATCCAGCACTTGGGGCTCGACCGGCGTCACGACCAGGACGCAGACGTCTCTTGTTCCCCTGCAGGTCAGGCCCCACTTTCTTCGAGTTCATGGCGCAGGTCGTCCAAGGGGCGGCTGTCGGCCAGCCGTCAGGTGATCCGGCCATTCGCCTGGCTCTGCGTCACCGCGAACGCAACCTTCGACAGCGAGCGGAACGGAAGGGACAGTCGGCCTTCCACCGTCAGAGTGCCGTCCGTGTGGACGGGGGACCTGTCCCCGAGTGGTGGACACCTCTGAGCCCGGCCCCGCCAGGGGCCGGGAAGGAGGGATCTCTTATGGTGATGAAGGTCTACTCGCCCGAGTTCAAGGCGGACGCTGTCGCGCTGTACCTGTCGGACCCAAGCCACACCTTCGAGGGCATCGGCAAGGATCTGGGGATCAGCCGGGAGACGCTGCGCAACTGGGTCCGGGCCGAGCGGGCCCGCCACGGCGGGGGCAGCACGACGAGCACGAGCACGGAGAAGAACACGGTGGATTCCCCGCCGACGGCCGAGGAGCTTCAGGCCGAGAACGAGGCCCTGCGCCGGGAGCTGGCGGCCGCGCGCAAGGAGATGCAGAAACTGGCCACCGAGCGCGACATCCTGCGCAAGGCGACGAAGTTTTTCGCACAAGAGATGACCTGGTGAACCGCTAATGCGGAAGTTCGGCATCGCCGGGCTGCGGCTACGCAAGCGCGCCGGAACAGGTCCGGCTGCGGGGCGGCGGACGGTTCGGGCACGCTTCACATTGTCTGGTCGGGGCTGCATACGTTCAATCTGGACAAACCCCTCCAGCGCATGAGCCTGTACCGGACCGTGCTGGCCGAAGGCATGCGCGACGACCTGTGCCGCTTCCTCAACTCCGACGCCCCTTCCGGTTCGCGAGCTTGAATTCCGCAAAGGCGCACAGGCTCGCTTCTACCAGCGTCTAGAAATCACCTGCCCGCACGGACCCCACGGTGTCCGCATCCGCGTCGACGAGACCAAGGAAGACCGGGAAATCGACCCCTCCACCAAGCGAATTCGATTCAATCGCACCGAACACCTGCGCCAAATCGCACCCGAAACGCCGGCAGGGCGGCGCCTGAAGGGGTTCCGACAGGACAGTGAGTCCCAGCATTCCCGGTTCGACCAGTCATATCCACACGAGCGCGTCCCCGCATACGGCGCAAAGGCGGCCCTCCTCATCTACATCGGCTACGCGTGGGTGAGCAACTCCGTCGCCCGCTGCGTCGCGCGCATCACCGGACGCCGCGCCACCTGACACACAGCCGGGGCCCGGCCTCAGCACTCCACCAAGACCCTGTCGCGGCCGAGCCCCGCGCCGCCCAACCTCCTACCCGACCAGGGCATCCGGCTTCACAGTCCAACAGTCGCCTGCCAGCACCAGGCCACCCGCTACACTGGCGGCGGTGGCGCAGCCCTCGCAGGCCGCGCTGCCGCAGACCTGTCGGGATCCAGCGGAATGGCATTCGTCCAGCTTCGGGTGAATTTCAGACACACTTTCCGACAGATCCCCGCCTTCGCGCCTTCGTAGCTCAGGGGATAGAGCACCGCTCTCCTAAAGCGGGTGTCGCAGGTTCGAATCCTGCCGGGGGCACCAGGCAAAAGGCCCCGGACCGATCATGGTCCGGGGCCTTTGACATCCACTTTTGACATCAACGCGGGCGATCAGTCACGACCGGTCACTCACGCACCGGGCCGCCTCTTGAGCAGCCGGTCCATGTGGCTGATGGCCTCCCGCTGGGTGTCCTGCACGACGTGTGTGTACACGTCCATGGTGATGCTGATCTGGCTGTGCCCAAGGATCTCCATCACAACGCGGGGAGCCACCCCGGCAGCGGTGAGCAGCGTGGCGCACCCGTGCCGGGCATCGTGCAGCCGGATCACGCGGAGGCCGGCGGACCGGGCGACGCGGGTGAAGGAGCGGTACACGTTGCGCGGCTCGACCGGGCGGCCGTTCCGGGTGGCGAAGCTGCTTGGCAGCTACCTGCCGCATCCGGTGAGCTCGCGCGACGAGGCCCGGGGCGGCTCTACAAGGCCCGCCACGTTCCGTGCGATCAGCTCTCCCGGCAGGCAGCGGACAGCGCCGTACGCAGTACCCGGTGCGACTCCTTGGCCGTGGCCGCTGTCGTCTTGTTCCCCAGCTGGGCCAGGAAGCGCCGGACGTCGGCGGCGCCGAGGGATTCGAGCCGCTTGGAGCCGAGCATGGGCACGAGGTAGAAGCTTCGCCGAGCCGGTGGGCCAGGGTACGCCCTGATCGACCTTAGCCAGCAGCTCACGATGCTTGGTGTCGCACTCCTGTCAGGCATCCGCATGGCGATCTTCCAAGCTGGTGCTCCAGGAGCCAAGCACGGCAACGCCTTCTTCGGGACGAGCAGGTATACACGCGCCCCCCTCTGAGACGCTTGGCAGATGCTCACTGCAGACGCAGCACGAGGGCTCGTTCTGGCGGAGCTCGCACGGACCGAAAGAGCGATACACCTGGAGCTTGCGATCTCCAAGGTTGAACCCGCGTCTTTCGGTTGGGTTTTCTACTGGTGCGCGCGACAGGACATCGGCCGCCCGGCCGGCCAGCGGCCAACACTTGGTGGAAATGGCCCGTTCTTGGTGGATCGGATGAACGAGCGGCTTGTTAGAGCTGCAACTTGCAGGCCCGTACCTCGACAGATCGCTGACTATGAGCGGCGGCTGCGGCGTGAGGCTCATGTTCAGAACGCAGCTGCGAAGCGAGCCGCGCAGCAAGGAAGTACAGCAACCACGGCAACCGTGGCCGTCCACCACCAGCAGCCTCTGACGGCCGACTGACCTGTGGAGCAGGCCTCACCAACCGTCCCGCCCGCAGTTCGCATTGCGGGGGCGGGCGCGGTTTCGGCCGTGCCACTCTCGTGCCAGAACGCCCAGGGATCGCGGGGAACCGGGGCTCGCCAGAGCGATACCGCGGGCTTGTGCCCAAGGCAGAGGATCCGCAGATCACGCGGTTCTAAGGGCGGGTGTCGCAGGTTCGAATCCTGCCGGGGCTGCAATGTCTCGTAACGGATCAGCACATCCGGCACGGACTCCGGACCCGACTTCTCCTCGCCGTCGGGCTCGGGCTCCGCTTCGGGAGCGATCTACTCGGAGGGGGCGCGGGTGCGCGGTACGAGCCGGGCTGCGGCCTCCGCTCCCGCTCCCTGAAGTTCCCCCCGCGAACTGGACAGCGGGTGTTTACGCTGCCGGGACGAGGTTCTGCCTGAGCAAGGATCTCGTTTCGAGCGGGGTGACGTACC
>NZ_JBEXEA010000046.1:0-52918 GCF_040606035.1 Streptomyces sp. NPDC005483
GATCCGACCCCAAAAAATGAACGTTTCCGCAGGTCAGAGGCTTGCACAGGTGGGGCGGGTGGGACTCGAACCCACGGCCGACGGATTATGAGTCCGCTGCCCGGATGCCGCCCCTCGTGACACCTACTGTCAGCCTGTGCGAACCGGTGTCGAACAGTGCAGGTCACCGGCCCTTTCTGCACCCCCGGCACCCTGCCGTCGTGATGACTGGTGACGGCTTCTGTCGGGGACTTCCAGTGCGTACGGGCGAGTACGGGGCGAGCAGACACCCCTCGCGACCTGCGATGACGCGGCGCTCGCCCGGCACTCTACGCCGCCGCCTGGTCGTCGTCGCCGCCCTGCTCCCCCGGCCCGTCGTCCGTCGTCTCCCCAAGCTCCACAGCCTCGACGATGGAGGCCCGCCGAGCACGCGGGACCAGACCCGCCGCCTTCTCCGCGATCTCCCGGTCCGTCTCCTCCAGGAGCGCGGTGTACGTGTCCGACGTGAGCTGAATCGTCGAGTGCCGAAGCGTCGCCTTCACCGCGTGAATGTCGCCGCCACCCGCGTGCACGAGCGTCGCCGCGAGGTGCCGCAGGTCGCGGAGATTGATCGGCGGCAGCCCGGCCCGCTTCTGGATCCGGCGGAACTCGTCGCTGACCTTCTCTGGGTGCAGCCACGTCCCGTCGATGTCCGTGAAGACCTTCCCCGTATCGACCCAGTCCGCGACGTCCTTCCCCTTGCGCCGCTCCTCGACAGCGTGCCGGTTCCACGCGTCGCGCTCGGCGAGCTGCCGCGCGCGGTGCTCGCGCAGCACGCCGACGTTGAGGGAGTCGAGCGCGATCGTCGTCGCCGACTCCTCTGTCTTCGGGTCGTCCTCGAAGACCTCCCAGTTGTCGACGACGAGCGTCTTGGCTGGGGTGATGAGACCGGCGTCCAGGTCGACGTAGACCCACGGCTGCCCGACGCCCTCGCCGCGGCGCAGGCCACGGAACGCGATCAGATGGAAGAAGGCGTACAGCCGGCTCGACTCGGCCTCGTCGAGGAACATCCCGAGCTGCTCGGGTGTCCACACCATGACCGGGCTCGGCTTCTCGCCGGTCCGTCGCCAGTGGTCGACGTGCGTCGCTGTCCACAGCTTGGCCTGCGGCCGCTTCCCCGACTCCAGCTCGACCCATTCGGCCGGGTTGAACGTGATGAGCTGCTTCCGGATCGCGGCGTTCAGCGCCGCCCGGAGCGTCGCCCGGATCCGTTGCTTCGTCGCCGGTCCCGTTTCCTTCCGGTACGGGGGCATCACGGCGAGCCGCTCGCGCTCGACGGCCAAGCGCGCCGACACCTCCTGGGACGGGCGGCCGCCCTTCGTGCCGGGGCGCCACCGGCAGCGTGCTTCCTGCTCGCGCCGCTCGACGTTCTCGGCCCTGATGACCTCGTTCTGATCGTCGATCGCGTCGAAGAACGCCTGTGCGTGGCCGACGTTGAACCGGTCGAGCCGGTAGCGCCCGACGCCGGGCCCCAGGTGTACGCGGATGTGCGACTGGTAGCCGCTCGTCGTGCGCCGCTTCGTCTTCTTCGCCGCCGCCCACGAGTCGAGCCACTCCCCGACCGTCATATCGCTGTTCAGCGCGACGCCCCCAGCGAGCCGCCGCTTCACCTCGCCAACGTCGGGGATCGCCACGCGCTCGCGCATGACCTGCGCGAGCAAGTCGCTGACCTGATACCCGTAATGCTCGTCGTCGCCGGCGAGATCGAGGATCGCGCGGACCTTGTCGAGGTCGCCCTGTGCGTCCGTGACCTTGTCGTACCCGGTCCGGCGGAATGTGCGCCGTGTGCCGTCCGCTGCGGCGGGCAACTCCTGCCGTAACTGGTAGGTGCCGTGGTTGCGCTTCGCTAGCTGGGGGCAATCCTGCCCGAGCCGCTTACGGTCTTCCCCCCGGCACTCGCAGCGCCTTGTAATGCCGCCAGCACGTCGTGCCCCGGCCATGGTCCCTCCCTATGCGCTTGTCGGGTGCTCGCCCACACGGGTCGCGTCCACGCCCCGACAGGCCGCACACACGCTAAGTCGTCGTGTTGTGCCGTATCAACCAATCACGTAGCGTACTGCGCAGTGCTGCGCAGAAATGCGCAGTGATGAAAACCGGAGACGCACGGGGAGCTGCGCCATGACCGAAGACACAAGCCACGGAGCGGAAGCGCTGACCGTCGGCGACCTGCTCGCCCTCCCGGCGACCGTCAACGTCGAGACCGCCGGCCGCGCATTCGGTATCGGCCGCACCACGGCCTACCAGCTCGCGCGGACCGGCAAGTTCCCCTGCCAGGTCGTTCGGGCCGGTCGCGCCTTCCGCGTTGTCACCGCCGACCTCCGCCGCGTCCTCGGCGTCGAGCAGCCGAACGAGCAGGCACCAGCGGCCTGACGCCGACCACAGACCACTCTCCATCCCCCAACAGCGGGCCCGGCTCCTCCCCCCAGGCCGGGCCCGCTGGCATGCGTACTTCACGCGAAGGTCAGCCGGCACGCTGCCCAGTCGCGAGCCGCGGCAGTAAGCGCGGCGCGGTGAGGCATCGGGCGCGTACGCTCCCAGTCCTCCCACGCCGCGTAGACCGTGCGCGCGAAGACGGTCACCGTCGCAGGGTCGGCCGCACGATAGGTAGGAACCTGCGTGGCGATGTCCTCGGCCTGCTCCGGGGTGTGACCGGCCGCGATGAGCCGAGGAATCGTCAGCGCGGCGTCAGCCCATGCAGGAGCTGGGCATGCCAGGGCCCAGTCCAACAGCAGCAGCTCACCCTTGTCCGTCATCAGCATGTTGTGCGGGGACATGTCCGTGTGGGCCAGCGCTCGACCGTGCAGTCCAGGGGGCACGTCCTCGGGCAGAAACTCGGTCCACCTGGTGTGAAGCGGCTTCTTGCTCAGCATCTCGGGCCATGGCGCCTCGGACACGACGGTCAGGGCGTACACCAAGGGGGCGAGGTCATCGGAACCTGGCGCCAGGTCGGGGTACCGGCCCTCGATGTACTCATACCCGTACAGCGCCCATCCGCCAGCATCGACGTCCCACAGTGCGCGGGGGGCACATGGCGCATTCCGTGTGACCTGGAACTCGTGGCGGTAGACCCACGCCTGCGGATCGTCCCGGCGCGTGCCCTTGACGAACGTGTGGCCTCCTTGCGTGCGGACCGTGCAAGCCAGACGCGACATGACGCCGTGCGGTGCGGTGTCGGCCCGCTCCACTGGGCCCGTGCAGCGCTCAACGGCAGCTCGGGTTGCTGCTGGCAGTTCATGCCATGCGATGCGGTCCACCCGCGGCCTCCTGCGTTGATTGATCGAAACGGGAGGGCCCCCGGTCTGGCCACAGAGTGACACAGGCCGGAGGCCGCCGCTGGAACTAGGGATGGTTCGGGCTGTCCGAGCAGTTCGCGTGGCACTGCGAGCATTCCGCGAGATCCAGCTCTGGCCAGAACTCCATGTCGATCTCGAATCCGGCGAGGGTGATCGCGTCCACGGTCCGGGCCCGGAGTTCCTTGCCGCCCCCGTGCTCCTCACGGTCGAGGAAGCCGGGCTGGTGATCCAGGAACCTGCTGAAGTTCTCCTGGCAGAACTCCCGGTAGGCCTTGGTGTGGAGCAGGAACGCGTGCCAGAAGTCGTCCACCAGCGGCGAGGGGCTGAGCGGCCTGCCGCTGTAGTCGCAGGCCGCCAGGAAGGCGAGCATCTGGCCGATACCGCGGTCCGCCTTCTCTTCGGTCAGTTGAGGGAACTTGTCGCACATGTTGGCGACGAGGGTCTCCCGCATCTCGGAGCTGATCAGGCCCCGCGCGTCTGTCAGTGTGCGCTGCTGGGTCTCAGTCACGATTCGTGCCTCCTCGAGTTGGTGGCGCATGGTCTGATCCCTACGCTGCTGAGGCGCAGGGTCTGGCCCTCGTTCCCCGACCACCGTCCGGTCGGGGAACGAGGATCTTGCCCCTGCCGCCGAGGGGGGAGTTACACCCGGCGGCAGGGAGTTCATCGGATCCCGCGCAGTCGCTCCAGGTCCGAGACGTGTTTGCGGTACCAGGCGAGTTCGGCCCGCGCTGCATGGGCGTAGTGCCGCACGACGTCCTTGCCGAGCAGGCACTGGGCGATGGTGCTGTGCTCGAAGTGCTGGAGTGCCTCGGCCAGATCGGCGTAGAGGGGGATGGAGGCCCGGTCCTGGTAGGCGTCGCCGTCGCAGGCTGGCCGCAGCGACACTTTCTCCTCGATGCCGTGGGCCATCGCGGCGAGGTAGGCGGCCAGGGCGACGTACGCGTTGGCGTCGGCGCCGGCTAGGCGGACCTCCAGGTGGGTGCCGTCGCCGTGCCCCGTGACACGGATGGCGCAGCCGCGGTGATCGAATCCCCAGTTGTAGCGGACGGGGGCGAAAGAGTGCGGCTGGAAGCGCTTGTAGGAGTTGAGGGTGGGCGCATACAGCGGGGCCATGTGCGGCAGCGCGGAGAGCAGTCCCGCAACGGCCCGCAGCATCAGCGGCGGCAGCTCTTGTCCCCGGTGGTGGGCGAATCCCGGCTCGTCGCGCTCGGACCACAGCGACACGTGCAGGTGCAGTCCGCTGCCGGCACCGGTCTCGGGTGCGGCCATGAACACGGGGACCATGCCGCGCCGCCCGGCGATGTCGCGGATGAGGTGACGGAAGACTGCGTAGTCGTCGCATGCTTTCAGCGCCTCACCGTAGGCGAACGTCACCTCGGTTTGGCCTGCTGCGCTTTCCGTTTTGATCGCCTCGTGGACGATGCCGACGTCGCTCATCGCATCGGCCAGGTGGCGGAAGACGTCGCTGACTTGGGGCGGGTAGTGGAGGCCGTAGTCGAGATTTTCACCCCACACCGGTGTCCGGCCTGATGGCCCGTCCGTGTAGAGCGCGAACTCGCTCTCGACCCCCGCCTTCACCACGTAGCCCAGTTCGTGGAGCCGCTCGATCTGGGCTTCCAGCATGCGGCGGGGTGCCACCTCCACGGGAGTGCCGTCGTCGTGGACCGGCGTACCGAACACAAGGGCTGTGCCGGGCCGGTACGGCAGCATCCGCACGTTGTCCAGGTCCGGGGTGACGAGGAAGTCACCGAACCCCTGCTCCCAGCCGGTGAAGTCGAAGCCGTCGAGAGGTGTCATATCGACGTCGGTCGCCAGGACGTAGGAGCACATCTCCGCCCCGTCGGTCATCCGTTCCAGGAACACCGGGGCGTTGAAAGTCTTGCCGAGGAGCCGACCCTGGAGGTCCGGCACGGCCAGCATGATGTCGGTAACCGAGCGGTCCTTCAGCAGGCGCTGAAGCGTTTCCCGGGTCACCGGTCCTGTCGGCCACGGGGCGTCGGTGCGGTTGGTCTCTGCGTTCATCAGAAACCCTCACTGATCATGGCTTCGCCGGGCCGGGCCGCGCTGGCGGCGGTGAGCTGGTACTGCTGCTTGCCACGGGTCAGCCAGGTACCCCAGGCCAGCAGCAGCGCGGCCAGCAGGGTCACCCCGGCGTAGTTGAAGGAGTCGGCGGTGAACGGCGAGGACTGCGGCAGGCAGAACACGAGGGTGATGACCACGACGTAGACGACCGCGACGTACCCGACCGGCCGCCGCCACCGCCCCAGGCTCCACGGGCCGGGCCGGTAGTCGCGGCCCTTGACCAGGGCGAGGAGAACGGGGATGCCGTAGGCCGGCGTCATGCCGACCGCGTTGATCGCGGTGATCGCGCCATAGGCGGCAGGCGACCACAGGGCCGGCAGGGCAAGCACGAACGGCACGACGATGACGAACCACACCGCACGCGTGGGCGTCTTCGTACGGTCATTCACGATCCGCCAGCTCTGCCAGCCCGGCAGGGCCCTGCTGCGGGAGAAGGCGTAGACCATGCGGCTCGCCGCGGCGACCTCCGCGTTGCCGCAGAACAGCATCGCGACGATCACGACCAGGAGCAGCGCCTTGGCCCCGGATGCGCCGAGGACGTCGAGGAAGATCTGCGCGGGCGGCACACCAGTCGCGGAGTTCTGCGTAGCCGCGTAGCCCTGCATGGCGAACAGCAGCCCAGCCAGGAGCACGAACCCGGCCGCCCAGGAGACCCAGATGGAGCGGACGATGCCCTTGGGTGCGGAGGTCTGGGCGTCATTGGTCTCCTCGGCCACGTGGGCGGAGGCGTCGTAGCCGCAGAACGTGTAACCGGCCAACAACGAGCCAATGAGAAACACGTAGAAGGGGCTGGAGAAGCCGGAGTCGTTGTGGAAGTGCGTGAACACGAAGCTCGCCGACTGATGCTGGGCCGGGGCGATGGTGAGGGCGCCGACAATGACGGCCACGCCAAGCAGCTGCCACCACACGGATATCGAGTTCAGCACGGTGACCAGGCGAACCCCCGCCGAGTTCAGCAGCCCGTGCAGGAGCAGGATGCACCCGAAGATGGTCATCGTGGTGCCGTCCGTGGGGGTGATGCCCCACTGCATCTGCGCGAAGGCTCCGACGAAGGTGGCGGCCCCGTAGTCGATACCGGCGATCGCACCGAGCAGGCCCAGCAGGTTCAGCCACCCTGTCACCCAGCCCCAGCCGGCCCCGCCGAGCTTGTCGGCCATGAAGTACGGGCCGCCGCTGGTGGGGTAGGCGGAGACGACATCGGCCAGGGACAGGCCGACCAGCAGCGTCATGAAGCCGATGACGATCCACGTGCCGAGCATGACCACCGGGCCGCCGTGGCCCAGGCCGAACCCGAACAAGCTCATACCGCCGGCCAGGATGCAGATGACCGAGAAGCTGATCGCGAAGTTCCCGAAGGGCCCCATCTTGCGGGACAGCTCGGGTTTGATCCCGAGGGCAGCCAGGACGTCATCGTCACTGGCTGGTGCAGTCATGGCAGCGCTTCTGTGAGACACCAAAGATCCACTTTCAGGTGAAGAGGGGGAGACGGATGGGTCGGGAGCGCGTTGCGACCTGGCGGTGCCCGGCTGTGCGCCAGGCGCTGCTATCGCAAGACGGACGCGCGGATGCGGAGGAATGCGTCTGTCCAGTCCCGAGAGCGGCCGAGGCTGGCGTTGACGTCTTTCCAGGGCTGCGGCAGGGCGTAGGGGCCCATCGCCTTGAACACGCACGCGGCCCGCTCGTCCTCTCCGCAGGCCACCAGGGCATGAGCCAGATGGCTCAGATCGGAGATCGACAGCCACGGGTATTCCGTGGCCGGAAGAGGCGCGAACCATTCGTCGTAGGCCCGGCAGGCGAAGTGCCGCACCTGCGCGGTCTGCCAGAACTGGAGCGCTCCGCCCCTGCCGTCGCCGTGCCGCTCCCGGTAGAGGTCCAGGAGCGAGTACACAGGCAGCATGAGCAGCTCAGGATTCGACAGCCTGCCGGACACGAGCCAGGCCGAGAACTGCATGGCCGCCGCTGCCCCGCCGCCGCGGTACAGGAAGTACTCGCGCATGCGGTGATGGCCCTCCCGGTTGCCGGGGTGGAGCCGGTTGACCTCGTCCAGGAGCGGCCACGGCCCCCGGTAGTGCATGGCGGGATCGTCCAGCTGATCCCACGGAACCCGGCGCCTCTGTGCATAGGGATCGAAGTAGTTGGCCGAGTACGAGAGTTGGGTGAGGTGCAGGCGGCCGATCCACCGCACCGGACACTCCGGCCACAGCTGGTCCAGCCTCCGCCACTCCTGCTGGGCCAGGGCCGCAGCACGCCCCACCACCTGCTGACGCTCACCCTTGCGATAGGCCTCCACGGCCGCCCGGGTGAGCGCCCGCGCCCACATCATGCAGGCGTGCGGACTGTCTGGCTCCTCATCCCGCCATGCCTTGAAGACACCGGCCTCCCCCGCGCCGGCGGCGAGGAGCTGGCTGCGGCTCGTACGCAATGCCCAGTGCGAACCCGTCCGGTGCAACAGGTCACGGGCGGCCGAGTGGCGCCCCAGCTTTAGATCCTCCAGTGCTGCCCGCAGGTCTGTGTCCTCACCGATCGGGCTGACGATCAGGGTCATGTCACGTAAGGGCACTCGTGGTTCTCCGCGGCGTGTGGGGATGGCGCTGGTCGCTAACGAGTCAGGCATGGGGGCATCGGGGAGGGGGAGCGTGGGCGCAGCGGCAAAGGCATCGCCGTTCACAAGGCACCTACTTCAGCCAGCGCCGCCCGCCCGCGGTGGCACAGATCCCCCACCTCATCCATGTAGGTCAGGGCTCCGGGGGACTCCATCGGGACACACCAGTACGAGCGCCCGCGCGGCTCGGTGAGGTGGGTCGCCGGTACGCCGAGGAACGTGTCACGGCCGAGGCGCCCCACCTCGGGGAAGTCCCGTCCTCTCCACGGCCATCGCGTGGCCCCGCCTACCAGGGCGTAGTAAAGCTGCGCGTGGAGATCCATGAACACCGCGCCTCCACTGAAGAACCGGCGCAGGAAGTCGTCCACCTCGTTGAGGTCATCCGTCCTGGCCGCCGCCCACACCAGACGGGCGGGGATGCGCATAGCGGAGAGGACGCCGCCGCAGCACAGGAGCGCGATGCCCTGGTCAGCCCATTGGGAACGCGCCACTTCCCGGTCATCTGCGGCGGTCAGGAGCCACTGGGAGACGGCGAGTTGCCGCTCCTTAAGCATCACCACGGGTTCCCCCTCCACCTCGTCCGCCGCAGCTCGTTGCAGCTCTCCTTTCACCGGGCTACCTCCGCTCTCTCGTCACCGTGGAGCCTCGCCCTACGGCTGGGGAAGGCGTCCGCACATCCGAGGTAACCGCTTAACTACCTGGCGTTGACAGGTAATTGCGGGAGCGGTCTCTAAGCGACCAACCGGAAATTTTTACCTTCCGCCTCTGCCGTAGGCACGGATCGCTCTACCGTGAGGACATGACGGGTAACCCGCATCTGACCGCGCGCATTGAACGCGCTGGGCTGACACAAGGCGAGTTAGCAGACCGCCTAAACCAGCGAATCGGCGCCCTGACCGGCCAGTTAGGGAAGCTGACCGATCGCCACGTCAGGAACTGGGTGACCGGAAAAACCCGTTGGCCACAGACAAGACAGCGGCTCGTCCTCGAAGAAGAATTCGGTGTCACAGCGGAAGAACTGGGCTTCATCCCTCCCGCCGGACGAGAACGAGCACCATCGGAGGACCCTGTGCGGCGCCGCACCTTCACCACCGCTACGGCTTCCCTGACGGCTGCCGCCCTGCTTCCCTCCGCGCCGTCCAACGGCTCCCGCCGGGTCGGCATGAGCGACGCAGACCGCCTCGAACGCAACTTCGTGGAGCTCGTACACGACGACAACGAGACTGGCGCCAGCATCCGACTCGAAACCCGAGCCCTTGCCCACGCTCAGCACGCGCTCGACCTACAAGCCGTCGGCCAGGCAGCGACCCGGGTCCGGCAACGCCTGTACTACCTCGCTGCCGCATTCACCGGGACGGCACTCTGGGCAGCCGTTGACTCCCAGCAGCCTCAGCGTGCCCTGGGCCACCTCCATCAGGCGATGAAGCTGGCTGGCATGGCTGGAAGCAGCGAGATGCAGATGCGTTTGTGGGGACACGCGGCGCTTCTCTCGTATCAGGAACATCAGATGCACGACGCTCTGGCCGCAGCCGAAGCTGGGACCCGCGAGCACATCTGCCGACAGGACCCTCTATTCCGCTCTCTTGCAAGCGCCAGACTGGCAGGCATCCAGTCAGCGCTAGGGGAAGACACTCCGGCACGGCGCAGCCTGGCCGCGGCCGAGAAGGCGTACCAACGGGCCGACCTTGAGGATGAGCGCGCGGCCTGGATGGCGTTCTTCGACCGCGCGGAACTGGACGGTCTATCCGCTCTGGTCATGGGCCGGATGGGGCGGCACGCCGACAGCGAGGCCCACCTACACCGAACGCTGGCCCGCCTCCGTCCCGAGTACCGCCGTAACCGCACGTACTACGGGCTGAACCTCGCCCTGGCCCAACTCGCCCAGGGCGAAGCCGAGCAGGCATACGCAACAGCTCTAATGTATCTGCCTGCACCGGGGCAAAAGACGTCTGGGCGGACCGGCAAACTTCTGCAACAGTTCGACCAGGGGCTGACCCGCCTGGCCCCCGGTTCCCGCATCGCGGTCGAGTGGGCCGACCGCTACGCCGAAGGAGATCAAACACCGTGACGGTCGACGTAAAGCACTATGTCGCCGAGGACCTCCCCGAGATCCGGCAGCAGATCCTCGACACGCATGTCGAGGTCCGCCACCGCGACTTCGGCCTCACAGGCCCGTTCTACGACGTGGAGCGCTTTGACGAGCGCCTATCTGCGTACGCATCGCGCCCCGGATGGACAGCGGTACTCGGGTACGAGCACGGCGAGACCGTTGGCTTCTGCTTCGGCACGACCCTGGCACCAGACACCAAGTGGTGGAACAACATGCTCACCCCTCTGCCGACCGACGTCACCGCCGAAGATGGGAAGCGCACCGTCGCACTCAACGAAATCGTCGTGCGCAAGCAGTGGCGGGGACGAAGCGTCGCCTGGCAGCTCCACGAGGCCTGGCTGAGCCATCGGGCAGAGGAGCGCGTGACCCTGCTCGTCAACCCGGCGAATGGCGACGGCGCTGTCCAAGCCGTCTACGAGGCATGGGGCTACCGCAAGTTGGGGGACCAGAAGCCGTTTCCTGACTCGCCCGTCTTCTCGGTCATGCTGCGCTCCGTTAAGCAGGAGGATTGACTGCCGCCAGGTAAATGAGCGACAGCGCCCCTTGGTACGGTGCGCCGATGTCATCGATCAAACAGTTCCAAGTCACCTTTGACTGCGCGGAACCTGAGCGCCTCGCTCGCTTCTGGTGCGATTGAACGTAAACGACCACATCAGCCCTCTAGCCCCACCGTCGTGTCCATGATGGCTCACAAGCTGCCAGCCCTCCCTGCCATGTCGCTCAAGCGTCTGATCGACATCCGACCAGATGGAGTGGCCTTCCCGGGGACTGACGATCACGAACTTGTGCTCCCAATCTCCATGCCCCCCACTCTGCCTGGGCCGAGGCAGTCGCGTGCCCTGATGACCATGACCCAGGGTTGAATGACAAGCTCAGGAGCGGGGTTACGGCGTGGGACCGCTGCGCGACCACGGCTGACCGCCACGAACGCCGAACAGTCGGGGTACGGGCTCGGCAACACGCCTCGTCGGCGGCTGCCGCGGCTCGGCTAGGCGCGCCCGTGCAGGTACGCCGGCCTGGTGCCCCTGCTACTGGATCGTGGAGGGAGCAGCCGGGATGTGGGCCGTGGTGATCGTCATCGGGGTGCCAGTGACGGCGATGAGGTAAGCACCCGGGCCGTGGCTGCCCGGCAGCGCGCGGAACCCTCCCGCGGGTTTCACGTGGTACTCGGCGGAGGCGTGCGGGGCGCTGCGGCTTGGGTGGCCGCCGCCCGGGTCCTGGCCCAGGCGCCTCGCCTGATCCTCGCCGACGAACCCACCGGCCGCCTCGACCGCGCCACCGGCGCCCGCGTCCTGGACGCCCTGCTGACGGCCGCCGGCCACACCGGTGCTGCGCTCGTCGTCACCACCCACGATCCGGCCGTCGCCGCCCGGCTCACCGTCCGGCGCATCATGCGCGACGGACGGCTGCTCGCCCCCGAGGAGGTGTCATGATCACCGCATGGGCTCGCGGGCTGGCCCGCCACCGGCGCGGCCCGTCGGCCAATGTTGCCTTCACCGACGACGAGCACCTCGAGCACAGCCTCCGCCGCGGCTTACGCCATATCCAGCTCCGGCCTGACCTCATCGACGGGTGCTTGGCCGGCACCAGACTGACCCTCACTCAGCAGCCGACAACAACCCGAGAAGTTCAGTAGGGGCCACGGCACGACCGAGGACCGCTGCTGCGGCTACGAAGCCACACCGACGTCGAGATCCTCGGAACGGTCGCCCACCCCCGGCTTCTTCGCGTATGTGACGCTCAAGTGACCTCGGTAACAAGTGAGTCAAGTACTTGTGGAAGGTCCGTAAGTGCCGGTTAAGGTACTTCAAAGTACTTGAAGGTGACATCGATCCGTTAGGCGTACAGATGTATGCCATAACGGACCCGAGAGTCCCAATGCGCCGAGAGGCGGCCCGCGTCACTGGAGACGCGAGCCGCACGCGCTGGGGGCGGGCCGGGGACCCGCCGTTCTCGTGACGCCATCGAACATCTGCGCCATTTCTGGGGGGCATTCCTTGAGATATCTGTCCGTAGTCATCCCTGCCCTGAACGAGGCTGAGAACCTGCCGACGGTCATGGCATCCATCCCGCGCCGAGATCTGGCAGAAGCGGGCTGGGAAGTCGAGGTCATCGTCGTCGACAACGCCTCCACCGACAACACCGCTGAGGTGGCCCGATCGTTGGGCGCCAAGGTCGTGTCGCAGTCCCTGCGGGGCTACGGCAATGCCTACCAGGCCGGGTTCAACGCGGCCGGCGGAGACGTCATTGCCACGGGTGACGCCGACTGTACGTACCCGTTCGACGCTCTGCCGCACCTGCTGCACATCATGGATGCCCGGAACGTAGAGTTCATGACCACGAACCGGCTCGGCATCGAGAACCGGGAGGCGATGAAGCCTTCCCACACAGTTGCCAACCATGCGCTCAGCGCGCTGAGCCGGGTCCTGTTCCGCAACGGTCTGCGCGACTCGCAGTCGGGCATGTGGATCTTCCAGCGCCATGTGTGGCAGGCGATCGACGTCCGCTCGCCCGGCATGGCCTTCTCACAGGAGATAAAGAACGCGGCGACCCGGGCCGGCTTCCGCTGCCTGGAAGTACCCATCGAGTACCGGGTACGCGGCGGTCAGGTCAAGCTGAACGCGCTGCCCGACGGGGTCGCCAACTTCCGCCAGCTGTTCGAGCACAAACTCCGGGACAATCGTCTCCGGACGGCCCCCGCACGGATGGTCCCGCTGGCGGAAGTGGCCCGCGCCAATGCCGCTGCGGAGCGGGCCGCCGATGCCGCAGAGCGGGCCGCGTCCGCCGCGGAGCAGCTCAGCTTCAAGGTGACGCCCCTGTCGGAGCGAGGCTCCGCGCTGGACGAGGTCGATGCCGACACCCCGCGTCAGGCCGAGCGGTACGTTGGGGAGGAGTTCGACACTACTGCGGCGCTGTCCGCCGAGTTCGGGTCGTCAGAGGTGGACGAGTTGAACGCCGAGACGGCTCTGCCTTCCCTGCCGGCGCCGCGCACCGCCAATGGGGCATCCCTGGAAATGGCGTGACCACGACGCCGTACGGTCCCGAGCCGGACCGGTGGGCTGCGACGGATGACGGGGCTGTGCAGGCCGTCGACCGTGAGCTGGGCCGCCGGTCCCGCTCGGCCGCGCAGGGGTGGCGGGAGCGCGGGGACGGGCCCTTCCGGGGCTTTGCTGTCCGCATCGCCGTCGTGCTTGTGCTGCTGGGACTGTGCGGCGCCGCCTGGTCCGTTCCGGCTTTCCGATCCGTGCTGCGGGATTCCTTCACGGAACGTCAGCAGTCGTACATCGAGCTGTCCTTCGGCAAGGACCCGTGGTTCGACGGCAACGAACTCGTCGTACCGCTGCAGTTCGTCGAACACGGTGACAGTGGTGGCCGACACACCGTCAAAGCCTGGGTCCAGGACGCCGAGGGCCGTCGGCTGGACACCGGTACAGACACGGTGACCACCAAGCCGGGCGCCCTGATCGCCGTCGACGTCCGGCTGCGTCTGAAGGGTAAGGGGAAGAGCCGTGCGGACCTGGTCGACGTGACGCTGCCGGGACATCCGCAGCACCTCCGGGTGCATCTGCGCTGACGGGGCCCTCGTCCGCCCCCCCCCTGCACGCGTCCGCCCTGCCGAGCCGCACCATCCACCCGGGAAGCTTCATGCGCACCGTCGTCCAGATCACCCCCTACTATCCGCCGCACCTGGGCGGTCTTGAGCGCGTCGTCTCCAACCTCGCGCGGGAGCAGGCCAAGCAGCACGACGTGCGCGTCCTGACCACCGCGCTGGGGGCGGAAGGCGCGCCACGCACCGCCCGGGAGGACGGTGTCCTGGTGCACCGGCACCGGGCCGTGGAGCTGGCTCACACCGCCGTCGCCCCGGGCCTGGCCACGCGCCTCGTCAGGGTGCCTCGCGACGCCGTGCTGCATCTGCACTGTGCGCACGCCCTGCTGCCCGAGATGGTCGCTCTGGCCACCCGGCTGCGCGGCACCCGCTTCGTGCTGCACTTCCACCTCGACGTCGACGCCTCCGGCCCGCTCGGCGCCCTCCTGCCGCACTACAAGGAGCATATTTTCGGCCGGGTGCTGCGCTCCGCGGCCGGGGTCATCGCGCTGACCGCCGCGCAGGCGGCCTTTCTCACCCAGACCTATCGGGTGCCGGCCGAACGCGTCCACATCGTGCCCAACGGTGTGGGTGACGCCTACTTCATGCCGGTACGCGAGATGGGACCGGGGCGGATGAACCTGCTGTACGTCGGTCGGCTCGGCGCCCAGAAGAACGTAGCGCGGCTGCTGGACGCCATGCACCTGACCCGGCGCGACGTGCGGCTGCGGATCGTCGGAGACGGAGAGCTGCGCGGGCGGCTGCAGGAACAGGCCGCTCGGCTGGGGCTGCGGAACGTGGAGTTCAGCGGGGGGCTGCTCGGCGAGGACCTGGTGAAGGCGTACGCCGACGCCGACGCGTTCGTGCTGCCTTCCGACAAGGAGGGAATGCCGCTGGTCGTCCTGGAGGCCATGGCCGCCGGACTGCCGGTCGTCGCCACCGACGTGCCTGGCACCCGGGAACTGGTCCAGGACACGGGGCTGCTGGCCGCACCCGAACCGGCCGCCCTCGCTACCGCCATTGACGCTGTCGCCGGCGATCTCGAGCTCAGAGCCCGGCTGGCCCGCGCCAGTGCAGAGCGTTCTCGGAACTATTCCTGGGACACGGTCGCGCGCCTCGTCGACGACGTCTACGCCAAGGCGGGACTGTGACGACGAAAGACACGACCCTGGCCCTGCGCGTCACCGGCCCCGAACCGCAACACCAGGGCGGCCAGGTACCCCCCGCACAGACGAGCCGGGCCGATGGGCCCCGACGCCCCCTGGTCAGCCGTCGTTTGGCATTCCTGCTCAGCCTAGCCCCGGCGAGCGTCGTCGAACTGCTGCCCCATTCGCCCGGCGCGCTGCACACTCTCGCCGGGCTGTGGCTGCTGTTCGGTGCTCCCCTGCTGCTGTGGCGGCGCGTCGCCACCCGCATCGTGACCAGCGGAACGGCGGCGCTGCTGCTCTCCGTCGGGTTCACGGTCATGACGGACATCGTCGTCGCGCTCACCGTGAACACCGCGCTGCCGCCACTCGGCGTCGGCCGTCCGTTGACGCAGCTGATCCTGACGCTCGCCACAGCCTGCGCGGTGATCGCACTCGGGGTGCTCGCCCCAGAACCGAAACGCCCCGAGAGAGCCCGAAGGGAGGCGTGGTACACCGCCCGCGGCCTCAGGCCGGTCGCTGGGCTCGGTGGCCTCGCCGTCGTCCTCTCCGTCGCCGGGCCCATCCGACTCAACAACGGCCTGGGCGGCGCGGTCAGCACCGTAGCAACGGTCGTCGTTGCCGCCCTGATCGTCCTGCTCCTGCTGCGCCGGAGCCGCTACCCAGTCCCCGTCCTGGAGTTCGGCCTGTACTGCGCGTCGGCCGCACTGCTGCTGCTCACCTCGCTGCGCGGGCAGTACATCACCGGCCACGACATCCAGAAGGAGTTCCTCTACTTCCGGCTCGCCCTGGGCGGCGAGCACTGGGACATCAGCACCTACACCGACCCGTACAACGCCTGTCTGAGCATCACTCTGCTGCCGGTAAGTGTCTTCCAGCTCACCGCGCTCTCCGACACCGCGATCTTCAAGGTCGTCCTGCCGCTGCTGTTTGCACTCACCCCGGTGCTCGTGCACCGCGCGGTGCGCAATGTGGCGCCGCGCATTGTCGCGCTGATGTCGGCCGTGTACTTCATCGTGTTCCCGACGTTCTTCACGGACATGCCGTATCTCGGCCGCCAGGAGATCGCCTTCCTGCTCCTCGGCTGTGCCATGGTGGTCCTGACCGACTCCCGCGGGCCGCTGCTGCTGCGCCGGATCGTGTTCGTGGTGCTCCTGGCGGGCATCGTGCTGTCGCACTACTCCACGACCTACGTCGTGGTCGGCACCCTCGCGGTCTCCTTCTGCCTCGACAAGGTATGGCGGCTGGTGTCCCGGCGCGGCCGCGGGCGCGCGCGGCGCAGGCGCCGCGAGGACCGGATGCTGTCCTTCCTCACCTGGTGGATGGTGGCCGTGCCCGCGGTGCTCGCCCTGCTGTGGTCGGGCCCGGTCACCCACACTGGCGGCCAGGCCGAACGCACACTCCGGGCGGTGGCATCGGCAGTAGTGGGCGGCCAGTCGGAGTCCGGTTCCTCGGATACCGCGTACAGCATCCTCGGTGGCGCCAAGGTGCCACCCGCCGAGCGGCTGAAGGAGTACAAGGCCGACCTGCTCAAGCAGACGGCGGCCGAGCGGGCAGAGGGCAACTACCTGCCTCTGAAGGAGATCGACGGCCTGTCCACGCCGGTGGTCGAGGTTCCGACTATGAAGCTGACGTCCGTCGGGCGAGCCCTGGGCGCCGTCGGGATCAGCGTGTCCGGACTCAACGGTGGGCTCAGACAGGCGGCCGCGCTGTTCTTCCAGGTGATGGTGATGGTCGGGTTTGCGGTGGCGCTCTGGGCGCGACGCAGCGCGTTCCGGCCTCTGCGCGACCAGGTCACCATCGCCGCCGGTGCCTGGTGCATGGTCGCGGTCTTCACCCTCGTACCGCAGCTGTCGGTCGACTACAGCCTGCTGCGAGCCTTCCAGCAGGGGCTGTTCTTCTTTGCGCCATTCCTGGCCACCGGCACGCTGTGGGTACTGCGCTGGGCGGGCCGACGCAGTGTGCCGCTGGCCTGCGCGTTGCTGGCCGGGCTGCTGCTGGACCTGTCCGGGGTCGTGCCCAAAGCACTGGGCGGCTATCCGGCCCAGGTGCAGCTGTCGAACTCTGGTCAGTACTACGCCATTTACTATCCCCACGCGGAGGAGCGAAGGGCCGCGCTCTGGCTCGACGCACGGCTCAAGAAGGACGGCACCGGGCTGGTGCAGACCGACCGCTTCAGCTACAGCCGCCTACAGGCGCTGATCACGTACCCCACCATCGCCGACGTCCACCCGGCGGCCCTTCGCACCGACTCCTACGTACTGCTGGGTACCACGCCCACGCGCACCGACCAGGTGACCGTCTTCTACGGCGGCGACCTGATCACGTACAAGTACCCGATGAAGGTGCTGGACTCCAGGGATCTGATCTACAGCAACGGGGGAGCGGTGATCTACCGATGAGCACGCGAGCGTTGAGAGTTCTCCTGGTCTGCCACTACTACCCGCCGCATGTCGGCGGCATCGAGAACGTCGTACGCCACGAGGCCGAGGGCCTGGCCGCCCAAGGCGCCGACGTCACCGTCGTCACTAGCGCCGACCGTTCGTCCGTCCGCGTCGAGCACGGCGTGCGGGTGGTGCGTGTGGCTGCCTGGAACGGCACCGAACGCAGGGCCGGCGTGCCCTTCCCGATGTTCTCACCCGCCCTGGTCTCCGCCGCACTGCGCTGGGCGCGCCACGCCGACGCGGTGCACATCCACGACTGCCTCTACCTCAGCTCGTGGGCAGTCGGCCTGGCCGCGAAGCTGACCCGCACGCCGTACGTCCTCACCCAGCACGTGGCCGTCGTCGACCACCCGTCCGGCCTCGTCCGGGTCGTACAGCGCATGGTGTACGGCGTGGCCGGCCGGGCCCTGCTGCGCTCAGCCCGCGCGGTGTTCACGCTGAACGCCACAGTTGCCGGGTTCGTCCTCACGTACGGCGCACGGGAGGGAAGGGCGCACCACCTGGCCAACGGCGTAGACACCGAGCGGTTCCGCCCCGCCGCCTCCGCCACCGAACGGGCGCTCGCCCGCGAGCGGTTCGGACTGCCGGCCGACCGGGTCCTCGTCCTGTTCGTGGGCCGACTCGTCCCCAAGAAGGGATACGACCTGCTGCTCGCGGCACACACTCCCGACGCCAGCTACGACCTGGTGTTCTCCGGGAGCGGGGACGCCGAGGCCCTGGCCGGCCGGCCAGGTGTCCACCACCTGGGCGCGCTGGATCCGGAGGCCGTCGCCGAGGCGTACCGGGCCTGCGACGTGTTCGCGCTGCCCTCGACCGCAGAGGGGTTCCCGCTCACCGTCCAGGAGGCCATGGCTTCCGGGCTGCCTGTGGTCACCACCGACGACCCGGGATACGCCCCCTACGACCTCGACCGCGACCACGTGTCCTTGCTGCCGCGCGAGGTGGCCGTACTCGCCGCCGAACTGCGCGCACTGGCTGCGGACCCGGAGCGTCGGGCCCGCATGGGGGCGTACTCCCGGGCCTATGCGGAGAAGGCATTTGCCTGGGACGAGCACGTGCAGGCCCTGGTGGCGCACTACCGCGGTGAACGCCGATGACCGACGTCGTGAGTACCGCCCCGGCCGCACGCGAACGCGGTCGGCACCGCCGTGCCGGGGACCGGATCTACCGCAGCTCGTTCTTCCTGCTCGTTTCCACCGTGGTCACCGCTGGCCTGAGCTTCGTGTTCTGGGTCGTGGTCGCCCGGTTCTACACCCCCGCCCAGGTCGGACTCGCCACCTCGCTGATCTCCGCGACCTCGCTGCTGGCCACCTTCAGCCTGCTCGGCCTCAACAACACGCTTGTCCGCTTCCCGGCGGAGCGCGAGGCGCGCAACGCGCAGATCAGCCAGGCGATGGTGCTGGTGACGGTTGTGGGGTGTCTGGCGGGGGCGATCTACCTCATCGGTCTGCCGTTGTACGGCGCCAAGTTGACGTTCATACGCGACAACTGGCTGACGGCTGCTGCCTTCGCTGGTTTCTGCGGCTGCGCGGCGGCAAGCATGCTGGTTAAGTCGGTCTTCACCGCGGCCCGCATCCCCGAGTACAACGTCCTGATCGACGGGCTGACCCAGGGCGCCAGCAAGGTCGCCGTGCCGGCAGTCCTCACCGGGCTCGGTGTCTTCGGCATCGTCGCCTCGGCCGGAGTGGGCTATGCGGTGACGGTCGTGGTCGCCGTACTGGTGCTCAGGCGCCGCCTCGGTTTCCGGGTCGACCTGCGCACCCGCGGCACCCGGCTGCGCGAGAAGTTCCGCTTCTCCATGGCCAGCCATGTCTCCAACCTGATCAACCTGGCGCCGGTGCTGGCCACCCCGCTGATCGTGCTGCATCACCTGGGGGCCGCGCAGACCGGCTACTACTTCGTGGCCTTCCAGATCGCGGCCATGCTGAACGCCGTCTCCACCGCCGTGGGCGAGGCCGTCTTCGCGGAGGTCTCGCACGAGCAGGCACGGTTCCGAGAGCTGATGCTGCGCTCGGCGCGAATCATCGCGGCCGTGCAGGTGCCCGCCGCCGCGGCCGTGGTCCTCGGCGGCGGACTTCTGCTGCGCGTGTTCGGCGGTGGGTACACCGAGAACGCGCGCCCCCTGCTGACCGTGCTGGCCGTCGCAGCCCTGCCGGTCGCCCTGAACACGTGGGCCTGCTTCGCGCTCAAACTCGCCCAGCACATGCGGGAGTTGATCGCCGCCAACACCATCATGGCCGTGCTCTCCATCGGTCTGGGCTCCTACGTCGCGGACCGCGGGCTGGTATGGATCGGCTACTCGTGGGCCGTGGGCAATGCCGTCGCCGGTGTGTTCGCCACGGCGAGCCTCGTCCGGCGCTCGCGCGGTTCGTCGTCCCCGCCGACTGCGAGCGCCCCCGCAGCACCGGATCCCGAGGGCGCGCCGCAGGCCCCTACCGCCGAGCCCCGGCCAACCGGTCCCGGCCAAGCGCATCCGGCAGGGCACCGTGCCTGGTACCCAGCCGAACACGATGGGCCGAACCCGACGGTGCCCGGTGACCTGTACAGGATCGGGCTGGACTATCCGTATGCGGCGACCGCCGATCCCGATGAGTACCCGCACGGCCCGTATGCGGATCCCTCCGATTCCTATGCGGCCGACATCGTGGATCCCCACGCCTATGCGCCGGACCGCGTCGGCCCCTACCCATCCGGCCCCGCCGATCCCCGCGCGGCCGCCGCTTCCTTCCCCATACAGAGACCCAGTTCCGAGAGGTCCGCCCCTTGAACATCGTGGTGATCAACGCGTACGTCCGTGAGAACGCAGGCGACGCGGCCCTGCTCTCCGTCTGTCTGCGGCAGGTGCAGGAAGCCTTCCCCCACGCCGACGTGGTCATCGCGGGGATGGAGGACGCGGACGTCCACCGGTCGTTTGAGGGCGTACGCAACATCGGCTCGATCCGCCGCTACGTCGCCGACGGCACCGTCTCGCTGCCCCGCCGCCTGCTACGCAAGGCGCTGCTGGGCCTCGCCGGCACCGCAGCCGTATCGCTGCCCCGCCCGCTCGCCCGCGCAGTGCTGCGGGTGCTGCCCGCCGAGGCCCGACGCGAGGCGGACGCCGTGATGCGCGCGGACCTGGTGGTCTCTATGGGCGGCGGCTACGTTCTTGCCCGCCCCGGCCTCGACGGCTACCAGAACATCTTCTTCGTGCTTCTGCCCGCGCTGCTGGCTCAGAAAGCGGGCGTCCCGGTCGTCTGGGCCCCACAGTCCTTCGGCCCGTTCCCCGCCGCCGCCCAGCGCCGGCTGGTCGGCCGGGTCATGCGCCGCTCGGCGGCAGTGCTCCCGCGCGAGGACGTCAGCGTCACCGAGCTGCTGGCCTGCGGAATCCCGGCGGAGCACATCGAGCGGGCGGTGGACGCCGGCTTCGCCTTCGACCCGCAGCGCAGCACCGACTGGAGGGCCAGGCTCGGCCTCGGCCCGGAGGAACGGCTCGTCGGCATCACCGCCCGCCGCTGGCTGGACCGCACCGGTCAGGAGCGTTACGAACGGGAACTCGCCCGCACCATCGACGCCGTCCAGGCCACCGGTGCCCGCGCGGTCCTCATCCCCCAGGTCAGCACCGACTACCTCGGCGATGACGACCGCATCTGCGAACGCCGCATCGTCGGACACTGCACGAGCGGTCCGCTGATGGTTGACGAGGTCGTCGACTACCGCGACCTCAAGGGCCTCTACGACGAGTGCACGCTGCTCATCGGCACCCGCTTCCACTCGGTGATCTTCTCGCTCACCAGCAACGTGCCGTGCGTGGCCATCGAATACGAGCACAAAACCCGCGGCATCATGGCCGACCTGAACCTCGGCGAGTGGGTGCTGCCCATCGCCGACGTCACCCACGACCGGCTGTGGACGCTGGTGGAACCCCTCCTGAAGGACCCCACCTCCTACCGCACGATCCTCGACCGTAACCTCCCCGGATACGTCGCCCGGGCCTGCTCCCTGCCCGCCCGTCTGCGGGAGGCAGTGTGACCCGGCGCCGTACAATCGCGGTCGTCACCCCGTACTACCCGCCGAAGATCGGCGGCGTGGAGCAGTACACCGCACGCATCGCGGCCGCCGTGGCAGCTACCCCCGACTTGCGCGCCGTGGTGATCACCACCCGTCTCGACGGGGGACTGCGCACCACCGTCACCACCGAGAACGGCGTACCGGTCGTCCGGCTCGGCGTCTGGCTCAAACTGTCAAACACCCCACTCAGCCCTCTGTGGCCCCTGCAACTGCGCCGCTGGCTGCGCCGCACCGCCGCCGACGTCGTCAACGCGCACGCGCCCGTCCCCGGACTCGGTGACCTGGCCATCGCAGCGGCCGGCCGCCGCCCGACCGTGCTCACCTACCACGCGGGCTCGATGCTCAAGGGCGAGCCGGGCAGCGGCGCCGCCGACCGCCTCATCGGCCTGTACGAGAAGGCCGTACTGCCTCGCGTATTCGCCCGCGCCCGCCGCCTCGTCGCTGTCTCCCCGGTGTCACTGGCCGACGGCCGCCCACACGCGGTACGGATCACACCCGGCGTGGACACCGACCGGTTCACCCCAGGCGAGCCGGCCTCCCGACGACCCCAGACCATCGTGTACGTGGGCCGGATGGACCGCTCCTCGGCGTGGAAGGGCGTCAACGTCCTGGTCCGCGCCTTCGCCCGGCTGGCGAGGGAGTTCCCGCATGCCCGGCTCCGCCTCGTCGGCGACGGAGACGCCCTGCCCGATCTGAAAGCCCTCGCGGCCGAACTCGGCGTCGCCGACCGGCTTGAGACACCAGGTGCGCTGAGCGGCGCCGCACTGACGGACGCGGTGCGCACGGCCGCCGTCCTGGCGCTGCCCTCGCTCACCGAGGCGGAGTCCTTCGGCATGGCGCTGGTCGAGGCCATGGCCTGCGGCACGCCGGTGGTCGGCTCAGACGTCGGCGGCATCCCGCATGTCGTCGACGACGGCGAGACGGGCCTGCTAGTCCCGCCAGGCGACCCGGACGCCCTGGCCGCGGCATGCGCCAAGCTGCTGTCCGACGGGGACCTGGCCGACCGTACGGGCGCGGCGGGCCGCCGGGCAGCCGAGGAACGCTATGCCTGGCCCACTCTGACGGACCGTTACCTGGACTTGTTCCGGACTCTCTAGTCCTTCTTCTGCTGGTAGTCCCGGATGGCTTTCTCCAGGGCCTCGAAGGCGGGCTTGCGCAGGCCGCCGTAGTACGTCAGGCCGTAGTGGCGCGACTTGCGGCTGGTCGCGTTCTCCGGCTCCCCGTCCTGGTAGGAGTACCAGAACACCACGTCCACCGAGGGGATTGCCGCCGACGCCGGCACCATGTCGGCGGCGATCTTGGCCTGCAGCTGCAGGGTGGCGTGGTCGGTGCCTTGGGCGTCCTCGCTGTCTGCGGCCTTGCCCGTGGACCAGGTGGGCGCGCCGGTCTCGGTCAGCCAGATCGGCATGTCGGGCTTGCCGTACCGCTTGAGGATGGCGACGAGGTTGTCCGGCGTGCGGTCGATCTCCTGGAAGCGGGTGCCGGTGGCGGTCTCTGTGCTGGGCAACAGGGGATAGGTGTACGGGTGGTAGGAAATTGCGTTCACCTGCTTCAGCGCGCCCCGCCGACCCAACTCTGCCAGGAATGTCTGATGCGACACGTACTGCCTGGAAGGGATGGTGTCCACGGCGGCGAGTCCGCCGAGAAGGAGATAGGCCGTGGGATCGACGGCGCGGATGGCCGGGGCGGTCACGGCCAGCAGCTTGGCGTAACGATCGGCGTCGGGGCCGGTGTGCCAGAACGGCTTGATGTTGGGCTCGTTCCAGATCTCCCAGGTATGCACGCCCCTGGGCGCGTAGCGCGCGGCGGCCTGCCGCGCAAACTCGGCGAATTGCGCGTTGTCGGCGGGCGGGCAAGTCTGGCTGGTGCTTCCGCAGTTCGGGTCGGCGGCCCAGCGCGGGGTGTAGGAGATGGTGGGCAGGACGTCGAGTCCGCGGGTGCGAGCCGCGTCCACCACGCGGTCGAAACGCTCCCACAGAAACTGCACGGAGGAGTCGGGCTGGATATTGCGCCACGACAGGTCCACCCGCACCCAGCGCACACCCAGTTCCGCTGCGTCGTCCATCGCCTTGGCGAGGTTCGCGTCCGTCATCCAGGTCAGGGTGTCACCGAAGGCGAGCCCGAAGCGGAGGTCCCGGCTGCGGGTGCTGGCCGATTCCGAGGTGGTAGACGGAGAGGTGGACACGGGTGTCCCGATGCCGTCGTCAGGGGTACGGGACGGGGAACCTACGCCGGTCGTGGCCACGAGGACGGCCACGGAAGCACCAAGCACGCCGACGGAGACGAGCCCGCCGAGGAGCCGCCGCCCGATGCGCGATGGCAGGACACGGTGGGAACGCGGACGGGCGGGCACGGACAGTCTGGGCAGCTGGGACACCAGCGCAGCCTAATCTGTCGGGATTGCACGACCAGGCAGCAGGGTTGATGCGGCGCCTTTCCCTTGGTGCGCTCCTCTGCCCGTGACCCCCGCTTTCTACCTGTCTGATTACCTGTCTCGAAGGTTGGCGGACGCCGTCGATTGGGGATATAGAACGCCGCGCCGTCCGTCCTCGCAGTCCGCGAGGCAGGCTTGCGAACCAGCGGGCAGCGGATTCCCCTTCCGACACGCGGACACTCAGCCGAGACCTGGCTCACCTGTCCACAACCTCCCCGGACAGAACAGCTAGGAGGCCAGCGAAGCGAAGATCTTCGCCTCTTTCTCCTCAGCTATCCCGTGCTCCGCCCAGCGCGGGTGGTCCACGGGACGCTCATCGGACGCCCACCAACGCCAGGTGTCGCCGACCGTCTTGGCGATCGGCCGGCAGGTGAGGCCCGCCGACAAGGCACGGCTAGAGTCAACCGCCCACACCCCGGCGTGCGTTCGCCACAGGGGCAACTCCGTCCACTGCTTGACGCCCTGGTTGACCAGGACCGCGGGATCCACCCAGACAGGGGCTCCGGCGCCGCCCATCTCGTACAGACAGGCCTCCAGGAAGCCGCGGAACGTGATGCCCTCGGAGTGGGTGACGTTGTACCCACCGCTCGCGTCGCTGGCCGCCATCGTCAGCGCAAAGTCGGCGACGTCGCGCACGTCGACCGGCTGAATGCGCTGCTCGGCCGGGGCGGGGGCGAGGATGCGGCCGCCGCGTTTGGCGCGCTCGAGCCACCAGGGAAGACGTCCCACGTACTCGCCGGGCCCCAGGATCACGCCCGGCCGCAGGAACACCGCGCTGTCGCCGAACTCCTCGGTGACGGCGCGCTCACCCCAGCCTTCTGGAACCCGTACTGCGTGGGCGAGCCGTCCGGCCCCGTGTAGCCGTACAACTCGTCAGCGTCCGGCGGGCATTCGAGGAGCGGCGAGGCATCGGTGAGCGGCTGGTGCGGCCAGCCCTCGTACACGGACACGGTAGAGACGTGCACCCAGCGGTGCGCAACCGGACGCAGTGTGGCGGCGGCCGCCAGCACATCCCGAGGGGGAAGGTCAGAGCTCGAAGTATCGATCACGGCATCCCACGGCCCATGTTCGGCGAGGCGCTCAAGGTCGACGCGGCTCGTGCGGTCTCCGTGAATCGGCTCCACGCCGTCCACTCGCGACCGGATCGCCCCCGGTTGAAAGTGGTGACCTGCCACCCCCTCGCCAGCGCATTCTCCGCAATGTGCCTGCCCAGGAACCACGTTCCGCCCATGACCAAAATCCTCATGGGAAGGATCCTGCCGCGCGGGCCTGGTACAGGGGAAGTGCACCTCGGTGCGTCCTCAAGCCACCGCCGCAGGCTTGAAGTTGCGTACCTGCACCTCAAGCGGTGTCAGTGCCTGCTCGTATCGTGAAGTCGTGTTCCCCTCGACCTGCCCGAACGGGCTCCGCTGCCCTGCCCTGGATGACGTCAACGCCCGCATACGCACCCTGATGGGCGAGCCCGCCACACCGGCCCGCGCCGAGCGGTACCGGCTGCTGCTCGACCTGTGGGGCTCTCTCACACGCGGAAACCTCGAGCCGGCCGCGTGAAGCTCGGGAGCATGGTGCGCCGGGGCTTTGACGTCGTCATGCAGGGGGGAACGCCAGGCGGCCGGATTCTGTGACATACCGCCGCGTTAGTTGATCTAAGTACAGGGGGACGAACCACCAGTGACACCAAGTGACCTTTTCGAGTTCAACGTGCGCGAGAAGTTTCGATCAGAAGGGCCCCCCTCAGCTCACTGCTGAGGGTGGGCGCACGATCGCGCTGCCGTTGAGGGGCACCCCGAGGGCGTCGTGTGCACCACCCGTAGAACTCAGGGAAAGCCGAGTTCCGTGGTCGTGCCCGATCTTTCTGCCGTGCCCGCCTGGGGAGTTCTTCTCACTGGCGTCCTCACCACCGTTGCCTCAACGCTCATAGCGCTCGTTCGCCTCGTGCTGCACGCGCTGCCGCAGAATTCCGCTGATCGGCTTGAGTGGTGGAAGACCTTCCTCGCGTATCGACTGGACCGCCGACGCGTGCAGAGGGCTGAACAGCTCCATGAGCAGGAAAGCCGAAGTGACACCGCGCCGGTGCCTGAGCGAAGCGAAGGCACTGGAACTACTTGATGGTGTTACTTGATCTTCTTACTAAAGGGGCCCAACTGTTCAGCGGCCAGGATGCGCCTGGTCAAAGTGGTCCGTGATGGCGGTCTCGATGCGTTGGCGAAACGCTTCGTGGCGGGCCTCAGCGTGCGCGGTGAGCGCCTCATTCAGCTTCGCCGGATCGAGCGGCACGACGAATGTCCCCAACGGCTCGTGGCTCGGGTTCTCATCGTGGTACCAGCCGCAGCTGAGCGGGCACGAAAACCGCATCGTCCCCGACAGCGGGCCCCGAAGGCCGTACGGGTAATCCGGCATAGGGATGATGCTCGGCTCTGGCGGCGGCGCGGCTTCCGCTGCTCGGCGCGCGGCCTCGAGTTCGTCGAACACCTCGCGCGGCGTCTTCTTCGGCAGTCGCGCGAGCAGCTCGTCGAGGTCGTCTGCATTCATGCCGGTCAGCATGGCAGAGCCCCACCCCGCGGAGCGGTTGAGGGGCGAGGCTCAGTCTCGGGGCGGTCAGCGAACAAACAGAGCGGCAACACCGGTCGCGACGCCCGCGAGACCGGTCAGCGCGCCGATCGCTGGCAGCGGCCACCGTGCGGACTCCAGCGAGGCGATCCGGGCTTCGTCCCGCAATTGGCGCGGCGTCTCGCCGAGCTCCAGCGCACGAAGCCGAGCCTCATGGTCCGTCACGTGGCCCTTGGTCTCCCGACTGTCGGCGAGGATCCCGTCCAGCTTGCCGTCCATGCGGGAAACCAAACGGGACAAGTTCTGCACCTCCTGGTACATCTGCACTGGGGAGATGTAGACGCCGGACTCGGTCGGCGGCTGCGTGGTCATGACCGGCTCTGGCGCAGCAGCTCGACAACGTCATCCGTCCTCTTGTAGCGGGGAGGCTGCGCCCACCCAAGCAGAGCACCCGCCGCGCCCTTGACCCAGGCCGGCCCGCCGAGCTTCTCGACGACCCGCTCGACGAACCGGAACACCACGTAGTAGGCACCCGCCGCGGCGAGCGTCACGGCCGCCTGCGCCGTCTGGCTGTTGAGCGAAAACCCGAGATGGGTCAGGGCGACGATGATCCATCCGGCGACGAGCGGCACGACCGTACGGAGGAGAGAAGGCAGCAGCACGTCAGGACTCCTTGAAGACGAGCGCCGTCAGGACGGCGCTGGTGATGGTGATCGGCGCGTCGGACTGGTTCAGCAGCCTCACCCGCATGCCGCGGTCCTTCGCGAGCCGCTTCACGAGCGGCACGACCCGGAACGTCCCGCCGGGCGTGCCGATCAGTTCGTCGATCGGGTGGTCCTTCGCGAGCTTGTCGCCGTCGTACTCGGACATACGGGCCTGGACGACGTGCCCGACGGCCAGGCCGTCGATCGCCAGAGACACGCTGCCGGTGAACCGTGCGGCGCCGCGCACGAAGACGCTGCCGTCCGTTCCGTGGTCGCCGGCCGTGTCGTTCCACTCGGTGGTGAACTCGATCGAATCCCAGGCGCCGGGCTCGAGCGTGAAGGGCTTCGCGAGGCCAAGGTTCACGTATCCGGGCATGTCGTCGTCCTCCTGGTGGGTGGGGTCCCAGCTCGCCGGGTGGGCCAGGCGCTCGGCCACGTCCGCGCGGAAGCGGTCCATCGTGAACGTGAAGCGTCCGCGGTTGCCGTAACCGGCCACAGGGCCGCGAGGGTCGACCTTGCCCTCGACGCTTGTTTCGAGGTGACCGGCCACGGACGCTGCCGACCAGCCGTGATGACGGCAGATCGCCGCGTTGAAGCGGACCCAGGTGTCGTACTGCTCGGCCGTGTACGTGTCGACGTTGTCGCCGAGGTTTTCGACCTCGATCCCGTACATCGCATCGTTGCCGTCGACCGTGCCCGACGCCGTCGACTGCCTCGGAAGGTCTCGCTCGGCAACGAGTGCGTCGAACACGTTCTTCGCCGCCAGCCCGGCATGGTTGGCGCGGCCGTCGGCGACGAGCGTCAGCACACCGGACTTAGGCAGGTACGCGTGAGCGAGCGGCGGCGGCAAGTCCGGCAGGCCGTTCATGGCGACCGTCGCGAGGGAGTCACGGCCTGCCGTGTGGTGATTGAGTATGGCGTGCACCGGTCCGAAGGTCTTGCCCGTGGCCGCGTCCCGGCCGCGCGTGGTCCAGCCGCGGTACTCGACGAACCGCACACCTTCGGCGCGCAGCGCGGCACGCCACTGGGCAGGTGTCATCGGGGCTGCCATCACGCACCGCCCGTCGGCTCGGGCTGGTAGCCCGACAACGTGCGGGCCGCCTCGTCGGGAATCCCGGCGGCGATCAGTGCCTCGTAGGCGTCCCGCTCCCGCGCGGTCTCCGCTGCCCGGATGGCAGCCTGCCGCTGCTCCTCCGCCGCGTCGGCCGCCGCCTTCTTCGCGGCGTAGTCGGCTGCGGACAGCAGGGTCACGCCCTCGGGGTGGACTGGATTCTCTGCGGTCGTGACGCGCTCCGTGAGCGCACCCGACGGGTACTCGTAGTAAAAGGTCTGTTCGGTCATGACTGGCGCTCCCCCGTCAGTTGAAATGGTTGGACCACACGTAGGCGCGCAACGATTTCTGAACGCGCGTGATGGTGGCCCCGCCGCTTCCCCGGCCGGCCTCGACATTCATCGTGATCGTGCGGGTCTCCCCCGGCGCGAGCGTGAAGGACGTGATCTTGTTTGTCTGGGCGTGGGTGGCGAAGATCTGCCGGTTGCCGGTGTTGCCCAGATAGACCGTGTCGTCGCCGTCGATACCGGCCATAGCGCCACTGTTCGGGGGCAGTTGGAAGTCGAGGTCGACTTCCCGGAACAGCAGGCCGAGCCCACGCCGGCAGGGGTCCGGGTTGGTGATGTCGATGGACACCGTCTCGATCACGGTCTGCACGGCCGGTACAGGGATCGGGGCCGCGACGTACGAGGTCGTCGCCTGCTCGCCCTCGAAATCGGACCAGTACCGCGGGTCGGCGCGCAGTTCGCCGCTGGCCGGGTCGCAGTACACGCCGCTGCCGCTGTCGCCGATGGCACACGCGAATGGCCATTCAGCCACGTTCGCGGCAAGCGGGGACGCGGCCGTGCCGTCGCCACTCAGACCGCACGCCGTGACGGTGGGGCCAGCGACAACGGTGCATCTGCACCGCTTGCTGCCGCAGCAGTTAGCCATGCTTCCCTCCGAAGAAGAGAACCTGGCTCGGCCCAAAACCAGCAGCCCCGACAGTTTATGGCCCGGCCACCACGCCCCAACCGCCACAAACGCGAGCTCAATCACTGTCCAGCACACCCCCCGTGTAGCCGGACAGGCGCCGCGCGACCGCGTCCGGCAGCAGCGCGGCCAGAGCGATGTACGCGGTCCGCTCCTCGGCTTCCTGCGCAGCCTGGCGCTCGGCCTCGTCCCGGGCGCGCTGCTCCTCGATGGCGGCGAGCGCGGCTTCGTACTCCTCTGCGCTCACTCCCATCGCACCGTCGGGAACCGACACGTCTACGCCCTCGGACGTGGTCACCGTGCGCAGGCCGCCGTCCGGGAGCTGGTAGTAGCTGGTCGTCGTCTGGTCCACAGCAACCGCCCTATGCGCTCAGAGGGATGGAGAACAGCCAGGCCCGCATGGCGGTCTGGATGCGGTTGTACCTTGCGCCGCCGGCTCCACGGCCGACCGTCACGTTCAGGTTGATGGCGAGCGAGCCGCCCGCCGGGATGACCGCGTTGTGCATCACGCTGCTCTGGGACTGCCACGAGGTGATGCCCGAGCTGCCGGTGTTTTTCATGTACGCGAGGTCGTCGCCGTTGATCCCGGCCGCCGCTGCTCCACCGTTGGCCGGCAGGTTGAAGCTCACGTCGACCGCCCGGTGCACGATCACGAACGCGGGCCGGCACGGGTCCGGGTTGACCATGGTGATGGTGGTGGTCTGGATGGTCGTCTCTGTGCTCGGCACGACCCTGGCAGTCACCGTGTCGTTTGCGGCTGCCTCCCGGTATCGGGCCCGGAACGGGGGATCGGTCTTCAACTGGCCGCTGACCGGGTCGCAGTACACCCCGCCGCCGTTGGCCGCGATGCCGCAGCTGTGCGGCCAGGCCGCTGTGTTGGCGCGTACCGGGCTCCCGCCCGAGCCGTCGCCGAGCAGACCACACCCGGCCGTCACGGTGGCCGCGCCGGTCGGCACGTACAGGCCGTTGGGCCGTATGACGGCGTTGTTGCCCGCGTCCTCGGAGAGGTCGAGCGAGATCGCACCCGTCGACGAGTTGTACGAGATGCCCGCGCCGTTCGACAGACACGAGCGGACTTCGGCGCAGTTGGTCACCGCAGTGATGACGAACGGGTTCGGCGTACTGCCCGCGCCCGTCACCTCCGTGTTCTCACCGGCGACGATGACGCAGTTGCAGCCCGTCCCGCCGCATTGGCACCTGGCCAAGTCGCACCCCTTGAGGCGTCGATCCTTGGCCCGGCCCAGAACCAGCGGCTACACGTCAGTCTAGGGTGCTCTTTCGGATCTTCCCCCGGCGCGTTCCGGGCGGCCGCTAGAGTGCGCGCCGTGGGCATACCCGGTTGGTTCGTCTGGATCTTTCTCGTTCTGTTCTTCTGGCAGGTCCTCGGTCTCATCCCCGTCATCCATCGACTGCGGGAAGCCGACTCCGCGCTGCGTTTCAAGGCGCGCCTTGACCTGATGGAGGTCGTCGGCTCCCTGCTCCTCTTCGGCGGCATACCGCTGAGTTTCACGGTGGGGGAATCCTGGTTCTGGCTCGGCCTCGCAGGCTTCCCGCTCCTGACCGCTGTCTACGCCGTTAAGGGTGTGCACTGGCTGCGCGCCCACCGCCACCCCACGGCCTGATCCAAACGAATCTGCCTTTAGAAGCATCCGCTGGAAGCGACGAGCCGACATTCACGAAGCGTTCCTCAAACTCGCCTGCTGCCTCATCACCCACCGGCAACTCAGTCATTCAGTAGCCGTTGTTAGCCGCCGAGTGCGTCCGGAGCTGCCGGTATCACCCTCACGCCGGCCTCACGCAGGACCGTACAGGTCGCGTCGTCTCCCGACGCGTTGGTGATGACCACATCCAGGTCTTCCGGATCACAAATCTTCACCATGCCGGTTCCGGGGAACTTGCTCTTGTCGGCTAGAAGGACCACTTTGTCGCTGGCGGCGATCATGGCGCGCCTGGCGGGCACCTCGGCCACGGTGGTGTCCATGACCTGGCCTCCAGGGCGAAGGCCGCAAGCTCCCATGAACAGCCAGTCTGCATGGACTTGCCGGAGGTTGTCCTCGGCCATGAACCCATCCAACATGCGTGATTCACGGATGACCATGCCCCCGAGCAACATCAGGTCGATGTTTTCGTCATCGATGAGCACGTCGTAGACCGCAAGGTTGTTCGTGATCACAGTGAGTCGGCGGCCATGCAGCTGAAGCGCCAGCCGGTGCACCGTCGTTCCGCTGTCGAGAATGACCGACTGGCCGTCCTCGATCATCGTGACCGCTTGGGCGGCGATCGCGTCCTTCTCTCTCACCTGAACCGAAGCGGCCTCGTCGAAGGGCGGCTGATCCTCCTCGACGACCGCTCCGCCATGCACCCGGGTAAGCAACCCGTCCCCCTCCAGTTTTAGGAGGTCTCGCCGGATCGTCGCCGCACTGGCATCAAGCTGCTCGGCGAGGTCAGTCACGGACGCCGTGCCGCCCGAGCGCAGGGCCTGCAGGATGAGTTGGTGTCGTCGTTCAGCCAGCACGCAACCGGACACTACACGCTGCCAGCCAGCGCAACCTGGCGACCTCCACTGGCAGTTACCGAGTACTCGGGCGGCCACAGCAGTCACTCGAACCGTTTGAAGGCGACCAGGACACATGGCGTCGTCGAAAGGTCCGCTGTTACTGGCTCTAACAAAAGCGTTTGAGCATGTGACTGTCGGCTTGATCGCTCGTTGGTGTGGGCATGGGGAAGCGTCAGTCACGGCCGTGAATCGTGTCGGACGAACTGTGGTCGCTCATCGAGCCGTTGCTGCCCGAACCACCGCCGAAGCAGGTGGAGGGTCGGCCGCGGGTGCCGGACCGGCAGGCTCTGTGCGGGATTCTGTTCGTGCTGCACACCGGGATCCAGTGGGAGTACCTTCCGCAGGAGCTCGGCTTCGGCTCCGGGATGACCTGCTGGCGCCGCCTGGCGGCCTGGAACGAGGCCGGCGTCTGGGTGCAGCTGCATCAGCTGCTGCTGAACAAGTTGCGCTCGAAGAACCAGCTGGACTGGTCCCGGGCGGTGATCGATTCCTCCCACGTCCGGGCCGCCCGCCGGGGCCCAAAAGCGGACCCAGCCCGGTCGACCGCGCACGCCCGGGCAGCAAACACCACATCCTCACCGACGGCCAGGGCATCCCACTTGCGGTGTCGCTGACCGGCGGCAACCGCAACGACGTCACCCAACTGCTGCCCCTGTTGGACAAGATTCCGCCCGTTGCGGGCGTCGTTGGTCGGCCGCGACGGCGGCCC
Organism: Streptomyces sp. NPDC005483; assembly: GCF_040606035.1. Lineage (NCBI taxonomy): Bacteria > Bacillati > Actinomycetota > Actinomycetes > Kitasatosporales > Streptomycetaceae > Streptomyces > Streptomyces sp. NPDC005483. Next base: position 32,305 of record NZ_JBEXEA010000046.1, read on the forward strand.
GACATGCTCTTCGCCGACCGCGGCTACGACCACGACAAGTACCGACGGCTGCTGCGCGAGCGAGGCATTCGCCCGGCGATCGCCGAACGAGGGCAGCCGCACGGCACCGGCCAGGGTGCCTTCCGGTGGGTGGTCGAGCGGACGATCTCCTGGCTGCACGGCTTCCGCCGGCTGCGCATCCGGTGGGAACGACGCGACGACATCCACGAAGCCTTCCTCGGCCTCGCCGTCTGCCTGATCACCCACCGCCACGTCCAGAGGCTTTGTTAGGGCCAGCCAGTAAGTCCTCGATGGCCCCCACTGCCGGCGAGCGCACTCGCGTACGGCGCCGCATTCCGCGTCCGTGCAGCTCAGCTCAGCCACCCCCGCGGCCCGTGCCGGCTGCCGCCGAGGTGACGATGTCGGCCCTGACCCGGGTCTCGGAGCCTAGCCATCCCGCACGACCACCTTGCCGCTGCCGAAGTCGTTGACAGCGAGGGGGGTTCTCCCAGCTCAGATTCCAGAGGAGAGCTACACCAGGTCACGAATAATGAGGAAAAACCCCAATGGTGCCGATATACCATTCGAATAAGGTATGAAACGCTACCCGATCCGCCTCTGTGCTGAAATCTGACGCACCAACAGCTGACGATGCGATACAGGCGCTAACCGGATGTATTCGCCTCCGGTAGTCACCCAAAGCCACTGCCGCTCAGGTCCGCCACCCTCCTGCTCCTGCGCTTGCCCGGGGAGGCGCGCACATCGTGCGGGTTGCGTGAAGGACCAGGTGAGAGGATCACGCGGCCGCAAGGTGCCCTCTTTTTAGGCCTGTTGCGTCCTTCATTGCTTGATTTCCTCTGAAAGGGCTCATCTGACGTGTTGTCACGAAGGTTTGCGGGCGGGCTGACAGGTCCGCCCCTTGCGAGACGCATCGCGATCGCGGTGACTGGGGCACTGGTCTCCACCGCGCTCACGGTCATCTCCCCGGCCAGCGCACCGGCATTTGCCGCCGCCGCGTCCGCGACTCCCGTCGCGTCGCGTCCGGACGCCTACGCGGCGATGATGGCGGCGAAGAAGCAGGATTCCCGGGTGGAGGTGTTGGACGACCGCACAGACGCTTCGCAGACCTTCGCCAACTCCGACGGCACCTTCACTTACGAGAAGTACGCCGCACCCAAATGGGTCTATCAGGACGGTTCCTGGAAGGTCCTGGATCCGACGCTGGTCAAGGACTCGGCGGGGGACTGGGCGCCGGCGTTGTCGGAGTCCGTGCTCAAGCTGTCCGGGGGCGGTAGTGGCCCGCTGGCCATCATGACCGTGGACGGCAAGCAGCTGTCCCTGACCTGGCCCAGTGTCCTGCCCACGCCGACTGCCTCAGGTGCGACGCTCACCTACCCCGCTGTGCTTTCCGGCGTGGATCTCCAGGTCACCGCCACTGCCGCAGGTGGTGTCGAGGAGACTCTGGTCATCGAGGACGCTACCGCCGCTGCTGATCCGGCACTGGCCGATCTGGTGCAGACGGTGAACACGAGTAACGGCACCACTGCGGCCACGGACGCCGGCGGCAACCTGACCGACACCGATACCCACGGGGATGTGCTGGTCAACTCCCCCTCCCCGGTGATGTGGGACTCGGCTGCCACCGCAGACGTCACCACAAGGGCCTCGGACAGCAGTTTCCTGACCCACGCCGACACCTCGGCGGGCTCCACCCACGCGCTGGCCCACGTCACGCCGGCGAGTCTGACGGCCCAGCCAGGCACCCGTTCCACTGTGCACGCGCCGGGCATGCGCGCGCATCAGGCGCCGGTGCGGGCGAACCTGAAGAACCACAAGCTGCACCTGGTTGCCGATAAGAGCCTGCTGGCGGCGAAGTCCACGGTGTTCCCGGTATACATCGATCCGGCCTACACGCCGCACCCGGCCAGTGGTTCGACGCTCAACTACGACGAGGTGCAGCAGGCGTATCCGACCACCTCCAACTGGGACACCGCCCCCAGCAACGGCAACGCCGTCGGGTATCAGGGCTTTTCCTCCCCGACCGGGATCGAGCGCACTTACTACAACCTGAGGGTGCCCTCCACCATCTTCGGGGCGACGATCCTGTCGGCCACGCTGAACACCACGGTCAGCTACGCCGCTGCCTCCGGATCGACCACGACCGCGGTGGACCTGTACTCGACCTGCTCGATCTCCACGTCGACGACGTGGAACAACCAGCCGTGCAAGGACAGTTCGGTCAACCCCAACTATCCCAACCCGGTACTCGCCAAGAGCTTCACCACCACAAGCCAGTCCCCGAACCTGGCCGTCGCGTTCAACGTGCAGGCCTCGATGCAGCTGCTTGCGAACGGCAGCCACAGCAACTGGACCATCGGGCTGTTCAACGCTACCGAGACCGACGACACCCACCTGGTGCGCTTCGCCACCAACCCGTCGTTCTCCATCACCTACAACCACCCCCCGGTGACCCCGACCAACTTGTCCATGACGCCGTCCAACGTGGTCGGCTCCACGTACACGTCCAGCGGCACGCCGACCCTGTCGGCGTCGGCCACCGACGCCGACAGCGACACCGTCCAGCTCAGCTACCAGATCCTGTCCGGCTCCACGGTCACAGCGTCCGGCACGACCGCATTCGTGAACTCCGGCACCGCGGCAACCTGGAAGCCCAGCTCCGCACTCGCGGACGGCTCCTACACCTGGAAGGTCCGCGCGTACGACGGCAATGACTACTCGGCCTGGAGTGCGGCGCAGGCGTTCACCGTCGACACCAGCACCCCACCGGCGCCGAGCGTGTCCTGCCCCGGCTACCCGCACGGGGTGTGGACTGCTGCGATCTCCGGCGGCACCACCTGCTCCCTGAGCGACACGGCGAGCGACGTCATGGGCTTCAGCTGGGGCATCGATTCCGGCAACGGCACCTGGACCTCCGGGACCTCGGCCACCATCAGCATCAACCCCCCGGCCGGCTACCACACCCTGTGGGTCTCCGCGTACAGCAACGCCGACAAGCAGGGCACGGAGACCTACTACGTCTTCGGAGTCGGATCCGCTGGCATGACCAGCCCGGCCGACCAGTCCGCGACCTCCACCACCCTGCCCCTGTCCGCCAGTGCGCCCACCGGTGCGAGCACCGTCACCTTCAAGTACCGGGTCGGCGCCAGCGGCTCCTTCACCTCCATCCCCACCACAGCGGTCACCCAGAACGGGACCGCCATCAGCGCCTGGCCGCTGAACACCGTCTCCGGCACCAACGAGGTCACCAGCCCCAACCTTGTCTGGAACCTCACCCAGACCGTCACCAACGACGGTTTGCTCCAGGTCGAAGCGCAATTTGGAGCCTCCAACGGCAACACTGTCGTCTCCCCACCGGTCAGCGTCACCCTCGACCGGCTCGGCACCGGCACCGACTTCGGAACCACCCAAGCCGGACCCGTCACCGTCGGCCTGCAGTCCGGCAACGCTTCTGTGACCTCCACCGACGTGAGCGTCGCCAGCTACGGCTCCGGCCTGTCCGTCGACCGCACCTTCAACTCCCTCAAGCCCACCGCGGTCAACACCGGTTTCGGCCCCGGCTGGACCACCAGTCTGCCCGTCGCCGGCACCAGCGCCTCCTGGGCCTCTGTCACCGACAAGGGCACCTACGCCCTGCTCACCGGACACGACGGCTCGGGGTTGACCTTCGCCGCCGGGACCGCCAGCAACGGCACCACCCCCTACACCGGACAAGGGCCAGCCGCAGCCAGCGGCCTGACCCTGACAAAGGGCTCCACCGGGTTCACGCTCGCCGACAGCACTGGCACCGTGGTCACCTTCGTCGTACCGGCGGGCGGCACCAGCGGCCTGTACCTGCCAGCGACGGTCACCCAGCCCGGCAGTGCCAAAGCCACCGGGTTCATCTACGACCCGAACAGCGGAGCCACACAGGGCAAGCTGATGCTCATGGTCGCCCCGAACGCAGCCAGCAGCCAGCCCGCCACCAGCGCCTGCCCGTACCCGGCCACCAGCGGCAGCTGGGCCGCCGGCTGCCGCGGGCTGCAGTTCACCTACGACGGCACCAGTGGCAACATCTCAGAGATCGACTTCCTCACCTCCGACGGCACCACACTGACCAAGACCGCGGCGGCCAAGTACACCTACGACGCCTCCGGGCGCCTGGCCACCGAATGGGACCCGCGGATCAGCCCCGCCCTGGTCGCCACCTACACCTACGACGAGACCAGCACCGACGCCGACTACGGGCGCCTCCTGCACATCAGCCCCGCTCAGTCCACCGCCGGTTCCCTCGCCCCCTGGGTACTCGTCTACAACGACGACAACAGCAGTGCGGACTACGGCAAGCTCGCCTCCATCACCCGCACCCACAACAGCGCCAACGGCACCGGCATAGCCAAGACCGTCATTAGCTACAGCGTGCCGCTGACCACCGCCGCAGGCGGCCCCGCCAGCATGGACGCCGCCACCACCGCCGGCTGGGGCCAGAGCGACAACCCCGTCTCCGCCGTCGCCATCTTCCCGCCCGACCACGCCCCCAGCAGCAACCCGCCCACGGACTGGACCTACGCCCAGATCCTCTACTACGACTCCCAGGGCCGGGAAGTGAACACCGCCAGCTACAACAACGGCTGGAACATCACCACCACCGAGTACGACCAGAACGGCAACTCTGTCCGCGAGCTGAGCGCCACCAACCGGGCTAGCGCCCTCGCGGCGGGCAGCACCTCGGCCACCGTCGCCGCCCAGCTCGACACCGAGAATCTCTACAGCAGCGATGGCACTGAACTGACCGACAGTTACGGCCCCGCCCACCAGGCCACGGCAGCCGGCAGCATCCAGACCATCCGCACCCACACCCACGACGTCTACGACCAGGGCGCCCCGAACAGCGACAAGGACGCCAACGGCAACCCCTACCAGCTCGTCACCAGCGAGATCGTGAGCGCCAGCCTGGGCGCCTCTGTGCCCGGCAGCAACGACGTCGACAGCCGCACAACCAGCTCGGTCTACAACAAGGGCAGCGACAACGAGGGGTGGACTTTGCACACCCCGCTGCAGACCGTCACCGACCCCGGCACCGGCCACCTGAACATCAGCAACACCGTCGCCTTCAACGAGGACTCCTCGCTCTACGGGGGCGAGCCGCTGCAGATCGCCAGCAGCCAGCCCAGTGACACCGCCCAGACCGGCGCCGGCACCACCAAAACCATCTACTACACCGCCGGCACCAACAGTGTCGACGGGGCCTGCGGCAACCAGCCCGTCTGGGCCGACCTCGTCTGCAAAACCAAGCCCGCCGCCCAGCCGAACACATCCGGCCTCGCGAACCTTCCAGTCACCACCTACACCTACAACGTCTATCTGCAACCGCTGACCAAGACCGAGACGTACACCGCAGCAGACAGCACTACCGCAACCCGCACCACGACCACCGCCTACGATGCGGCCGCGCGTACGACGCGCAGTGACATCGCCACGACCGGAACCGGTATGGGATCCGCTGTGGCTCCGGCCAAGACCCTGTACAGCTCCACGACGGGTCTGCCCAGCGATCTGCAGAACCTGGACGCCTCAGGGAACGCGACAGCGGACCTGAAAACCTCCTACGACGACTTCGGCAACCCCAGCAGCTACACAGACGCCACCGGAAGGGTCACCAACTACACCTACGACCTGGCGGAACGCGTCATCAGCCGGAGCGACAACGGTGACACCACGACATACACCTACAACGGCGGGACCGTGCACGACGGCAGTCTCACCAGCGAGAATGACAGCCGAGCCGGGACCTTCGGCGCCGGCTACGGACCGGACGGCAACCTCGTCAACGAGACCTACCCCGGCAGTACCACAGCGACCTACACCGTCGACGCCACGGGCGCCGCAACCTCGCTGACCTACACCAACAGCAACTGGTCCGGTCCGTTGACGGATTCCGTCCAGACCAACGACGCCGGAGACTGGGCCAACCGATCGGAGCTGTCCACCACCAAGACATACAGCTACGACGCGGCGGACCGGCTGACCACCGTAGCCGACACCCAGTCAGGCCAGTGCACCACCCGTGCCTACGGCTACGAGGTTGATTCCAACCGCACAAATCTCACGACGAGCGCGCCAAAGACCGACGGTACGTGCCAGACCAGCACCAGCACCGCAGAGAGCCACGCGTACGACGCGGCGGACCGGATCACCGACACGGGATACACCTACGACACGCTCGGTGACATCACCACCACCCCGTCCGTCGACGCCGGAGGCTCTAGCAACCTGACCGCCGGCTACTTCGCCAACGGTATGCTCGCCAGCCAGACACAGGCTGGCAGCACCAACAGCTGGACCCTGGATCCCACGGGCACGCGCGTCTCAATCGCCGCCGCAAGCAGCGGCATCACCTTCACCAACGACTACGCCGACCCGTCCGACAAACCCGATCTGATCACCGCGTCCAACGGCGCATGGACCCGGAACGTGCTCGGGCCGGATGACCACCTGGCCGCCACCGTCACCGCATCTGGTGTCACCCTGCAGCTGATGGATCTGCACGGCGACCTCATGGCCACGGAAGACCTGGCAAGCAACTCCGTCACTTCCACCAACACCTACAGCGAGTTCGGGCTGGTGGAGACAGGCACGGCGGCCTCATACGGGTGGGCGGCGGGCGCTCAGCGTGAGAATGCGGGCCAAGCCGGGCAGATCCTCATGGACGTACGAGGCTACAACCCCTACCTGGGCCGCTTCGACCAACGCGACCCCGTTCCCGGAGGCAGCGCCAACGCCTACGACTACGCCGACCAGAACCCCGTCAACAACAGCGACATCTCCGGACGCTTCACCTTCCCGCACGGCCACTCCACATGCGGTTACACCACCTGCACCTTCTACCTGAGCCGCTGGGGAACCGAACATCTGTACATCTGGATGGCGGACCACGGCTGGACTTACGCAACCGTCGCCGCGGCTGTCGGCTCCCTGATGGCGGTGGCTCTGTGTGCGGACTCAGGTATGGGTCCGTACTGTGCGGTCGTTGCTGGAACCTACCTCGCCGTGTTGGCGAGTGAAATCATCGATGAGGTGGACAGCGCCCACAACCACCACCAATGTTTCGCGATGAAAACCACGTTCCCCACGTGGACAGCGGGCGGGCTCATGTTCGTCCCTCTGTATCCCGAACATGTGAAAGGAAGAAATTGCTGGTGAACAGGGAATTCGAAGGAGTAAGGAGCTTGGTGACGTTCGGGATCGCCATGCTGGCCGCGCAGTTCGCGTTCATCTCCTTGTGCCTGACTGTCCTTCTGTTCCTGGAAGGGGTGTCCTTCTACCCCGTTCCCCAGGCTGGAGCGCGCGCTCTGGAGAGGGCTCCGATCATGGCCGCCGCGATCTCAGCAGTGATCACCGGAGCGCACTTCGTACGAATACACCGGACGCCGCCTGTCACAGCAGCCTCACTGCGGTCTGTCCACCGCGTCACGTTCAACACCCTCAAGGCCACCGAACACGGTGATGACGCCTTGGAATCCATCCGGTCCATGGCCGGCGTAAGAGGGCTGACGCCCTACGGCTTGGACTCCTGGGAAATCGACATGGGTGCAAGCGTCCGATGGTTCGCGCGCATCACTGTCAGCATCGCCCGCGAATCGATCGTCCTCGAGACCGCACCACGACATCCGCTGCTCTTCCCGGGACGTCTGCCCCGAATGAAGAAGATCGTTTCATTGACCTCCAGCATCCAAAGCAATCTGTCGCGGGGAGCCTGAGCAAAACCGTTCGCCTCGGGCCGTAGATGCCCCAAGGCGAACGCCGGCCCACGAGCCGGGGAGCCTTGCACCAATGTGGTGCAAGGCTCCCGTGCGTCCAAGGAGCTCGAACACCCCGACGACGAAGAGGACGAGCGTAGCCGCTCTCCACCTCATAGCCGCTTGGCGACTTCGCGGGCCCGCCACTCCCGGCGGGCGTATTCCCGCACGGTGTCGCGCTGTGCCTCTGCGCAGCCCTCCCGCAGCGGCGGCGGTATATCGTCGCTGCGGCTCGTGCCATGGCGCTGGTCGTGCTCGGCCAGGTGGCTGGCGACGCTGGAGGCGTCGGTACGCAGCTCATCCCCTTCCTCTGGCCCGCCGGGCTCCTCTGTGTAACGCCGACATCCATGAAGCCTTCCTCGGACTGGCCGTCTGCCTGATCACTCACCGCCACGTCCAGAGGCTTTGTTAGGGCCAGTTAGCGCCTGTTGGGCGCACAGGGGTATGCCGGGCGGTGTCGCCTCACCCGTACAGTTCGACGATTACGACGCCGTCACCGCCCCTGCCGCCGTCGACATCGCCGCCGAATGACAGGCCGCCGCCCGCGCCAGCGCCCCGGCCACGCGGCCCAAGGCCGTTCCCCTGGGTGGTGCGGCCTAGGCCGCCCGTCCCCAGGAACGAGTTGCCGCCGTGTCCGGCCATGGCGAAGTTGCCGTTCAGGCGGAGCGCCGAGCCCGAGGCGCCACCGCCTTGCCGGGAGTCACCGCCCGTGCCCGAAACGGGGCCGCTGATGCCCTGCGAGGTACTCGCCGTTGCCCCGCTCGGCATGTTCGAGGTGCCGCCGGCCCCGCCCGGGGAGAAGAGGTGGCCGCCGAACTGCGACGAGCCGCCGTCGCCACCATCGGAGCCTGCGCCGCCCGCCGAACCGCCCTCGCCGACGATGATTGTCTCGGTCGCGGACAGGGCCGATACCTGGATCAGGCCCTCGCCGTACGCGCCGCCGGCCCCGCCCGGCCGGGCGATGGCCTCGTTGTTGTCAGCGTTCGCGCCCGCCGATCCACCGCCCGCGCCTTGGACTCGGACGCGGACCCGGCTGAGCCACGGATACGACGCCTTGCGGAAGGTGACCGTTCCTACGTCGCCATACGAGATGACCTGCCGCAGGCCCATTGAGCCTGGTTTCAGGCACAGTTCACCGTCGCTGCCCAACATGAAGTAGTCGTCACAAACGCACGCCCTGGCTATGGGGATCACCCCTGTGTCCGAACCTCGCCCGGCCCTTAACCAGTCGGCGCACCGACAGGGTACGCGCGGTCAGATGTCGGCAGGTTGCCCGCTCGCCGTCATGTGAACGTGCACCCCCGCCGCGGCGGGGGCCAGTGGCAGGAGGCCCAACCCGAGAAGCGGCTGTGTCTGCCACACCCGCACGGTGGCTTCCTGGGCGGTGACCGACTCCAGCGTCACCGTCACCGTGCGGTCGTCGCTCGGCGACGGGTCGACGGCGAGGGCACTGATCACGGGAGGCTGCGTGAACGGCCGCGGGTACGTCCACGTTGCGCGGCCGTGGGCGGATGTCACCACGACCGCCGCGACCGGCGGCACGCCGGGCGGTCCGGGCGGCCCCTGCTCACCACGCAACCCGCGTTCGCCAGGCGGACCTGGCGGGCCCTGCTGACCACGATCGCCACGCTCTCCAGGGGGCCCCTGCTCGCCGCGCGGGCCAGGCGTCCGCGACGCCGTACGCGCCGCGCGTCCGACCTCGCGCAGGACTCCGCCCATTGGGTTACCTGGCAGGCGCCTGGACGCGGACCCTCGCGATGCCATGCCGTCAGTCCTCCAGTTCGCTGCTGAGGGGTGCGAGCGTGACCTGAACGCTCTCGCCGTCGCCGTCTTCCTCGACCTTGACCCCCGCGATCTTCAGGCGCTGCGTCAGTGGCCGGCAGGTCGCCTGCGACGCGACGTCGACGCACCAGCCCGGCACGAGCTTCGCGACGTCGACGGCGGCCTCCGGGGACAAGGTCACCTCGTCGGACGCCAGGAACACCGGCACCGGGTAGTTCGCCGCCCGCCGCGAGCGGGCAGCCGCACGGGCCGAGGCGTCCGTCTTCACTGACGACTCGTCGACGCTGCGTTCGAGGAGTCCGTAGTAGGCGTCCGTGCCGCCTGAAACGCCCTTCACGCCGCTGTTCTGGTCGCCGTGGACGACGAATCGCGTCGCGAGCTGCGACCCGTCCTCAGCGACGATCAGCCCCTCGGGAAGGTCAACGTCGGTCAACAGGCCGACACTCGCGCTCCACGTCTCGGGCATCAGCACGATCGTCGACCCGATCGCCGTGTAGTCGAGACCGGTGTCCGCGAGGTCCCGCAGGTGGTCGCCGGTCTGCCCGTCGTCGACGACGTACTCGCGACCGCCCTCGACGTTCGCGGGTCCGAGGATCTCCACCGTGTGGCCGGGATCATCGGGAGCAAATCCGTCCTCGATCAGCCACGCGCCGATGTCGGTCAGGTCGGCGCCGGTGAACGTCGCGTTCGAGTGCGGCACGCGCCGGTCGAGCCAGACGAGTATGTCGCTCGCCCACAACTCGACCTTGCCGTACGACCACTCGGCTTGGATGATCGGCCCCTCCCACACGACCACACCGTCCCGAGCGACGACGAGCTTGTGCCGCCAGGTGCGGACGCGGCCGAGCTGCGCGCAGCAGTCACCGTCGGGGTTGATGATCACGTGAGCGGTCGAGACGTCGTCGAGGACCCGGTTCCACTCGACGGAGATCAGCTCGTCGGCGTTGGAGACGACCGCGCCGTCCCGGTCGACGATGAACGCGCTGTGTACGCCGCATCCTGCTGAAGACATCAGGCCACCCGCGGGAGAAGGAGGCCCGGCCCAAAACCAGTCGGCGTCTTGTCAGAGTATCCAGCCAGCCGGGGGGCTACCCCGCTCCAGCCGCCGGTCAGTAGCCCCGGCCGGTGAGGGCGACCGTCACGCTCGCGTCGTCCGCAGGCGGCACGATCTCGTCGCTCTCAAGGCACACGACGAGCGTGCCGCAGTCGATCCCGGGCCAGGTCGGCGGCGCCCCGTCCCGGCCCCACACGCTCGTCGACGTCTCGCAGGTGCCGCCGCACTCGACGGTGGCCCGGCCGATCTGCCCGTCGAGCGTCAACGTCCCGCTTTTAGGCACAAACCCGACCTCGAAGACGGCGAGGGGATCGCACCGCCTCTTGTCGGCAACCTCCCCGGGCGACAAGCCCTCGTCGGCGTCGCTGCGCTCGTAGAAGCTGACCGTGAGCCGGCGAAGATCCTCGCTGCCCGCGTACACGGTGATGACCGGCACGTCAGACGACCAGGCGGGGCGGTCGGTCAGGTCGAGGTCGTAGCAGTCTCGGTTCGTCGCGAGCGCCTGGCAGAAGCACGAGGACGGTGTCGACGGCTGCGGCGGAGCGGGTGCCGCGCAGAACGGGTCACCGCACTCGGCGCCCGCGTCGGGGCACTCGGCCAGCCGGCATCCGCCCGGAAGGCACTGCGGCACCCAGTCGGGCAGCGAGCTGCGGTGGATGCACCACTGAATGCAGTCGCTGTCGTCGTCGGTCGGGACGCTCACGCTCAGGACCGGCGTCTCGTCGGTCCACCCCCACGGTGTGGCGGCGGTGAGCACGAACTCGACGCTGAGGACGTCCGCGCCAGACGAGCACTGCCCGGCCGTGCACGAGCCGTCGCCGTGCCGCGCCGTCACGGTCGGACCCTGCACGAGCGCAACGCGGCGGAAGGTGCGCCGGTAGCGGGCGAGGAACTCAGCGGGGGTCTGCTCGCCGCCAGGGCAGCACTTGAGCATCTGGACGCAGTCGCCGCCGCACGCGGAGCCGGTGCAGCCCTGGAGCGCCTCGGCGAGCCAGTGAAGCCCGTACTCGACGGCACAGCACGTCGCACCCAACAGGATGCCGGTGACGGTGATGGTGCGCGGCTGCACGCGCGCCGGTCCGAGCGCGCCGCCGCCGATGACCGCGTTCGTCACCGAGCGGCGTACCGGGTAGTCGTCGACGCCGTCGAAGTCGAGCGGCAGGAACCCGGCGAACTGCGCGCTCTCGGGCACGTCGGCGTCGTACCAAGGTGCGGGACTGTCGGGGTCGTCCGGGGTCGTGTAAGGGGTGTGGTCGAACGTGTCGTTGGTGATCGTCGCGCAGCCGCAGACGTCGTCGGCGCCCGAGGTCAGCGGTGAGCCGACCGTCGCGAGGTACGCCCGCAGGCGGGCCGTGTTGATGACCTCGATACCGCCGACCGTGAGGTAGTCGGTGAGCACGCGCGGACCCCCATGACGGAGTGCGCCCGGCCCACAACCAGCGGCGGCACCAGCTTACGGCCGGCCTCGGATCACCCCAGGCTGTACGCCATGGCCATGCGGTGCATGACGCGCTTCGCGGTCGCGTCGCCGTCGCCGACTTCGTTGATGGTGAACGACGGGGCGATCGTGACGCCGCCGCTGCTGTTGTCGGCGCTGTTCGCACCGATGATGCCCATCAGTCCGGACTCCTCGACGAGTTGCGCGGCCCGCCGCGGCTTCGTCAGCGGGATGACGACCTCGGGCCCGGCTTCACCGATCAGCGCGTGAGTGGGGCCGAAGACCAGGCCGCCATTCGCGAAGGGCAGATACTTCCTGACCGCCGACGGGAGGCCGCTCTTGATGCTCGCCATGATCCGCGAGCCGATGTTGCCGAGCGCGCCGACGATGCGGCCAGGAAGGCCCGAGAACAGGGACACGATCCCGGAGATCAGCGACGAGACAGCGCCTCGCGCTGCGCCCGCGGCGCTGCTGAACACGCCCGCGATACGGGAGCCCAGGGCGCTCATGGTCGACACGATCCGGCCTGGCAGCCCGGAGAAGAACGAGACGACCGACGAGCCGAAGGACCGCGCGGCGGACAGGGCGCTCGACCCCGCCGACCGGAACAACGCGGACAGCCGGCCGGGCAGCGCGGCGGCGGCCGAGGCGATCCGGCCCGGCAGCGACGAGAAGAACGACGCCGCCGACGACAGGAACGACGAGATCGCCGAGCGCGCCGAGTTGAACGCCGAGGTGAAGACCGACAGCAGCAGCGAGCCGAGCGACGACAGGGCGCTGTCGATCCGGCCCGGCAGTGCGGTGAAGATGAACACGACGGCCGCGATCGCGGTGAGGATCGCAATGCCGACGGCCGCGACCGCCTGAACGAACAGATCGACGAGCAGGCCCGGCAGCGCCGCCAGCCCGGACATGATCATGCCAGGCAGTTGGGTGAAGAAGCCGACGAGGGTGGTGAAGGCAGTCGTCAGCCACGTACCGATGGTCGTGACGAGGCCGGTGAAGAACGTCGCGATCGTCGAGCCGAGCGCCGACAGCCCGGAGACGATCATGCCGGGCAGTTGGGTGATGAACGTGACCGCCGACGTCAGCCCCGACACGAGCCCGGTCAGTACGCCGACGACGCCCTGAATGATCGGGACGACGATGTTGATCGCCTCCCACGACGCGAACGCCGCGGCGACCTGGAGCACAGGCGCGAGGAGCTGGACGATCAGGACGACGAGCGGCGCGAGGGCAGCGACGAGCCCGGCGATCGGAGGCAGAAGCGGGATCAGCGCCTGCAAGATCGCGTTGATCGCGTCGACGATCGGCGGCAGCACCGGCAGCAGAGCGTCAGCGAACGCTGTGTAGACGGGCACCAGGGCGGTCGCCACCTGCACGAGCACGCCGGCCAGCGTCGACAGCACCGGCGCCAGTCCCTGAATGAGCTGCGCGACCGCCTGCCCGACCCCGGCTGCCAGCGGCGCCATCGCCGCGACCAGCGTCGTGAACGCCTGCGAGATCTGCGGCAGCACTGGCATGAGCGCGCCGACCAGCGCCTGAATGATCGGCGTGAACAGCGTCGCCAGGCTCTGCAGAACCGGCGCGAGCGCCTGCGCCAGGACCGCGACGAGTTGACCGGCCAGCGGCAGAAGCGGGGCCAGCGCGGACAGGACCGAGCCGACTGCCGCGCCGACGGGCCCGAGGCTCGGGCCGATGGCGGCGAGCCCGTCAGCGAGCGCGGACGCGGCAGTCTGGAGGCTCGGCGCGATCGCCGCCAGGGCGGGCCCGAGCGCGTTGATGACCCCGGTGATCGCCGGGCCCAGGGTCGAGAAGACCGGCGCGAGCGCGGGAGCGATCTGCCCGATCTGTGTGACGAGCGCTGACAGGATCGGCCCGAGCTGGGCGGCGATCGTCGCAACCGTGCGGAAGACGTTCCCGACCGCCTCCTGACCGGCCGCGCTCTGGACGAAGTCACGGAGCGCCCCCGTGACCGTCTGAAGGTTGTTCAGCAGCCCGCCGCCCGCGCCGGACGCCGCAGAGAAGACACCGGAAAGGATCTGCCCGACGTTGGAGGCGACGGCGCCGAGCTGCTGGAAGACACCGACTGCGCCGCGTACCACCTCAACCGCGCGGCCCGAGGCCGCGAACTCCGATAGGAACGTCCCGACCTGCGCGCCGACCTGAGCAATCAGGCCGCCGACCTGAGACCCGAACGCCTGCGAGACCGCCGCGGCTACGTCCAAGAAGCCCTTCGCCAAGGGGGCGACGGCAGCCTGAAGCCCGGCTGCGGCCTGCGTGGTGCCCTGGATGATGGCGCGCAGCGGCCCGACAGCCTGCTGCGATGCCGCGAACTTCAGGCCCTCGTCGGCGGCCTGGCCAAACTCGGTCGCCAGTGCGGCGAGCTGCGTCCGCAGCGGCAGCAGGTTCTTGATCGCCGCGGAGACGTCGTCGGCGAACTGGGCAAAGAACGCCTGCTGAATGGACTGCTGGACCTTCTGCAGCTCCGGCCCGAGATCCCTGACCGCGGTGACGGCCTGCTGTGCGGCCGGGGCCAACTTCTGCAGCGCCTCTTCGAACTTCGCGGCGTCGCCCGAGAACGCCGCCGACAGGGCGTCGCCGACTCCGAGGACGGCGAGCTTGAGGGTGCCGAGAGCGACCTGGGCCCCGGCCATCACCGCCGGAAACGCGGCGACGATCCCAGCGGCCGGGGCGAGAGCGGCCGTGAGCGCGATGACGCCCTGCGCGGCGCCCGCCGCGTGGCGGGCCCCCCGACGTCCGGCTTGTACTCAGGCATCGGGGGGATCCCGACGACAGGCGCGGGCTGCGGCCCCTCCTCCTCGACGGCATGGCCAGCGGGGCGAACGCCGAGCTTGCGCAGCGCGGTACGGACCGCAGCCTCGTCGCCGAGCTCACTCATGGCTGGGGTCCTCGGGTCGTGTCGTCGGGCTGAGGATGGCCGCCGTCGCCGGGCCCGTCCGGTCCTACCGGTGTGGGACGCGGGGCAGGCCCGGTCACACCCCCTGCGAGGACCAGGTGCGACGGGGGGCGGCCGACCGGACGCGGCATCGGACGGGTGGGATCCGGGGTCGGACCTGCCGCCCCACTGGTGCGATCCGGCGTCGGACTTGCCGTCGCACTGGTGGGAACCGGCGTCGGACCGATCCTGTAGGCGATGGGAACTGTCGTCTGCGCCGTACCGGGTGCAGGCCACTGCCCAGGGTCACATCGTGTGATCCAGAACCGTTCGATCGTCGGACGCGTGTGCATCGGCACGGCGCCGGCGTCCCACACCTTCCGGTAGACCCCGGCGACGATGAGCAGCGCGGATCGCAAGGCGTCCGACAGGTTCATACCGGTGGCGAGCATCGTCTCCAGGTCGTCATACATCTGGGCGTCGACCTTGACCGAGGCGGTCTTACCGATGGCGGGCGGTGTGCTCATGGTGTGATCCTTCGCAGTCGTGTCGTGAGGAGGCCGGGTCCTCGTCGGGGGCGTCGAAGACCCGGCCGGTCAGGGGGCGGTCAACGGCGGCGGCGGAACAAGCCCTGCTTCTGGAAGGCGAACTTCGTGCCGTCGCCGCGGTTGCCGTTGCGCGCCACGGAGGCGCGGTGCCTGCTACGGCGATCCGCCGCAAGGTCGGCCTCACGGCCCCGCTGGCGGGCGTTCTTCTCCTGGTCGCAGGTCGAGGCGTACGGGCCGACGGCGGGCGGGTAGCGCGGGCCGCCCGTCAGCCGCTCACGGAAACGGTCGAGGCGCTCACCCATCAGGCGCTCACCGGCCCTGATCGCGAAGGCCCCTGAGTGCGCTCCCGGAGCGCCTTGAACTGCTGCGAGGCGGCAGCTGCCTGCGCGGCCTGGTCGCGACCAGCCCGGTCCTGCTGGCAGGTCTCGGCCGTGGCCGGCTCCGTGGCGATCTGGTTCGGCGTCTTCGTACTGATCTGGCGGGTCACCGGCGGACCCCCGTGGTGTTGCGGGCCGGGATACCGCGGGTCTGCTCCGGGGCAGGCTCCCGCTGGCCGCGAAGGACCACGGACTCGTAGGGCGGTCCGGCGTCGCTCGTCTGCCCGCCAGGGGGACTACCCGGGCGTGCGTTAGTACCCTGTGGCATGCGTCAGCTCCATCTGACGTGGCCCCCGGTCGGCGTTTCCTAGGCCCCGACCGGGGGCCGACTTGTAGGCGCAACATCACGTTGCTTGCCCGACTGTATGGGACTCCCATACAGTCGGGCAAGCGGCCATGGCAGATAGGAACCGGATGGCCGAGGAAGAGGCAGACGGCGGAGGGGAGGCGCAGCGCGTGTTCGACGCCCTGGAAGCCCTCAAGGCCATCGAGGACGAGACAGCCAGAGCCCGGGAGATCAGCGTGCTCCTCCGGGCGTACGGCCCGAAGATCAAGGAACTCAGCGACCTTCGCCGGGACTTCGTCCTCGACCAGCGGCAGCAACAGGGGGTTTCCGTCAGGAAACTCGCAGCGAAGATCGGCGTCTCCCCGTCAACCATTCAGGACATCGAGCGCGGCTACTCCGGGTCCGGCAAAACCCGGCCGCGAAAGACGAAGGATGATGCCGATGCAGGCAACCGCGACGACCACTCCGGCGACTGACGCAGCCCGGGGTGTGATCGTCCACCCATCAGGACCCGACGATGTAGCGGTCTACCGCCTGTACGACAAGGACGGGGACCTGCTCTATGTGGGCATGAGCAAGGACCCGATCCACCGTTGGGCCGACGAACATCGGCATCGGTATTGGTGGCCGGAGGTCGCCTCATATGAATGGGCCTGGCACGGTTCACGCGCCGAGGCCCGGAGAGTCGAGCGAGAACTCCTCTCGACCGGTCTCGCCAAGTACAACGTCCACAGCACGCCGAAGCATGGGCCCAACCAGCACCGACAGCGCGAGGCGAGCTGACCCAGCAGCCTCGGACGACCATGCGCGGCTGTCCTGTGCCATCGAAGCTTGAGCTCGTGCCAACGAACCTTGACCGGTGGCGCGTAGGCGCGTACTCGTCGAGCGGGATTCGATCAGGGGTGGTCTCTTACCAGGATGCCGGGTGCGAAGTACGTGGCGGCGGCGACCAGCCGGTCCCTGTCGAGGCGCCACCCGTTCACTGCCCTGGACGACAGTGCCACGTCGGCGGACACGGGAACGAGATGGCTCAGGACTGCACGAGCCTTGGGGCCATCCCCAGGCAGAGGGGGCGCACCCTCCCGCCGCGTCACCCCAACATAGGGAACAGACGTGCTGCCCACGGTCTGGCGCCAGAGCACGAAGCCTGTGATGTCGTCCCAGGGCACATGGGTAGTCGTGGACTTGTATCTAGCGGGGTTCCCACCGAGGAGCACTCCCGTCTCGTCCACCCTGAACGCGACCTTGCGACTCATGGACGTATACGCCATGAACAGCCCGCCCACGCCAAAAAGCGGCAAGCCCAGTATCCGGCCGAGCAACGGCACGTCCGGAAGCAGCAGCACCGCAGTGAAGAGGACGGAGGCCCCCACGATTCCAGTAGTCCGGCGATCCCAGCCGTAGCGCTCCTGATACACGGGCGACGATCTGTCAACCATGCCGAGATCCTGACAGTACCTAGCTTTCAGCGGAAGCCTGGGGCGGTGTCACTTCAAGGTTCGTTGGCACGAGCTCAAGCTTCGATGACACAGGACAGGCGGCGCCACGTCGACGGGTCGCGGGCGGGAGTGTCCCGTCTCTGCCGATCTAGTCCTTGTCTCAGTTGATCGGGTCCAATTCGCTCGTCATCTCAGACGATCTGGTCTGCAAGATCGTCTGAGACGAACTGCCATGGGGACCGTCAGAAGTCACCGAAGGTCGTTTCCTGCGAGGAACCGATGGGCTGCCCGCAGACCTGCCTCGTCCCTGGCCCACAGCCCCCACTTGGCCTGCCTCTCCTGCTGAAACAGTTCAGCGAACGTCCGCCACAGGTGTACTCGAAACCCGTCGGACTCCCACCACCACTCCGTGTTCCCGGAACCTTCCCGGATCAGAGACAGCCGTGAAGCCGCTTCCCTGACCCCTGCAGCGGACTGCCCTACGTTCGGCTCCACCACTGGGATCCAACTCTCGCACTCCCAGTACAGCGCGTCCGCCTCGATCAGGGCGTCGGCGTCCGCGAACACCGCCACGTCTGCGGCGAAGCGGTACACGACCGCGCTGTCGCTCCGCAGGGTCACGGAGTAGGGGTGCGCCACCTCGTGGTCGATGAACTCCCCCAGCGGCCCGTGGCCCACGCTTTCCTGGTAGTACGGCCACGGCTCGAAACGAATCTCCTCCTGGAACGACCAGGCCGAGGTGCGATAGACGAGCCCGCCGTAGCGCTCCTGGGCCCGCCGGAGCCCGGCGAGCGCCATCGTGGTGTCCACCTCGGGAAACGGCGCGAGCCGCGCGATGACCTCGGTGTCGTCCGGGTTGTCCTGCACAGGGAAAGGAACGGTGCGGGCCCGTGCGGCGAGGAAGCGCCGGCCCCTTTCCGTCAGCCCTCCCGGTGTGTTGAGGATGTGCTGCATCAGGTCATCATCTCCACGGCCGTTCCACGCTCGCACTGCAGGGGCGGAACACGGTTATTCGAAACCGTGGAGCTGGACCAGATCAACTGAGACGGCATCCGGCATCCCCCGGCCAGGACCACATCAGCTGAGATTCGCGGCACCCCCACGTCTCAACCGAACTGGTCGCCGCATGTCAGGGGTCCAACTCGGAACCAGATCAATTAAGACGGGACAGGGAGTGCTTGAATCGAACGCATGAACGAGTTGCCGCCGGACCCTCCTCGCCTTCGGGCGATCCTCGGGTACCTCGAACAGCAGCTCGCCGAGGAGGAGACCGTGGTCACGTACCTGCGGCTCCAGGTCGAGTCCGTGCGGCATGCCCTCGCGGTGGCCGAGAACCGGAAGCCCGCGGAGCCGGGCCCGCCACAGCGCCGGCCAGCCTCCGCCCGTCTGGCGTTGGGTCCCGCGCCGACACGGGCGGAGCGAAGGTCGACGGGCTTCGTGGTGGAGCAGCGGCGGACTCCGACGGGCCCGCAGGAGGCAGCGGTGCACCTGGACGACTGCACGATGACCGGCAACATGACGCATCCGGTGACCGGGCACGAGGCTCGGTTGGCGTTGACGGATGCGCAGCTGGAGGCGTGCGCGTTCTGCCGTCCGGACACCGAGCTGGGGATTCTGGACTAGGCCACCGCCTTTTCGTTAATCCGTTGCCCAGGGGTCCGGCGGCCAGCTAGGTTCGCCCAGCCGCCCGCATCGGTGCAGGCCGGCGCTGTCGACCAGGAGGTGTGGAGCACATGCGCACGAGTGCCCAGGAGTTGAGCTCGCGTACTGATCCTTGCCACCTCCTCTCGACGGAGACACCTTGTCCCTTCGCATCACCCCACTGACCGACCCCGCTCACGGGCCGCACGGCCGGCGTCTCGCCTGGCTGGCCTCGGACGCGGACTCCATCCCTGCCGGGACCGCCTTCTTGCGCCTGCTCGACGGCGGACAAGAGCACCTCGCCGAGATCGACCTCCGCGTTCATCCCGCGGAGCGCCGCAAGGGCGTCGGCTCCCGGCTCCTCAACGCCGCCGTGGCCGCCGCCCGGGACAACGCCCGACGCCGCGTCGTCGCGCAGGCCGAAGCCGGATCGCCCGGCGACCACTTCCTGGCGGCACGCGGCTTCCGGAAGGTCCTCACCTTCAGGTACACCCGCCTGGCGATGGCCGACGTGGACACCACCGTCCTCGCCGGAATCGTCGAGCGTCCGCACCCCGGCTACCGGCTGACGTCATGGCAGGGAACCGTCCCCGACGACCTCGCCCGGACGTTCGCCGCCTCACGCCGCGCCATGGACGACATGCCCATGGACGACGCCGAGTACGGCACCGTGGCCTGGGACGTGGACCGCTTGCGGGCCGCGGCGAAGGCCGTCGAACAGCGCGGCGACCACCTGCACACCGTCGTCGCCATCGACGCCTCCAACGGCTCGATCGCCGCCTTCACCGAACTCGTCATCCCCGACAACGGCGCAGGTGACGGCCAGCACTACGGCACGGGCGTGCTGCCCGAGCACCGTGGTCACGGCCTCGGCCGATGGATGAAGGCTGAGTCGATCCGACAAGCCCATAGGGACTATCCGGACCTCGATGGCCTCCTGACCGACACCGCCGACAGCAACGCGCACATGCGACGGATCAACGACGATCTCGGCTACACACCCACGCACACGACACACCAGCATCAGCTCGACCTTTAGCAGAGAACGGACGGGCCGGACCGGGGCATCACCCCGCCCGGCCTGTCCGTGCTTTCGATACACGCCCGAGCCGGCAGTCGCCGGGGCGCTGGACGGCGGGCTTACGTCGCGCTCGCGGAGCTGGTGGCGGAGCCGCCGACCGGGCCGTTGTGGCGGTACGAGATCAAGTTATGGACAGGGCTTGTACGTGTCCGTTGTCCGCGTCGGCAGCAGTGTCGAGGTCGTCCGCGGTGGAGGGGCAGCCTCAGACGCCATCCGCTTTCCGAACGTGATCGTTTGGTTCGGGGTGGGTGGGCATGAACTCCGGCTGGCGGCGGGAGAGATGGGCGTGGTTCG
>NZ_JBEXEA010000047.1:0-52165 GCF_040606035.1 Streptomyces sp. NPDC005483
CGGCCGTGCAGCGCTTCATGGCCAAGCGCGCCCACGCCCACACCACCGAGGTCGCCGCCTCCCACTCCGTCGCCGTCTCCCACCCCCGCCTGGTGACCGACGTGATCGAGCGCGCCGCCCGCGCCACCACCCACTGACACCCCCACAGGGCGGCGGGACCGATCAACGGTCCCGCCGCCCTCGGCCGTTTCCCGATCCCGTCACACATCGCCCATGTGTGTGATCCGCAGGAGAATCGACGACATGAGCTCACATCCCGACCCGCATGCCCTCGGTGCCTTTCTGCGGGCCCGCCGGGCACAACTGGACCCCCAGGAATGCGGCCTGCCCGCAACGGGCTCCGCCCGCCGGGTCACGGGACTGCGCCGCGAAGAAGTCGCCGCACTCGCCGCCATCAGCGTCGACTACTACACCCGCCTCGAACAAGGACGCGTCCGCGCCTCCACCCCCGTCCTCACCACCCTCGCCCAAGCCCTCCACCTCGACGACGACCAACAGCACTACCTCTACCAACTCGCCGGACGCACCGACGACCGACCCCGCCGCCGCAGACAACCCCAACGCCTACGACCCGCCATGCGCCGCCTCCTCGACCAACTCACCCACACCCCCGCCCTCGTCCTCGGCAAACGCCTCGACATCCTCGCCTGGAACCCCACCGCCACCGCCCTCTACACCGACTTCGCCGCCGTCCCGGCCCACCAGCGCAACTACCTGCGCCTCATGTTCACCGACCCCGCGATCCGGGGGCTGCACAAGGAGTGGGCCCACGATGCCCGGGACGCGGTGGCCGCCCTGCGGATGGAGGCGGGCGCCGACTCCGACGACCCGGAGCTCGCCCGCCTGGTCGGCGACCTGACCATCCAGGACGCCGACTTCCGGACCTGGTGGGCCCAGCAGCACGTCAACAGCGCCACCCACGGCACCAAGAACTACCGCCACCCCCTGGTCGGCGACCTCACCCTCGACTGCGACACCTGGTCCGGAGGCGACGGCTCAGGGCAACGCCTGATGGTCCTCACCGCCGAACCCGGCAGCCCCTCCCACGACGCCCTGCGCATCCTCACCTCCTGGACCGCGAGGCAGACGGAACCGGACTCGGGGCGGCACACATCCCGATAGGCTCCGGCCGGCTGAACCCGCGGGCCCTCCTCCCTCGTGGTCCTAGGGAGGCTCGTCGTCCCGGGGAAGCTCGTGCTCCTGGGGAAGTGGGAAGAGGTGGGCATGCTCGCGTACGACGTCCGGGGCGGCGGACCCGGTCTGGTCCTGTTGGCCGGGATCGGGGGCACCGCGGCGGACACCTGGGATCTGTTGCTTGCGGACCTGGCGGCCGAGCACACGGTCGTGCCGATCGACCTCCCCGGCTCGGTTCGCAGTCCCTTGCCCGTCGGCCCGCTGCGGGTGGGTGCCGTGGCCGACCAGGTGGTGGCCACCGCGCGCGAGGCCGGGCTGACGGAGTTCGTGATCGCCGGGACCTCGCTGGGCGCGGCCGTCGCCGTCGCGGTCGCGGCCCGCCATCCCCGTTCGGTGCGCGGCCTGTTCACCCTCTGCGGATTCGCCCGGCCCCGCACCACCCTGTGGCTCGGTCTGGAGATGTGGGCGTCGGTGCAGCTCCGCGGCGAGAGCGAGCTGAACACCTTTCTTGCCTCACTGTCCTTCTCCCGGGCCTACCTCGCCGCGCACACGGCCCAGACGGCCCGGCTGCTGACCGCCCGGCTGGCGGGGTCGGCCCCCGGTGTCTCCCAGCAGATCTCCTTGGCCCTGAACACCGACCTGCGCGGCGATCTCGCCGCCGTCACCGCTCCCACCCTGGTAGTCGCGGCCACGGGTGACCAGTTGGTGGCCCCGGAGCACTCGGTGGAACTCGCCGAGGGGATACCCGGCGCACGGTTGGCCGCGGTCAAGGGCGGGCACGCGGCGACCTTCGAGGAACCGGAACGGACGCTGGAGATCCTCACCGAGTTCCTCCGCGACCTCCACCGCCGACCCCGCCCCGCGCCCTCCCCCACCGACTCCGTCGGCCGACCGACAGGACCGGGCTCCCCGCGGACCGTCCCGGCGCCTCGCCGTCCCCATGAACGCTGACCACGTCACCGGACGGGACGGCACGACGGCAGCCTCGCCCGGCCGTGCAACCAAGGGCGGACCGCCCCGTCATCCCTCCCCGGGGTGCGGAGCGGGTTCCGGTTCCTGCGCCACCCTTTCCAACAGCCTTTCCGCGCTTGCCAGTTCGACGCCGCTGTCAGGCCCGGGGTGTGCCGTCGCCTCGTGGAGTGCGGCGAGGAGACGGGCGAGCCTGCCGCCACCGGCGTGCGGCAGGGCGACACTGCCCTCCCAGAGGATCTCGCGCAGCCGGACCGGGGTGAACTCGCCGTCCCCGGCGCAGGCCACCAGCAGGCGGGCCGCGAGCGTGCGCTCCAGCGGCCCCGGGACCCAGGCGCCCCGGTCGAGGTCCTCGGTCAGGGCGGCGGACAGTGCGGTGAGGCGCTCATGCGGCATGGGAGTCGACGGCCTTCTGCTTCCTTGCGGACGAGATGTCGGTGCCCCACCCGTTCGGACAGCGTGCGGGTGTAGGTTTCACTCAGAATACGTGTCACATGTGTGCCCCACTCGGAGATGGCGACATGTATGACACTCCAACCCTTGCCCGGCGCGGTACAACGCGCTGTGTGGCACCACGACCGGAGAGAGACCGGAGCATCGATGAGATCGGACGCACGCCACAACCGGCTGCGCATCCTCGAAGCGGCGGCGGAGACGCTCGCCGCTGCCGGTGACACCTCGCTCAAGTCCATCGCACGCAGAGCCGGCGTGGGCCAGGGCACCATCTACCGCCACTTCCCCACCCGGGAGGCCCTGGTGCTCGAGGTGTACTGGGAGGAGGTGGAGGAACTGGCGGGCGCCGTGCCCGTGCTCCTCGACGCCCTGTGCCCGCCGGTCGCGCTGCGGGCGTGGCTGAAGCGCCTCCTGGACGTCGGCGGCTGCACCCCGGAGTTCGCGGGTGCCATGAGCACGGCGGGCGACGTACTGACCCAGCAGTGCCGACAGGCGTACCAGCCGCTGCTGGACGCGCTCACGGCCCTCGTGGCGGCCAACGAGGCGGCCGGGACCATCGTGCCGGGGACGACGGCCGAGGACGTGCTCCTGCTCCTCGGCCCGCTGTGGCGGGTCGGAGCGGACGACGAGGAGCGCGCCCGGTCGGCACGGCTCCTCGACGTGCTCCTGCGTGGGCTGTGCCCGTCGGGCGACCCACGGGAAGCACCGCCCGCTCAGTAGTAGTCCTCACCGGGGAACAGGGTGAGCAGCCGTACGGCCTCCACGTACAGCCATGACAGGGTCAGCGTGAGCCCGAACGCGGCGAGCCAGGACCGGCTCCCGGGCGCGCCGTGGGTGATGGCCTCCTCGATCTTCCTGAAGTGCAGGGACAGGAAGGAGGCGGCCAGCACGACGCCCACCAGGCCCGTGAAGACCCCCAGGCCGAAGGGACGCAGGCCCAGGACGTCCCAGCCGGTGACGGGGAACAGGGTCCAGTCCGCCAGCGCGAGGAGACACGTGCCGAGGAGCGCGCCGCCGGTGAAGCCGTAAAAGCGGCGGTGCACCCGCATCCAGTGCAGTTTGTGGGCGAGGAGGACTCCGGCGGAGGTCGCCATCGTGGCCAGCACGGGCTGGACGAGGACACCGGGTGAGAGGTGGCCGGAGACAGTGGCGGAGAGCACGCCGAGGAACACACCCTGGAACCCGGCGAACGCCAGCGTCCGCGCCGGGGACGGCACCTGACTGCGGCACTGGACCACCACCAGTGCGGCGGCGGCGAGTCCGGCCCCGGCGGCGATGCCGTAGGCGACGGGCGCGCCGAAGGGGGAGTACGGCAGCAGCGTCCAGGACAGGACTGCCGCGAGGGCCGTCACCGCGAGCCCCGCCAGTGTCCTGGCCAGGACGTCGTCCATCGTCATCAGGTCACCGACGGAGAAGGGAAGGGGCGCGGAGCCGTCCGCATACGGCGGGTCCCTGTCGAGGTCCTGTTCCTGGGCCTTTCCGAGCCGGCTCTGCGCGACGGCGATCCCGGCCCGGGGATCCCGGGCCGCCGTCTTCTGTCCGCCGCGTCGCCCGAACTGCGGCCGGGCGAGTATCGGGTTGCTGCTCTTCAGGGAACGCTGCTGCTCGACCGGTGTCACGCCAGGTCCTCTTCCTCGTCTCGGACGTACCGGCACCGGTCCCGCGGGGCGGCGGGGCCGGTGCCGAGGGGCTCGCCGGAGGTGTCGGCTGTCGTCAGCCTGCGCTTGCGGACATACCGCGCGCATCAGTCACTTGACGGTCGGTCCGACATGCACGCCACGGAACGGACGCGCGGTCACGGCGGCTCGGCTCAGGCCTTCAGCGCGTAGAAATGCATCGGGGTCGGTCAGGCCCGTCGCGCGGGCAACCGGCGTGTGCCGTCCCGCAGGGCCGGGTCCACCGCATCCGTGTGCGTCTCCCCGACCGAGTAAGGGCTTGTTTCCACCAGATCGCTCAGCACGGGCGCACAACTCCCGCAGCAGGGCGACCAGTTCGGCCCCGTCGGCCGCCGTGCCCACCGACGTGGATCATGAAGGCACCTCCACCGCCGTGCGCCGCACGCCCGGGTCATGGTGGTCGGCTACCCCGACCTCTTCCCGGACGACGGTGTCGGCTGCACCAGCAAGACCGTGCCGCTGGCCATGGGCGACTTCGCCTGGCTCCGCGACAAGGAGAAGGAGCTGAACGCGATGCTGGCCCATCAGGCGTGGCACGGCAGGGCGCAGTACGTGAACACGTATGCGCCGACCGTCGGCCACGACCTGTGCAAGCCGACCGGCGAGCGCTGGATCGAGACGTTCGCGCCGGAGACCCCGGCGGCGCCGGTGCACCCCAACGCCACGGGCGAGAGCGCGATGGCGGGCGCCGTCAAGTCGGCCCTCGCCCACCACGGCCGCCGCTGACGCGTCCACGCAGTACCGGCGGATGATCCGTGCCGCCCGGGCCGATGCGGCCCGTCCGTCAGAGGAAGCTCGACGCGGACGGGCCGTATCCCCCGAGCACCGCGCTCTGCGCCCAGTTCCAGACCTGGAGGCCGGTGGGCCGGGCCGGCCCCTCGGCGTCCGTGATGGCCCGCGGGATCTCCCGGGCGGGCCGCTCGTCGGCCACGGCGGTACGGCCGGAGGCCCAGCCGTCACGGGCGCGATGTGCGTGTCGCCTGACGGTCATGTGCTGTCCTCGCTGTCCGTCGGCGGTGCGGGCCAAAGAAGGCAGCGGGTCCCGCATCCGGGGGGCTTGGAGAGATGCGGGACCCGCGTTCAGGGGGGATCAGGCCGCGGCAGCGTTGATGGTGACGGGGACGTTGCCGCGCGTGGCCTTGGAGTACGGGCAGATCTGGTGCGCGGCCTCGGCGAGCTGCTGGGCGGTGGCCTGGTCGACACCGCCGAGGACGGGGTTGAGGATCGCGGAGAGGGAGAACTCCCCGTCGTCGCCGTGGGTGAGGGTGATCTCCGCCGTGATGGTGGTGCTCGTCAGCCGGACCTTGCGCTCGGCCGCGGCACGGCGCAGGGCGCCGAGGAAGCAGGCCGCCCACCCGGCCGCCAGGAGCTGCTCGGGGTTGGTCGCGCCGCCCGCGCCGCCCAGCTCCTTGGGGATCGCGAGGCTGGTCTGCAGCAGACCGTCGGACGAATTGACGTGACCGCCGTTGCAGCCCTCTCCGTCGACGTCGACAACGGCGGTGTAGCTGACTGCCATGGCTGGTGCTCCGCATCTGGGTCCGGGTCAAGAAAGGTTTCGACACCTCCCGACCGGCACTTGCGTGCCATCACCGGTTGAGGTGGTGACGTAATCATGGCAGCCACCTTCGTCACCCGTCAAGCCGGTGATGTGTTGAGTGTGCGGGGGTGCCTCGGCCCGGACACACCCGCCTCCCCTACGGCAGCGAGAACCCGAGTTGTTCGGCGGCGGCCGCGGGCCCCGCGGCACCCCATCGCCGCACCACCTGTTCGGTGGTGGAGAAGGACCGCAGCTCGGCGCTGTCGAGGTAGAGCGTTCCGCTCAAGTGGTCGGTCTCGTGCTGCACGATGCGCGCCCCGATCCCCGCGTACTCCTCCACCAGATGCCGCCCGGTCTCGTCCTGGCGGGTCAGCCTGATGCGGTCCGGACGTGCCACCACGGCCTGCCAGCCGGACACGCTCAGACATCCCTCGTAGCTCCCCACCCGCCCTCGGCCCACGGCCCGGTACGACGGATTGACCAGCACGGTGAAAGGTACGGGCTGCTGACCGGCCTGGATCAGCCTGTCGGCAAGCGCCTCGGGGGTGGCCAGCACCGCGAGCCCGAGCGGGAGTCCGACCTGGGGCGCCGCGAGTCCGACCGCGCCTTTGATGCCCTCCATCGTCTCGCGCATGCGGAGGATCAGTCGGGCCAGCAGATCGTCGCCGAACTGTCCGTCGTAGGGGGCCGCTCGCTGCCGGAGTACGGGGTCACCGGCCTGCACCACAGCCAGTGGGCCCGTCTTGTCGAGGAGTTCAGCCACCTGGTCGGCGAGTGGGCTGCTTGCCATGTCCGGCCTTTCGTCGTCGAGCTGCAACGTTTCTCAGCATCGGAGAGGGCTGTAGAAACATGACGAAGATACCTGAGCATCGTTGCCAGGCACACATATCTTGGCATGGACTTACTGAGCACGTATGCTCATATCCGCGTGCGTACGAAGTGGCGCGCGAGACGGCGGGCCGACAACGCAGGGCGGGCCTCAGCGAAAGCGGAGAGAGCGCCAGGAGCCGGAATTCCGCGCGGCCCCGAGAAGCCGGCTCTCGGGAAAATCGTTCTGAGCGAAGAATCGAACAGATCGAACACCGTGCCGATATCGGCTAAATGATCCCGCCCGGGCGATGTGTGCCCTTGCCCGGGCGTCAGTCGTGGCGTCCCACGGAACGCCCCTCATTGACGTGACGTACATCTGCTACGCCTGAGGGGTCCGTCCGGTGAGAGAGGTTGTGGCTCAAGTCGCCCGCCGCAGCGGGACGACGACCCGCTCCCCCAGTCGGCCGGGGGTCAGCCGGTAGTACTTGATGTGACCGATCTTTTCGGTCTCCTCAAGCCACCCCAGCTCGATGACCTGCTTGCCGCGTCCGGGAGAAGACCGGGGGCGCCATACCGACCAGTTGGGCGAGCTGAGCGGCCGTCTCCAGCACCGCGCCCGAGCGCTCTGTCGGGTGCAGTGCGTAAAGCATGACGACGAGCCGCTGGTTGGCGGTCATCCCAGCCGTGGCCTCCAGCAACTTGAGGTTCTGCTGTTTGATGTCACTGGTCACTTTGCCTCCCACCGTGCTGGGGTGTTCTCGTCGAAGCCCGGGATGTCCGGCGGATTACATGCTTTTACCGCTTCACGCTGTTCCAAGCCCGTTCCGTGAAAAGCGATGTACGGGCTGATGCGGTACAGGTTGTAGTTTTCGATACGACCACGGACCACCAGAGGACGAGGAACTTCTGGCTGGGCGTGAACGACTTGGACTCCGTGATGGCCTCGACCCTGGCCTTGTCCACCTGGGTGTACCGACCGGAAAAGGCGTAGAACGCGTAGGGAACCGGCTCGCCGGTGTCGGCATCGACCAGTCTGCGTACTACTCCCAACAGGACCTCCGTGCATGGGTCATGGCCGCAGTGTTCCCCTGGGACGGCCCTCGAGCCGTCCCTCATGAACCCAACGTAAATGAGCAACACGTCAATCAAGTCCGCCCACAGGACGTTTCGTTTGCCTCCGGGGACAGTTGCCCGGCCTGGTCGAGCGGGCTTTTTCGGCGTCGGAGACATGTACGTCACGTCAATGTCCAACAGGCCGTACTCCGGCTCTCCCCCGGACTCCTCCCCCACCGCACGACGCCCCTCTCCCCGGCCCTTTCCCCTGTTCCTCTCCCCTGCCGCCCTCTCTGACCCGCACCGCCGAAAGTCAGCCACGACGGACCGGCACCAGGGCACCGGGGCGCGCGTGTGCCTCGCTCAGCCACCCACCAGGACCAGCCACGCCATTCGCTTTTTCGCCCGACGTGACTGTGGCCGGCACAAGGAAGTCTTGTGCCGGCCACAGTCACGTCGTCATCAGTGCGCGCTCGTACGCCGTCCCACGCGTTGGTGGTAGTGCTTGGTGAGGACGTCGAGCATCTTGTCGAACTCGGTCTCGCTCATCTTCCGGATGAGGTGCATGGCGATGAAGGTGCCGTCGTCGTAGGGAAGTCGGCTGCTGGTGGGAATCTTGACCATGCGCTCGGCCGGTTCCTCCACGGGGCGCGCCGGGGCGGCCAGAGCGGGGGGTGTGGTCGGCGTGGCCTGCTCGTCGAGAGCGGACCGGGTCGGCGGAACACCCCGACTCGGGCTTGAAGCCGGCGGCGTCGCATGCTGCTTCGCTTTCGGAGGGGCGGGTTCCTCGGTGGTCTCCTCCTGTTCCGGCTCCTCGGCGAGTGAGGAGAGCTGCGGATCCTCAGCCCTCACGGCAGGCTGGGGGCTGGTAGGCAGCCTGCGCTCGGCTTCCTTGCGGGCCCGCTCGGCCTTGAGTTCCTCCAGGACCGCTTGCTGGCGTTCCTGGGGGGCCTTGGCGACCGAGCGCAGCAGTTCAACGGGTTCGTCGCCGACTGCGTCCTGGAGTTCGGGGGTCAGGTTGAGCAGGGCGAGCCGCTGCGAGACCCAACCCTGCGATTTGTTCAGGCGCTTGGCGAGCTTGACCTGTGAGCCGTAAAGCGCGAGAAGGCGTTGCAGTGCACGGGCCTCGTCCAGGGGGTCGAGGTCGTTGCGGTGGATGTTGGCGACGAGCGCCGATTCGAGGATGGCCTCGCTGTCACTCCCCTGCTCGTCGTCGACCATGACGTTCAGATGAGTGAGGCCCGCTTCCCGGGCTGCTGCCAGGCGGCTGCTGCCGTCGACGACGACATGGGTGGTGTCGGGCTCCAGGTCTTCGGCGCGTGAGGGGTTGGCCTTGATGTAGGCATCACGGTTCATGACCGTGATGGCCTGCTTCTGACCGTGCTCCCTGAGGCTGCCGACGAGTTCGGTGAGGTCGCTCAGACTGGTGCGGGGGTTGTCGGGGTTGGGGCTGATCCGCACGACCGGCAGGCGGCTCGGAGGCGCCACGCCCTCGGTGGGGACACCGGTGGCGGCTCCGATGGCGGCGCGCCGCGCACTGACGGGACGGGCACCTCCTCCGAAGCGTCCACTGCCCAGCTGGTCGGCCTTGCTCATGAGATCTCCCGGGCCAGCGCGCGCATCGCGACAGCCTGCTGCGACGAGGGCGCGTAGCTGAGCAACGGCTGCTTCATGCGGACGGCTTCCTTCTGTTCCTTGAGGTCGCTGATGAGACCCACGACCTTGGGATCCTTTATGTCGACCCATCCCTGGAGAGACGATGTGGCGATGTAGCCGCGCCGACTGTCATAGAGGTTGACGACGATGCCCAGGTAGTCGATGTCGAGCGCCAGGTCGGTGCGAAGGTCCTCCATCTGGTTCGTCAGCAGGTCGTAGGCGTCGGCGGAACTGTCCTCGGCCTGGACGACGATGAGTGCTCCCGACTGACCGGGACCCTCGCCCTCGCGGCGGCGGCCGTAGTAGGCGGCGGCGTCCATGCTGAGGCCGAGGCTGGGCGGGCAGTCGACGATGATGACGTCGTAATCGGCTTCGAGGGGAAGCAGCGCTCGTTCGAGAGCCGCCTCGCGGGCGCGTACCGCGGAGAGCCGGACGTCCAGGAGAAAGGCGTCGTGGCAGGAAGGCAGCAGGTGCAGCCGCCCTCCGAAGTTCTCTTCGTCGACGGGGACGATCAGGTCGCGAAGGTCGCCCTTCGGATCGCCGGCCATGTGGTTGGTGAGACTGTCACCGTTCATCGCCAGGGGAGCGGCACCGAGTTGGTTGGTGAGGTGGCTCTGCGGGTCGAAGTCCACCAGCAGCACACGGAGGCCGTAGCCGGGGAGCTTCTCGATGTCGAGCGGGTCGTGGGCGGTGTCCGACAGGTTGTCCGCGGACTCGCTTGCGCGCAGGGCCGTGGTTAGCGCCTTGGCAACGCGTACCGGGAACAGGCGGTTGGGGTCCTCCGCCAGCGCCTCACCGACACCTGCGGTGATGGCCGTCTTGCCCACGCCGCCCTTCTGGTTGCAGACGACCACACGACGGGTGATCTCGGGGCGCTGGACGTCGGGCGCGGGGTTCGTGTCCAGCCAGAGCTGAACGGACTGGGCCAGTCCCTGCGTGAGGGACACCCGCCGATCCTCCGCGATCCTCCGGAACTCCTCCCACTGGCCTTGCGGCAGGAAGGTGGAGAAGGATTCGGCTCCGGCGGTGTCGACGGAAGCCGTGGTGGAGGCCAGGTCGATCCACGCGGTGATGCCCTGCGCGACGGCGGTCTGAATCTCGATGCCGAGTTGGGCAGTTCTGACTTTGAGGTTCTGCCGGAGCCATCCCGGCAGCTTGGACACGACCTTGGCTCGGTCGTTGGAGGTGGCTGGCATACTCATGGCGCTACCTTACTAACGTGCTAGATCATCTGGTGTATCGACTCGTTAGTTAGCTCATCTTTCGTCGGGACAGACCCCCACGACCCCACTCAGCACCTATTACGGCGTAATTGGTCCGTCAGGTTCACGGATCCACCGCCACCCTGAGAAGAGGGATCTGTCCTGTCTCACTCAATCAAGTCGTTTTCTCAACGAACCGAGTCGCTCGGGCTTCTGTCTCAGCGAACCACCGACCTGACCGGAGTCCCTGTCGTCGCCCTCGGTCAGGGGGGCGGGACTTCACCCGGCGAGGGGAGGTCGTCGCAGTGGACGTCGCACTAGATGATGGGCGACGGCTGATCGTGTGCAGCGAGCTGAAACTGAACGACAAGTTCGACGAGGCGCGGGTACGGCTGCTGACGGGCGGTGACAAGATCAAGGCCCGGCGCATGCGGCAGGACTACTTCTCGTTCACTCCGACCCACCACCTGTGGCTGCTGGGCAACCACCGCCCCGAGGTCTCCACGGGTGGCTTCGCCTTCTGGCGGCGCATCCGGCTGCTGCCCTTCACGCGCACGGTCCCGGCCCACCGCAGGATCGACAACCTGGCCTTCGAACTGGTCCGCGACGAGGGTCCGGGCATCCTCCACTGGCTGATCGAGGGCGCGCGACGCCATCTGCGGACCAGGGATCCCCTGGAGGGCCCGGACCGGGTCAGGATCGCCACCACCGCGTACGCCACGACGGAGGACCACATTGGGCGGTTCCTGGCCGAGTGCTGCACGCGTGGTGGCGAGGGCGGCAAGGACCTGAAGGTGGAGCAGGGGCTGCTGTACTCGGAGTACAGCTCCTGGTGCCACGCGGCGAGGGCATCCGTCCGGCGTCGCCCCGGGCCTTTGCCAATCGGGTCCGCCAGGAGGTCGGAGTGGCCTCGCCGACCGACATGATCAAGTCGAACGGCCGCAAGTACTATCCGGGCATCGCCCTGCTGGAGCGCCCGTGACGGCCGTCCTGTCCCCGCCCTGTCCACCACGTGGCCTACTCCGCCGTCGTCGTGCGTTCTACGATGGAGGGAGATCCCCGTCCGCGGTGGTCCTCGCAGAACGGTCCGCGACCCGGCGATGAGCGGACCGGAACGACACGGACAGACCCCGCGCCATGTCTCATGGCGGGGGAGTACGCCGACGAAGGAGAGGCTGCAGCCATGAGTTCGCTGTTGACCGAGAGCGACCTCATCCACGAGGCCGAGGTGGTGTGGCTGGAGACCCTCGAAGGGCTCGATTACGTACGTCAGGCACTGGACAAGACCAGACGGCGCAACACCAAGCCGCCCTACGCGCGCGACGGTCGCATGGTCGGGTACGCCCTGCTGGACGAGAACGCGTCCCCGGACCCCGACAGCGGCCTGTACAAACGCCGGGTCTTCTTCCTGCTGTCGCACGACCGGGACAGCCTGCCCGACGGCCTGTACCGGGAAGGTGCTCCGGGCGAGGCGGTCGACCCGCGCACCATCGCTCCGAGGAAGCCCGGAGTGAAGACGCCCCGGTCACAAAGCGGATCCGTGGCTGTCGCGGCGTCGGCGCCCTGAGCAGGGCGCCGACAAACCCCCGTTACCTACGACGAGCGCGACTCCGCGCGAAGTTCACGGCCGACGGCCCTCGCGGTCCGGCTGCCTCACCTCAGTACCAGTGGTTGGCCTGCCAGAACTCCCACGCCCCCAGGGGCTGCCGTAACTGGAGTTCATGTAGCCGAGCCCCCACTTGATCTGGGTGGCGGGGTTGGTCCGCCAGTCGGCGCCGACGGACGCCATCTTGGAGCCGGGCAGCGCCTGGAAGAGGCCGTAGGCCCCGGAAGAGGTGTTGACGGCGCGGTAGTTCCAGCTCGACTCGTGGTTCACGATGTTGCTGAAGCACTGGAACTGGCCGGATGGCACCAACTGCCGGGCCATCGACTGGATCTGCGCGACGGAGTAGGTACCGGACGCCGTCAGACCCGAGATGCCCTGGGCGGCCTTGGCCTTGGCCTTGGCCTTGGCCTCGGCACGCTCGCGGGCCTGCCGCTCGGCCTTCTCGGCGGCCTGCTTCTTCTCGGCCGCGGTTCTGGCTGCCGTCCTGCGGGCGGCCTCCTGGGCGTCCTTCCTGGCGCTCGTGTCGGCCGCGACGGCCTGGACGGCTGCCTGCCGCGTCAGCGACGCGGTCTGTTCCTCCACCTGCAGGCCGACGGGTACGGCCGCGAGGAGCGTCGACGTGGCGGGGCGGCGGTCTCGTTCGGCTGGGCGCTGCTGCCCGAGGCGACGCCCACGACGCTTCCGACGGCGGTGACCGCGGTGGCCGAGGCCACCGCGAACCCGCGGAACGAGGTCGGGTTCACGTGCTGTCCTTCCGTAACTCTGCGCGGATGGTGCCGTTCCGGTACTCGGCCGCCGCGCGCCGCCATGATCCGGCATTCGGCACACTCTGCCCTGTTCGCGAGGACGGGGCAACGTCCGGGGCACGTGTGACTGCTCATACGCGACATGACACGCACACCTTCCGGATGCTTTCGGAATGAACCTTTCGCCCGTCCCGACTCGTGTACGCAGGGAACGACCACCGGCCGAGCGCCATGGCACGGAGAGGCTGATCTGCCGACATGCCGGACGAGTTGACGAAGTCCTTCGAGGTCCGCTGGGACGACCTCGACCTCAACGGCCACCTCCGCAACACCAGGTACCTTGAGTACGCGTCCACGGCCCGTCTCGCGTTTCTGGTGGCGTCCGGGTGGACACCACGGGACCTCCTCAAGGCCGGGATCGGCGCCGTGGCGCTCGGCGAGGAGGTGCGCTACCTGCGCGAGGTTCTTCCTCTCGAGGTGGTCACCGTCGTCTCCCGGGTCGTTGGGCTGAGCACGGACGGGGCACGGTGGCGCTTCGAGCACATCTTCGTCCGGAAGGACGGGAAGGAAGCCGCCGTCGTACGGACCCTCGGCACCTGGATCGACCTCGCGGCCCGCAGGACGACCGCGCCCCCGGCCGGCCTGCGGGCCGCGCTGGCGGGGGCCGGGAGCGAGGACTGCGAACTGCTGGAACCGGCGAGGGCCTGACGCGGCGCCCGCCGACTTCCGCCGGGGAAAGAGGAGCGGTCGTCCTCGCATCGGGGAAGAGTGCGAGGACGACCGCCGTTCCTGCGACCGGCCAGCCATAAGAACTCGGCCGCAGGAGCTTCACTAAGGGCAACGGGCCGGGGACAGCGATGGGTTCACGGGAAAATCCACGGGAATATCCAGGGGAAGGCGAGCAACTGTTGAACACGGACGGGCATCTTCCGCATGCGGAGGCCGCACGCCTGCGCCGGCACGTGGAGTTCCTCGCCGCCGCCGGACCCCGCAGTCGGCGCCGCACGCCCCGGGCCATGGGGCGGGCCGAGACGTATGTCCGGGACGAACTGGAGGCGGCCGGCTGGCTGGTGGAGCGGCAGCCGTTCGAAGCGCGCTGGCAGTTGGGCGCCACGGACCGGCACGGTCACCGGGCGCTCGCCCTCAAACCGCGCCTGCACCGGCGTCTGTCCGGGGCGAACCTGCTCGCCCGGCTGCCGGGCCGGGACGACGGACCGGTCGTCCTGGTCGGTGCCCACCTCGACAGCGTCGACGGCAGTCCGGGAGCCGACGACAACGCCTCGGGTGTGGCCGTGGTGCTGGAGGCGGCACGCCTGCTGGCCGCCGCTCCCACCGCCCCGCGCGTGGTGCTGGCCGTCTTCGACATGGAGGAACTGGGGCTCGTCGGCGCCCGTCAGGCGGCTCGCGGGCTGAGCCGGGGCGGCAAGGTGCGCGGCATGATCTGTCTGGAATCGGTGGGCTACTTCGACGACACCCCGGGAGCCCAGCGGCTGCCCGTCGGCTTCGGACGGATCTTCCCCGAGGCGTCCGCCGCCACCGCTGCCGCCGGGTACCGGGGCGACTTCACCCTGGTCGTGCACCGGCGTTCCTCCGCCGCCGCGGCCGAGGTGTGGCGACGGGCCGCCGCCGCGGCGTCCCCGGCGCTGACCGGCCTGCCCCTGCGCGACCCGCGGCCCGACGGCCTGCCCGGCCTGCTGATCGGCCTGGCCGTGCCGCCCGCGAACCACCTGGGCCGCAGCGATCACGCGCCGTTCTGGAACCGGGGGGTGCCCGCGCTCATGCTCACGGACACCGCCAACTTCCGTAACCCGCACTACCACCGGGCGACGGACACGCCGGGAACCCTGGACTACGGGCGGCTGGCCGCCGTGACCGAGGCCACCGTGGTGACCGCCGGTTCCTGGCCTGACGTCCCGGGGCGGGGGTGAGGGTCAGTCGTGCTGGGCCTCGCGGGTGGGGAGCAGGCCGACGCTAGCGACGTCCCAGTCGACCCCGGCCAGCTCCTGGCCTGCGGGCACCAGGGCGTAGGTCTGCTCCAGCCACTGGGCGAGCGGCTGTACCGGCAGCTCGAAGAGCGCGGCCATGTCGCCCGAGCACAACTGGAGCCACGCGGTGGCCCGGCCGCGACCTCGATCTGTTGAACCCGCCAGCCTCGCTCGGTGAGACCCTCGCTCACCACGTGGACGATCTCGCTGATCGGTGCCGGGCTCTGCGTGGCGACGTCGAGGTCCTGAGAGAGCCTGTCGACCAGGCCGTGCATCTGGACCGCGTACCCACCGGTGATCACCAAAGGGTAGGGCGTGCCGATGTCCAGGACATCGGCCAGAAGGCGACGGTGCAGATCGGTGAGGTTCACGCGGCAGCGGTGGTGTGCGTCGCCAGCTCGGGGAAGCCGCCCTCCCAGGCGTCGCGCAGAGGTCGACTGATCAGCGTGCGCAGAATCGGCCACTGAGCGACCAGCAGCTCACGGTTCAGGAAGGAGACCACGTCCTGGCGCTGCCCTTCGGTCCGTAGGAACGCCGGCCCGACCAGACGACGTGCAGGGGAAGCTCCACCGTGCCGGCCGTCGGCCCCGCGAGCTCGTCCAAGGACGCGGGCAGTCGGCGTGCGTACTGTTCGCGCAGCATCTCGAAGGCGCTCGGCGTGGAAAGATCGGCCATGCCCCCAGCATCGCCTCTCGGAACCTGCGATAACACCGCGGCGGGCACAGTCCCTACTGGTCTCAAGGGTGTTGCAGAGCTTGGTGGCGGGGATTTTGCCTGTATGTACCAGTGACTGGCGGCCGACGCAGCCCGCGCCGACGAGCACCCCTCCCCCTCGCCAAAGGCGGTGTCCGCAGTCTCGCCAGCCTTGGAAGCGTAGTCGTCGCCCGCTCCACAGCGTCGGCCCCTGCATCCGATCTCGGGCGCCGGGCATGCCAATTCGCGCGGTGCTTCGTCAGGCGGCGAAGCCGACGTTGGTGACGTACTCGTACTGGCCCCATTGGGAGCCGAGGTCGACGACCAGGCCGACCCAGGCGTCATCCAGCTCCTGGTCGTCGCCGGCCGCCCAGGCGGCGACGATCGTGCGCCCGATGGTCACCGCTGTATGAAGCCGGTAGCGGCCTCGTTGGTACCGGCGATACCATCGGTACCATGCCTCAGCCCAAAGCAATGAACCTCCGTTTCCCCGATCCAGCCCAGCGCGCCGCGATCGAAGCCGCGGCACGGCAGGAGGGCGTCAGCCTGCAGGAGTACATCCTGTCCGCTGCCTACGCCCGTGCCACCGCGGTAGAGACGCACTTCCTCGACGCCTTCGGCCTGTCGATGGCCCGTAGCGGCGACGCCTTCGCCGAGGCGGCCGGCGCGGCCGCTCCCGATGGAGAGCGTCGTGCTGCGGAGCTCGCCGCACGTCATGATCTTGACGAGCAGCAGGACCGGGGTCACGCCGCGTGACACAGCACGAGCCATTTCGCCCTCTCGATGTGACGTTCCTGCTGCATGCGGCCGAGCTGTTGCCCGGTGATCCGCAGGTGGACGACTACGGTCCTCTGTACGCGGCTGTCGCCCGGGTCAATGCCCGGGCCATGGAGCGCGACGTCTACGGGTCCTTGTATCTCAAGGCGGCGGCACTGCTGCTGACCCTGGTGCGGCTGCCGTGCTTGGAGCACTCCAACGAGGCGTTCGCGTGGCACTGCGCGGAGGCCTACCTCGTGGTGAATGGGTGCCGTCTGGAGTATCTGCCCAAGGAGGCCGTCGCCCTGGTCCGGGACGCGGCCGCCGGCGCGATAGGAGTGGGCATGGTTGGCCGGCAACTGCGCGCCTGGAGCGTTGACTGACCATTCACGCAGCACTGGCACAGGCTGTCCACTTCACGGGTGAGCCCCAGGACCGGGTGCTGAAGCCTGGCGTGTCTGGCTACCCGGACGGTGTCCGACGACAGCACTGCCCGAAGCCCCCCTCACACTACGCGAACTCGATGTCGTACGGCTCCGCACACGGGGCCCGACCAACCGGGGCGAGATCGCCGCCTGGGGCTTGGGCGAACGCGCCGCATTCTGCGGGGGAACAACCCGTGCCGCACGCGCCCGTATCCGTCGTCAACAACTCTCTGCGTGGGTCGCGGTGTGAAGGCGGCCATGACAGCGGGTCCGCGACCGGAAGGGTCACTGGCCTGCTACAGGGGGAGCTGTATGCCGAGTTCTTGCATGGCGGCGGAGGGTGGGCCGCCTTCGGAGCGTTCGGTTTTGTAGCCCTTGACGCGGGGTTGGAGGGTGCGGGGGTCGACGGCTTCGGCGGGGGCGCTGTTGGCGTAGAGGCCGTCGGGCTCGCTGTCGCGGTCGTGGGGCTGGAGCCAGAAGACGCGGCGGCGGAAGGTGCCCGAGGCGCGGGAGGCTTTGGCCTCGGGACCCAGAATCGCGTAGCCCACCATACGCCCGGGCCGCCGGTAGGGCGGGCGGCCCTTGCGGGTGGGCAGGCGGTCGATGCTCTGACGGACGTAGTCGAGCCCGTCGATCTCCTCCAGCCAGACGATGTCGGCCTCGTGGCTGATCTCGTCCGCGTCGATCAGGGAACTCATGCGCCCGCTTCCCTCTCCTCGTCGGTGAGCAGTCCGATACCCGGGTAGTACTTGCGCTGGTTGGACACCTTCATCTCCTTCGGCGACGCCAGCCCGACCAACTCCCGCGTACGGGCAGCGAACGCACGTGAAGACATGACCAACGCACCTTCATTCTGGCACCAGGCCGCGTAAACGGCGTAAAGCGCGGTCTGCTCGGCCCGCAAGTCCGGGCCCAGGCGGCAGCACTCCTCGTAGAAGCGGCCGGTGTGATCCTCCGTCTCCGCGTACGCAGTTGTGGCGATCCGCACCCGTTCAGGACCCGCCAGGTCGCGGCCACCGCTGAGGTAGCGGCGCGCCCCGTCAATGAGCCACCCCAGGATACCGGGGCCTTCCTCCATGACGAGGAGGTCCGCCAGGTTGTCGATCTTACGGTCGTCGGGGACAACGCGTTCGAAGGGGATCAGACGCATGCGGCGCCAGAAGGCGAAGCCACCGGTGCCGACTTCGGGTTTGTGGTTGCCCAGGAGCCAAAGTTTGTGGGTGGGTTCGAAGGAGAAGGGGTCCTGGCGCATGCGCCGGGCCTTGATGCGGTCGCCGCCGGTCAGCAGCTTGACCCGGGCCTCGTCGAACTTGTCACCGGGCTTGATCTCCGAGCAGACGTAGACGCGCCGGCCGTGCAGCTCGGCCAGGTCGGTGGGGTGGCCCTCGAAAGGCTTGGCCATGAGGAAGCCGGGCGGGGCGGCGTCCGCGTAGTCACCGAGCAGTTTCATCATGACGTCGAGCAGGACGGACTTGCCGTTCTTGCCCGTTCCCCACAAGAAGGGCAGGATCTGGGCGCCGACGTCACCGGTGATCGAATACCCGAGCAGCAGGTGCAGATAGTCGATCATTTCCTGGCCTTCGGCGTCGTCGCCGAAGGTGTCGCTCAAAAAACGCAGCCAGCGCGGGATAGGCGTCTGCTGGGGGCCGACGGTAGTGGAACGGGAGTGGAAGTCCTTGTTCGGGTCGGGGGCCCGCAGCAGGCCTGTGCGCAGGTCGACGATCCCGCGGGGCGTGCACAGGGCGTAGGGGTCGGCGTCCAGGCGGTCGGCCTTGAGGACTATGCCGGGGGCGGAGCGGGCCTGGGTGAGCATGGCGTTCATGCCGGCGGTCGACATGGTCCGGGCTCGGTGCTTGTCCAGGGCCTGCATGCTGAACCTACCCAGGGGATCCCGGTCGGCGATGTTCTCGGCAAGGTCGCCGGCGGCCCACAGCACGGTGTCGTCTTCGTCGAGCTGCCACCGGGTGGTGTCCCACCGGAACCAGCCGATCCTGGGGACGTAGCGGTAGTCGTTGGCGTAGAGCTTGACGAACAGTTTGGCGTTGCCGCGGTCGGTCAGTGTGTCCGGCAGGAGGCCATGGGCCGTCGCGTCGCGGTGCGAGCGCTCGGCTGCGGCTTGCGCCGGCAGCGGGACAGGGGGGTTCTGCGCGCGGATCTGGTCAGCGACAGCTTGGGGGTCGAATTCAAAGAGGGGCTCGATGCCAGGCGAGGTCACGGACGCCTCCCCGTGGCGTAGAGGGGCTTTTGAAGGCCTGCGGCGAGCCCGCTGCGGACGATCTGCTCGATGCGCAGTTCCTGCCCGGGGCGGGCGGCGGCCGCAGTGTCCTTGAGCGCCTGCTCGGCTTCCCGACCTGCCAGACGGCCGGCCGCGATGAGCCCGCCGATGGTGTAGGCGGCCCGGTTGAGGGCGTCGGAAAAGCCGGCACCCTCAGGCACTTGACCGCAGGCCTCGACCGGCGCCAAGACAGCGGCGAGAGTGTGCTCCGCTTGTTCTCGGCCGCCGCCAGCAGCCCGTACGGCCTGTTGCGCGCGCGGCGGGACCGGGCGGGGCGCTGGGATGGTCGGGGCGGGAAGGTGGCCGGTGCGAGCAAGTTCCTGAGCCAGCCACGCAGGCAGGGCGGCCGGTTCACGGACGTCGCCGATCGGGGTGTAGGTGCCGTGCTGGGTGGTGGTTCCGGGAGCGATGATGTAGCTGCCGTAGGCCCGGACATCGACCTGCCAGGCCAGCGCGCGGCCGGGGCTGGACCCTGCGGAGGACTTCCATCGGCGGTTGCCCGTCGACCGGTACCACACGTGCAGTCCACCGGAAGGGGTGCTCACGCGCAGCGTTGAGGCGTCATCGGCGGGGCTGGGCTGGCCTCGAAGCGCGGCCAGGACGGCCAGGGTGTGGAAACCGTTGGCCAGACCTGTGAGATCGACCTGGTCGCCGATGGGAATGCCGGGCAGGATGCGGTCGCGGGCGGGCGGCTCGCAGTGGTGGGCGTCAATGTCGATGACGACGAGACCGGCCGGACCGCAGGAGACACCGATGCCGAACTCGGGATGCCGGCCCCACCACTGTTCGATGCGTTTCTGGTTGAGGGTGGCGGCGTGGAAGCTGTGACACCACCGTCCTTCGGCCAGGCAGGGGCAGGAGGCGGGGGCGTGTGCAGCGTCCCGGCAGTCGGGGCAGTTCGCGGCGGGGGTCTTGCGGCCTGCGGCGAGGGGGTGCACCGGCCAGCCTCGGCGGACGCATGCCTGCGCGACGGCCAGCGACGGAACGGCTGAAGTCTCATGGGCGGACTTCGCTGAGTCGCTGAGGGAAAGCTGCAGTTCAGCAGGCATCTCCATCCCCTTCCAGCGACCGAAGCGACTCAACGACGAACACACCCTAGCGAACGAGGCCTGCGCGGTCGTGGAGTACATGCGCAACCACGGTGTCCCGTGTTCAGAATCGGAAGCCAACGAGAGGCCTGCCAGCGACTGAAGGGAGGAAGCAGCGACCCAACGTCCTTCAGTCGCTGCTCGTTGGTCTCAAGGAAAAACGCAGGTCAGAGAGCATCTGAAGCCAAATTAGCGACTGAAGCGACTGAAGGCATCTATTTGTCACGCGCACGAGCATAGCTATGGGCCCCATATATACCGAGCGCGAGTCGCTTCGGTCGCTCCCCTGAGAGACCCAGCCGTCTGACCTGCGTTTATGCTCCGCTGAGCTAGCGACCAAGCGGAACCCCGGTCGCTGGCCGTTCAGTCGCTCCCCACGTCCGAGGAAGCGACTCAAGCGACCGAAGCGACCCAGCCCCGAAGCTGGCTGCACCATCCCGGGTCACCGCGTTGGGGCCTGCCCAGTCACTCACTCCCTGATCGACCCGTGAGGTCTTTCAGGTCCGTGAGGTCGCTCAGAGAAGGGATTCCGGCGATCCGGTAGGCGTCCGGCTCGTCCAGAGTCTCGTGCTCCAGCAGAGCCGCGGCCAGGGCGTCAAGCCGATGGCGGTTGGCCTCCAGCATGCGGCACGCCTCGCCGTAGCAGTCGTCGACGATCCTGCGGACCTCACTGTCCACGAGATCCAGGGTGTGCGGGGAGGCCGACATCCCGTAAGGCTGCCGGTCGTCGGCGGGCAGCACGGACAGGTGACCCACCCGGTCGCTCATACCCCACCGCGCCACCATTCCGCGAGCGATGCCGGTGACGTGCTCCAAGTCGTTCTCGGCGCCGGTGGTGATGACTCCGAACACCACGTGCTCGGCCGCCATGCCGCCCAGGGCACCGATGATGCGGCCCTGCAAATAGTCCCTGGTGTAGGCGTACTTGTCGGAATCAGGGGTGGACAGGGTCACACCGAGAGCCCTGCCGCGCGGCACGATGGTGATCTTGCCGACGGGGTCGGCGCCCGGCTGAAGCATGCCGAGCAGGGCGTGTCCGCTTTCGTGGTAGGCGGTACGGCGGCGCTCCTCCTGCGGCATCACCAGCGGGCGTTGCGCACCGAGCTGCACCTTCTCCAAAGCGTCGGAGAGATCGCGCCCGGTGACCCGGGCGCTGTTTCGCTTGACAGCGAGGAGGGCGGCCTCGTTGGTGAGGTTGGCCAGTTCCGCGCCGGTCATGCCCGGTGTCGTACGGGCGACCTGAGCGAGGTCGACGTCCGGGGCGAGCGGCATCGAGCGGGTGTGGATGCGCAGGATCGCCTCGCGTCCGGTATGGTCCGGCGGGGAGACGGTCACCACCCGGTCGAAGCGGCCAGGGCGGGTCAGTGCCGAGTCGAGGATCTCGGCGCGGTTGGTCGCCGCGACCACCACGACGCCGTCGGATCCGGAGAAGCCGTCCATCTCGGTGAGGATCTGATTGAGGGTCTGCTCGCGCTCGTCGTGGCCGCCGACCGCGGAGCCGGTGCGGGCCCGGCCGATGGTGTCGATCTCGTCGATGAACACGATGGACGGCGCCACCTTACGGGCCTCGGCGAACAGCTCCCGCACCCGGGAAGCGCCCACGCCCACGATCATTTCGATGAACTCGGACGCGGAGGCGGAGAAGAACGGCACCCCGGCCTCGCCCGCCACCGCTCGCGCGAGCAGCGTCTTGCCGGTACCGGGAGGACCGGCCAGCAGCACGCCCCGGGGCATTTTCGCGCCCATGCGGAGGTAGGCGTCGGGGCGCTTGAGGAAGTCGACGACGTCGTTGCGCTCGTCCTGCACCTCGTCGATGCCGGCCACGTCGGCGAAGCTCGTCCGCCCCTGCTCCGCCTCGACCATGTCGTGGATCACCTGCTGGTGGTGCGTGGCCTGTTGAGCCCCGCCGCCCACATGGCATGGACCGGGCTGACCAGCGCGGCACTGTGGTCGGCCGCGGCGCAGCACTGGCGTCGCCGCTCGGTGGGAGTCCTGGTTCTGGTGTACGTGATCGCCGTGGGCCTGCACACGGCCTGGGACAGCTGCGATGACGACACGGCCCACGCGGTGCTGGCGACCGTCAGTCTGTCTCTGCTGGTGTACACCACCCACCGCATGGCCGGCCTGTCCCGGACCGCGGGCGTCTCCCTCCCGGCCGCCACGCCGGTGGTGGCTCCCGCCCCTCATGGCTGATCCGGAAGCCGATACACAGGCTGATCCGCCGTCACCTCGCGTGACGGCGGATCAGAAGGGACTGGCGGGTCGTGGGTGCCGGCGGGGGGTCCGTTCCGTTTCCGCGGCCGGGCCGCCCCTCACCGCTGCGCCACGTCGTGGGTGTCGGTCCTGTCCGCGCTCTCCGTGCCCGCGTCGAGCCGTCGGCGTTCGTCGTCGGACAGCCCGCCCCAGACGCCGTAGGTCTCCCCGTACTTCAGGGCCGTGGCCGCGCACATGTCGACGACCTCGCACCGGCCGCAGACGGCGCGGGCCCGCTCCTCGCGGAGGCGGCGCGCCCGGCCCCGCTCGCCCGGCGGCGGGAAAAAGACGGAGCTGCTCATCCCGCGGCAGGCGGCGCGTTGCTGCCACTGCCAGTCGGCCAGCAAGGGGCGCAACGTGTTCTTCGGTGTGTTTCGCATGGTCTCCCTCTCCCCTGCATCTGTTGTCCGGCCGGGGCGGCCGCACCCGTCGACGTCAGTCCGCGAGCTGGGCCCACTCGTCCCAGTCCACGCCGTCCAGTTCGGTCCCCCGCGGGACCATCTCGAAGGTCCTCGCCAGCCATTGCCGGACCGGCTCGGCGGGGATCTCGAACACCGCCTTGTGCGTGCTGCCCACGCGGACGCAGAACGAGGACGGCTCACCGTCGTAATCGAGCAGGGGCCACAGCGTCACGTCGCCCTCGCCCGCCCGGGCGGTCATGCCGTCCGCCAGCAGATCGCGGGACAGGGCCCAGGTGACGGGCCGCGCGCCGGTGGTGTTGAAGACCACGGTGACGGCGAGCGGGTCCGTGGTGTCGTAGGAGAACTCGCACTCCAGCGGCAGGTCGAGCTCGGAGCACACCCAGTGGGTGATCTCCAGGGCGAGATGGCACTTCTTCATGGTCGCCTCCTGGTAGGGCCTCAGCCGGTCATCGGCGTGGAACGCGGGTGGGTTGTGCTCCTGGGCCGTGCTGGGATCAGTCGACGGCGCGCAGAGTCCGGGGGGTTCGGCGTGCGGCGGCCAGCGCCTCGAAGGCCGCGGTGGCCACCAGTACGAAGCCACCGACATTGGCCAACTGCGCCGGTGACACGGAGGGAAAGGCGGTCATGAACAGGCCCGCCGAGACGATCACTGCGTTCAGGACGTCGTCGTAGACGAAGACGTGGCTCACCGAGGGCGAGGTGACGGAGATCGCCATGGTGAGTCCGCGCAGCAGCCAGGCACAGCCGGTCCACAGGGCGAGCAGGAACACCGTGTCGGCGCGCCCGGCGACGAGGACCGCGCCCAGCGGCAGCGCGGCGACGCCGGCGTCGGCCAGCAGCAGGCGGACGGCCGTCGAGGCTGTGGACCGGCACACGGCCAGCAGTTGGAGCACCCCCTGGACCGCGATGTG
Source organism: Streptomyces sp. NPDC005483 (assembly GCF_040606035.1). Taxonomy (NCBI): domain Bacteria; kingdom Bacillati; phylum Actinomycetota; class Actinomycetes; order Kitasatosporales; family Streptomycetaceae; genus Streptomyces; species Streptomyces sp. NPDC005483. The sequence continues at coordinate 23,651 of NZ_JBEXEA010000047.1, forward strand.
CACCCCGAACAGCGCCCCGGCCACGGCTGGAGTGGGGGCGGGCACGACGATCAGCAGGCCGCCCACGACCGCCGAGGCCAGCGAGCCGGCCAGCATCGTCGCCCGGGTGAGGGCACCACCCAGGCGGGCGTCCCACCGGGCGCCGGAGGGACGCGCCGGGGTCGGCCCCGAGAGGGATACGGGCTGGCGCATCCGGTCGTGCACCTCATAGAGAGGTGTTTCCGTGTGAGCCATGTCCGTTCCCCGTTTCTGAGCCACAGGTGTTCGATGTACTGCGGCACGTGTCTCGTCCTGAAAAACCTTGTTGCCTGTGGGGGTTTCGGCTCGGGGCGTCCAATGCTGCCGCTCGTCCGACGGTCTGCGCTGCCCGCGGCTGAAGCGTCCGATCCGAGCCCCAAGTTTCTGAGCGGACCTCATCCCGGTCTGTCGTGCGTTCCCTCTCCCTTGCTCGGGGTTGCCCCAGGGCTTTGTAGGGCTTACCCCACCTCGCGCCTGGTACCAACCGTGTGACCTGCGGTTGTGCCCGCGCCCCGATCGAACCGGAACCCGCTGATCCGGGCCGTCTCGCGCGCCGAGCTCGGGTTATCCCTACATCGTCTGTCAGGTGGACCCACCGGGGCTGGTCCGGTGGCCTTGACAGCCACCGGCGGCGACAAGGACACATGCTGGGTTGCGGGCGACACACCTCACGGTGTCGGCCGTGGCACCTCACATGTGACCCGGCCGGGCCCGTGCGGCACACGGACCACTGGAGGCTCCCTTGCTGAAGGCGACGATGACCGACACCGCGGAGCTGCTCCTGCGGCGCGTGCTGCGTCTTGCCCACCGCCACGAGGGCGGAGTGCTGTGGATCGAGGGTCCCGCCGACTCCGGCAAGTCCCATCTGCTGGCCGTCGTCGCCGAGCGGGCGGCCCGGACGGGAGCAACGGTGCTGACCGCCCCGCTGCTGGGCGCCCTCACCCAGCAGGCACCCGAGACGTCCGGTTCTCCCTGCGAGATGCTGCGGCAGGTCGAGGACGGACTGCGGGAACTCGCCCACCAGGGGCCGGTCCTCGTCGTCCATGACGATGTCCACCACTGCGATGACCTGACCCTGCTCGCCCTGCGCACGCTCACCGCACGCCTGGCCGGGCTGCCCCTGCTGTGGGTGTTCGCCACCCGCTCGCACCTCGACGTGCCGGCGGTCACGGCCCTGCGCCGCGACCTGCCGGCCGAGCAGACGGACGGTTTCGAGCTCACCGCCCTCGACCCCGATGCCGTACGGCGGCTCATGACCGACCTCCTGGGTCCGCGGGCCGGGGAGGCCAAACCGTATCTGCCGCTGCTCGGCGGGCTGCCGGGCGCGATCCGGCACGCGTGTGCGCTGCTTGCCGCGTCGGCCGGGAGTGACGAGGTGACCACGGCCGTCGTCACACGCCGCCTCGACCATCTGACACCGCCTGCGCGGGAACTGGTGCTCACCGCCTCCGTGTTGGGCGACAGCCTCGACGTGCGGCATCTCTCCCGCATGCTGGAACGCAGGGAACCGGCCCTGCTGAGCCCGCTGCGCGAGGTGCTCGCGGCCGGGTTGATGCGCGCCGAGCAGGAACGCCTCGCCTTCGCGCATCCGTCGGTACGTGCCGCCGTCGCCGCCACGCTGCCCCTGCCGGTCCAGCGGTCCGTGCGCCGGCGTTCGGTCGACCTCCAGCTCGCGGACGGCACCCCCGCGACGGCTCTCGCGGCTGAGATCGGTGCGCTCGCGGACCCCGGCGACGAACGGGCGATTCGCGTTTTGGAGGCCGCCGCCCGGGAGGCCGCGCCCCTCGCCCCCGCGGCGGGCGCTGCGTATGTGCGCCGTGCGATGGAACTGGCACTGCCCGCCACCCCCCGGCGGTCGCGGCTGGCGGTACGCCTGGTGCCGCTGCTGTGGGAGACGGGCGCGTCCGCGGAGGCCCGCGCACTGGCCCGCGAGGTGCTCCAGGCCCCTCCCGACCCGGTCACCCACGCGCACGTCTGCCTGGAACTGGCCCGGATGGGCGGCCCGTTCCCGGTTTCCCAGGCCGACGCCCATCTGCGCCGCGTGCTGCGGCATCCCGATGCCGCTGTTCTCCGCCGCCTCCACGCATGCGCGGGGCCTGTACGCGGCAGACGCGGAGCTGCTCGTGGCGGCGGCGGAGGGCCACGGGGAGGGCCGCCCCCTGCTCAGCGCCCGCGCCCTGGAGGACGCCGGCGCGTGTCTGGCCGCGGCCGACACCCGTGGCGCCCGGTCCCGCCTCGAGGAGGCACTCAGCCGTTACGTCGCCTGCGGGGCCGAACACGACGCCCAGCGGGTGCGCGGGAGACTGCGCGCCCTCGGCGTCCGGCTGCTCACCACGGCGACCGCAGCGCCCGGAGCGACGGCCGCGCCCGACATGGAATGGCGGGGGCTGACCCGGTCGGAACTGGGCGTGGTGCGGCTGATCGCCCACGGCGCCACCAACCGTGAAGCGGCGGAACGGCTGTTCGTCTCCCCGCACACCGTCAACACTCATCTGCGGCACGCCTTCGAGAAGCTGGGCGTCCGCTCCCGTGTCCAGTTGGCCCGGCTGTACGCCCGTGAGGTCGACGCGGCAAGCGCTCCCGTCCGCACGCTCTCCAGTCCGGCTTCCAGGCGCTGTTTCTCGGATCATGTGCGGAGCCAGATGATGAGTGCTGTGACGGTGACTGTGCCGAGGTAGGTGTGGGCCGGTTTCTCGTAGCGTGTGGCGACCGCGCGGAAGCCTTTGAGACGGTTGATGGCGCGCTCGACTGTGTTGCGCTTCTTGTAGCGTTCGCGGTCGAATCCGGTGGGCCGACCACCTCGGGAACCGCGGTTGCGTCGGTGTCTGCGTTGGTCGAGTCGTTCGGGGATGGTGTGCGATATGCCGCGTCGTCGCAGGTAGCGGCGGCTTTCGCGGGATGTGTAGGCCTTGTCGGCCAGGACGTGGTCGGGTCGGGTGCGAGGCCGGCCGACGCCGCTGCGGGGTACCGACACCTGCTCCAGGACGGGCCGCAGTTGCGGACCGTCACCGTAGTGGCCGGGTGTCATGACAACGGCGAGCGGACGGCATCGTCCGTCCGCTGCGAGGTGGATCTTGGTGGTGAAGCCGCGGCGGGAACGTCCCAGGCACTCTCCGATCTGATCACCTCCTCCAGCCGGACGGCCAGTTTCCGAAGCACCGGATCGACCTGGTTCGTCCGCGGGCGAACCCCCTTTTGAGGAACCGCGGCGGGCGATGCCTTCCTCGCCCCGGCCGCGTGCTGGTGAGCCCGCACCGCCGTGGAGTCGACGGACACCTCCCAGTCGACCGGCCCGCGGCGTCCTCGGCGGCCTGCACCTTCGACAGCAGCATCTGCCAGGTACCGTCTGCCGACCAGCGGCGATGGCGCTTGTAGACCGTCTCCCACGGCCCGAACCGCTCGGGTAGATCCCGCCACTGGACCCCGGTGCGGACCCGGTACAGCACACCGTTGATCACCCGTCGGTGATCGCTCCACCGGCCCCCACGTGCGCCGCCGCGAGGTAAAAACGACTCCAGCCGGTCCCACTCCGCATTCGTCAGGTCTCCGCGTCCTATGGAGACAGCCTGCCCCAACATCCCACCCGCGGAGGGAGATCCGAGAAACAGCGCCTAGGGACGTCACCGCGCGGGCGAGGGCGCCCCAGGTATGAGGGTCCCGGGTGCGACGGCCTCGGGTGTGACCGTTCCAGGTGTGACAACATATACAGCTAGCTGAACATCTCCGAAACACGTGTTACGGTTCAAATGTGAGCGAGCAGAACATACGGGACGATCCACGTGGCAATCCGCCCCTACTGGCGACACATCTGCGGGCCGTCCTCACACAGCTCGTCCGCAGGCTCCGCGAGCAGAGCACCGTAGGTGATCTCACGAAGTCGCAGGAGGCCGTGCTGCTACGGCTGAAGCGCGAGGGTGCGACGACCGCGACGGAGCTGGCGAGAGCCGAGGGAATGCGCCCCCAGTCGATGGCGAAGATCGTCCAGACACTGGAGGAGGCGGGACTGCTGGCCGGTACGGCCGACCCAGCCGACGGCCGACGCATCCGGCTCGCTCTCACCGACACCGCCCGTGGGCACTTCGAGAACGGACGGCTTGCCAAGGACGACTGGCTGACGCGGGCGATCCTGAAGAGCCTCACCCCCGAGGAAGCCGACCTCCTCGCCGCGAGCGTGCCACTGCTGCGCCGCCTGACGCAATTCGCCTGACCCCCCTTCCCCGAACTCCCCCTTCCCTGAACCCACCCCTTTCCCGGAGCCACGCGCCCCGACCTCCACCGAGGAGAAACATGTCCATCACCGCCGTAGACCCGAAGACCGCCCTGATCGTCGTCGACCTCCAGAAGGGCATCGTCGGGCTGCCCCTCGCGCACCCCGCCGCGGATGTGCTCGACCGTAACGCCGAACTGTTGCAGGCGTTCCGCCGTCGCGGACTGCCCGTCGTCCTGGTCAACGTCGCTGGCGGCCCCGCGGGACGCAACGATCTCGGAGCGAGCTTCCCGGCCCCGACCAAGGAATGGACCGAGCTGGTCTCCGAGCTCGGCACCGACGAGAACGACCACCTGATCACCAAGCACTCGCGCAGCGCCTTCACCAACACCGGCCTCAACGAGTGGCTGCGCCGGCACGGTGTCACCCAGGTCGTCGTCACCGGCATCGCCACCAGCAGTGGTGTGGAGTCCACCGTGCGGGACGCGCACGAGCGCAACCTCCACGTGACCGTGCCGGTCGACGCCGTTACCGACACCGACGGCGCCGCACACGACCACACCATCGCCAAGATCTACCCGCGCATCGCCGAGACGGGCACCACCAAGGACGTGCTGGCCGCCCTCACCGTCGCACGCTGAGGCCCCGTAGCCCTCACGTCGCCCCCGGCCGCGAGAAGCGGGCGGGGCGATGTCATGCCATCGGCCCGCCGGGATCATCGCATTCCTCGTCAATTCGGGGACTCACACCTCACGTTAGGATCCCGCCATGAGTGAACCACTGCGGGCTGTGCTCGGAGAAGACCAGCCCTTCATGCGCGAAGGCATCGCGGCGATCCTGCGCAGGGCGGGTATCGACGTCGTCGAGGCCGTCGACAACGCGGTGGACCTCATGCGGGCCGCCGCCGAGCACCGCCCCGACGTGGTGATCACCGACATCAGGATGCCCCCAAGCCTGGAGGCGGATGGTCTGCGGGCCGCGCAGAAGATCCGCGCCGCCCGGCCGGAGACCGCCGTCATCGTCCTCTCCCAGTACTTGGACGCCTCCTACGCGCTCGACCTGGTCGGGGACGATCCGAGCGGGGTCGGCTATCTGCTCAAGGAGAAGGTGGCCAGCCCCCAGATCCTCATCGACGCCGTCGAGCGGGTCCTGGCACGTGACTCGGCGCTGGACCCCGATGTGATCGCCGCGCTGCTGGGCCGCAAGCGTCCGGAGGATCCGCTTGCCGCGCTGACGCCGAAGGAGCGCGAGGTTCTGGCGCTGATGGCGGAGGGCCACTCCAACACAGGTATCTCCGAGCAGCTCTTCGTGAGCGTCGCCGCCGTGGAGCGGCATGTGACCGGCATCTTCATGAAGCTGGGCCTCAGCCAGACGGCCACCGGGCAGCACCGGCGGGTCCTGGCGGTGCTGCGCTATCTCGGTCAGTAGACCGGCAGGTCTGTGGGTCGGCAGGTCAGTGGGCCGGCAGGCCAGTGGGCCCGTGACCCTGAGGCCGCGGTCAGGGGGCGGTGGGGGTGAACAGGCTCTTCAGGTCGGCGTCGAAGAGTCGGTCCTTGGCCACGAAGGACTCGATGCCCGCGCGTTCCAGTTCCTCCGGCGACCAGAACGACTTGTCGGCGGAGGTCAGCACGATCCGCGGCCCGCCGTCCTGCTCACTGAGCCGGCGTGCCACGGAGAGCCCGTCGGTGTCGGGCAGATGCAGATCGAGCAGCAGCCCGTCCGGGCGGTGTTCCCGCACCGCGGCCAGAGCCGAGGCACCGTCCTGGGACTCCGCCACGACATGCAGGCCACGAGCCGCAAGCAGTGTCGTGGCGATGCGGCGGAACCCAGGGTCGTCGTCCACGACGACGATGTTGATGCGCATACACCCAGCATGCCCAACCGCCCGACGACCGGACCATAGGGGGAGCCCTACGCTTTGTGTATTGCTCATGCAAAGAGAACCTCCACGAGCCGCTCCCCCGCCGTGCCGGCCCGTCCGACCGGCGCGAAGGCATGATCTGGACGCCGTTTAGACTGCAGTGATCGCATGACAGCACGGAGCCAGGTGCAGCGCAGCCAGGTCGGCGGACAGCACCGGGCCTTCAGACGTCGGCCGTTGGAGGCAGCTCGATGAATGACCTGGACTCGACCGTCTGCCCGGCCTCGACACGGCTGGTGGGACGCGACCAAGATCTTGCCTTCATCCAGTCCTTCTTCGGCAACTCCGAGGTCCAGGGCGCGGCCCTGCTGCTGTCGGGCGAGGCGGGGGTGGGCAAGACCGCGGTGCTCGACGCGGTCGCGACCGGTGCCCTGCGCAACGGTGTTCGCGTGCTGCGCGCGGCCGGTGTGCAGTTCGAGGGTGACATCAGTTACGCCGGTCTCAACCAGCTCCTCGTCCCCCTCCTCGACGACCTCGACGTCCTCGATCCCGTCCACCGGGACGCGCTGCGGGTCGCGATCGGCATCGGGGGCGGGCCGGCGCCCGACCGGCTGCTGACCTCCACGGCGGTGTTGCTGCTGCTACGGCTGACCGCGGCCCGTACGCCGCTGCTGCTCGTGATCGACGACCTGCCGTGGCTGGACCGGGCGACCAACGCGGTGCTCGGGTTCGTGGCCCGGCGGCTGGTCGGCAGCCGGATCGGTTTTCTCGCCGCCTCCCGGGACGGCGCCGACAGCTTCTTCGAGTCCAGCGGTCTGGCCGAGCACCGGTTGCGGCCCTTGGACGACGCCTCGTCGACCGAGCTCCTGGCCCTCGCGCACCCCGATGTCTCCCCCGCCGTACGGCGTCGGATCGCGGCCGAGGCGCGCGGCAACCCGTTGGCGTTGGTGGAGCTGCCGACGGCACTCTCCGCCGAGCAGCGTGTCACGCTCGCGGCGGTGCCGGCCGTACTGCCGCTGAGTGAGCGGTTGCAGGCGCTGTTCGCCTCGCGGGTGGCGGAGCTGCCTTCTCGCAGCCGGGAGTTGCTGTTGCTCGCGGCCCTCGACGGAACGGGCGACCTCGCCGTCATCGAGGCGGCGGCCGGCCGGGCCGATGTCGACGACCTCGGTCCGGCCGAGCGGGACCGGCTGGTGACGATCTCCGCCGACAACCGACGCCTGTCGTTCCGGCATCCGCTGATCGGTTCCGCGGTGGTGGAACTGGCGAGTGCCGCGGACCGCAGAAAGGCTCATCACACGCTCGCGGACGTGCTCGGCGGCCAGCCGGAGCGTCGCGCCTGGCATCTGGGCGAGGCGGCGACGGGCCCGGACGAGACGGTCGCGGCCCTGCTGGAGGAGGCCGCGCGCCGTCGGTTGCGCCGCGGGGACGCGCTCGGTGCCGTCGCGGCGCTGACCCGGGCGGCGGGGCTCAGCCCCGCCGCGTCCGACGCGAGCCGTCGGCTCGCCGTCGCGGCCTATGTCGGCGTGGATGCCGGCGGTGAACTGGACGACGCCACACGGCTGCTTGCCGAGTCCCGGCTCGTCCATCCCGCCGGACATCAGTCGCTGCACGCGGCGACCGCGTCCGCCTTCCTGTTGATCAACCGGGACGGCGACATCGACACCGCCTACCGGCTACTGGTGGGCGCGACCGAGTCGGCCGAGCCCGAGCACGGGTATGACGCCGAGGACGAGGGGCTGATCGAGGCGCTGCACGTGCTGGTGCTGCTGTGCTGGTACGGCGGTGACCCGAAACTGTGGGAACCGATGTTGGCGTTCATGAATCGGCTCACCCCCGGCCCTCCCGAACTGCTCTGGGTGATCACCCAGACCTTCGCCGACCCGGCGCGCACGGGTGCGGCGGCGCTGCCCCGGCTGACCGAGCTGATCGCCACGGTGGGCGACGACCCCACCCGGGTGATCCGGGTGGGCACCGCCTCGGTCTTTCCCGACCGGCTCGGCGCCTTCCGGTGGGCCACCCTTCATCTGGTGGAACAGGGCCGCGCCGGAACCGCGCCGGTGCGACGGCACCTGGGCGCGCTGATGCATCTGGGCCTGGACTACTTCCATCTGGGGCGGTGGGAGGACGCCGCTGGGCTGGCCGCCGAGGGGCTCGCACTGTGCGCGAACCACGACTACCGGTTCTTCGCGTGGTACTTCCACTACATCCAGGCGGTCGTGGCCGCGGCGCAGGGTGACGCCGAGACCAGCGCCGCCCTGACCGAGGCGATCGTCCGGTGGGCGATGCCGCGCGGAACGTACGGCGCCCGGTTCTTCGCCTGCCATGCCCGGGCGCTGGCGGCCCTCGGCAGCGGTGACTTCGAGACCGCCTACCAGCACGCCTGCACGCTCAGCCCACCCGGGACCGTGGCCCCGTACGTCCCGATCGCCATGTGGGGCGCGATGGACCTGGTGGAGGCGGCTCTGCGTACCGGCCGGGAGAAGGAGGCCGCGGCGCACGCGGCCGCGATGCGCGCGTCGTCGATGGCCGCGTTGTCCCCCCGGCTGGAGATGCTGGTGCTGGCCTGCGAGGCACTGACCACACCCGGCCGGCCCGGCCTGGCGCTCTTCGACCGGGCGCTGTCTCTGCCGGACCCGGAGCGCTGGCCCTTCGACGTGGCACGGGTGCGTCTCTTCTACGGCGAACGGCTGCGGCGGCTGCGGGCCACCGCGCTATCGCGGGATCAGTTGGTCCAGGCGCTGGAAACCTTCCAGCGCCTCGGTGCCAAGCCGTGGGTGGCGCGTACCGCGGTGGAGCTGCGGGCCAGCGGCCAGTCCGCGCCGGCCGACGCCCGGCCGAGCCCGGTGGCGCTGACCGCGCAGGAGTTGCAGATCGCCAGGCTCGCGGCAACCGGGCTGACCAACAAGCAGATCGCCGAGCGGCTGATGCTGTCCCATCGGACCATCGGCACGCACCTGTACCAGATCTATCCCAAGCTGGGCATCACCTCGCGGGCGGCGCTGCGGGACGCGCTGTCGGAGCTCGACGCGCGGGCGGACGACGGCCGGTGACGCCCCGGATCCGGGCGTCTCGGGCTGCTGGGGTTCTCCAAGTCATGTGACCTATGTGGGGTGCCGGTCCGCCGCAGAGAGTGGGGGTGGAGGGGGTCCTTCCGGTCCGCCCTCGACGGGTGGCCGCCTCGGGAGCCATCCCGCACCACGAGAGGGGACCCCGTGCCCGGCGCCTCGGAGAGCCACCCGGACATCCACTGGCCGTCGGGTTTCTCCCCCGACCAGGCCCAGAACTTCTGCACGGCGCAGGCCGTCGTGAACGCCCCGCCCGGCAGGGCCTTCGAGCTGCTCAGCGATGTGGCCCGGTGGCCGGAGTGGGTGCCGGGCATCACCGAGGTGCGGGCCGGGCCGTTGGCCAGGAACTTCGAGGTGTGGCTGCACCGGCATCGGTTCGAGATCTTCGTGGGTGGCATGTGCCGCCGTACCGGCTCGGCTGGTCGGGTGTCGGTGCCGGTGTGCAGATGTACCAGGCCTGGCTGCTGACCGCGGTCGAGTCCGGTACCCATGTGGTGACCGAGAACGTGGTCCGCGGACCCGCCGCCAAGTGGCTTCAGGTGTCGTCCCCGTTGTGGGCGCAGCGGCTGAACTCTCTGTGGCTGGCTCAGCTCAAGAGGCTCGCGGAGAGCGCCCCGTAGCACGCCGCCGGCCGGCACCCAGGAAGGTGTCGGCCGGACGAGTGCGGAGCGTGCGGTGGGTCAGGCGGCGTGGACGGCGTCCTTGGCGTCGGCGTCCTGGGTGTCGGGTGCCTCGGTGTTGGGGGCGGTGCGGTCCGCCTCGGCGTTCTTGCGGGCCGGCTTGAGGAAGAGCGAGAGCAGGATGCCGACGGCGAGGGCCGGGGCGATCCAGAGGTAGCCGGCGGCGGTGGCGTGGGCGAAGGCGTCCAGGGCGGTGTCGCGCAGGGCACCGGGCAATTGACCGATGGTGTCGGGGCGGGCGGCGTCGAACCCGCCTGCGGTGGGCAGGGCGTGGGTGAGGTCGGCGAAGCCGGTGTTGAGCAGGGTGCCGAAGACGGCGACTCCGAAGGCCGCGCCGATGGAGCGGGAGAAGGTGACCACCGCGCTGGCGGCGCCGAGGTCGGTGGCGGGCACGCTGTTCTGGACGGTGGTCAGGACGACCATGGGGACCATGCCGATGCCGACGCCGGTGATCAGGAAGTAGATGCTGAGCACGAGGGTGCTGGTGGCGGCGCCGATGGTGCCGAGCAGGAGCAGTCCGGCGAGGTTGGCGATCAGGCCCGCCAGCAGGATCTTCTGCAGCAGCCGGGCGTGTGCGGTCCATCGTCCGGCCAGGAACTGGCTGATGACGAGGCCGGCGACCAGCGGCAGCATGTAGATGCCGGACAGGGTGGCCGAGACGCCGTGGACGATCTGCAGGTAGGTCGGCAGATAGACCAGTACGGCGAACATGGCGGCGTTGGCGAAGAAGGCGATCAGCGAGGAGAACACCACGGTCCGGGAGCCGAGCATGGCCGGCGGCAGGACGGGGGCGGCGGCGCGGCGCTCGACGGGCAGCAGCACGGCGGCCAGTGCGACGGTGGCGACGATCAGGCCGACGATGGCCGGCGAGCCCCAGCCCCAGCGCTCACCGAAGGAGGTGATGAGGACCAGACCGGTGGCGATGGCGGCCAGGAGGGTGGCGCCGAGGTAGTCGATACGGGCCTTGGCGCCTCGGGTGGCGGCCGGCAGGGCGCGGGCGGCGATGGTCAGGGCGACGATGCCGACGGGCAGGTTGATCAGGAAGGCCCAGCGCCAGGAGAGCTGGTCGGTGAAGATGCCGCCCAGGAGGGGGCCGACGATGCTGGCGACGCCGTAGACCGAGCCGAACATGCCCTGGTAGCGGCCGCGTTCGCTGGGGGCGACGATGTCGCCGACGAGGGCGAAGGTCAGCACGATCATGCCGCCGCCTCCGACGCCCTGCAGGACGCGGGCGCCGATCAGCTCGGGCAGGTTCTGTGCCAGGCCGCAGGCCACCGAGGCGATCAGGAAGATCGAGGTCGAGGCCAGGTACAGCCGCTTGCGGCCGAACATGTCGCCGAGCTTGCCCCACAGCGGGGTGACCGCGGTCGAGGCGAGCAGGTAGGCGGCGCTGACCCACGCGATGTTGTCGAACCCGTTCAGGTCCTCGGCTATGCGGGGCAGCGCGGTGGAGACGATCGTCTGGTCGAGTGCGGCCAGCAGCACGGCCAGGATCAGCGCGCTCATCGCGGCGGCGACCCCACCTGCCTTGGGTGATGCGGATGCCTTCGACATGGAAGGTGCCTCTCTAGAAGAGTAACAAGAGAATGACGGAATCTCTCTTATCTGTCACTCCACTGTAGCACTTAATGTCCAGGGTTCTACTCCCAAGAGGCGTTAGATGTCTCAGGCATCACATTCCGGCACTAGACTCGGGGCGGTGAGAGCCGACGCAGCACGCAATCTGGAAGCCGTCCTGACCACCGGTGCCCATATGCTCGCCGCCGATCCCGGCGCCAGCATCGCGAGCATCGCCGCCGAGGCAGGTGTCGACCGGCGCACCGTCTACCGGCGCTTCGCCTCCCGCGAGGACCTTCTCGCGGCCATCTACGAAGCCCGCCTCACGGCCATCGAGCACGCCATCGAGGACGCCCGGTTGCGCGAGGCGCCCGTCGCCGTCGCCCTGCACCGCTACGTCGAGAACATCATCGCCGTCAACCGGACCTGGCCAGTCGACCTCGCCCGCATGCTCAGCGACACCGCCGCGCACGCCCGCCGCGACGCCTCCGTCCACGAGGTCGACGCCTTCCTGCAGCGCGCCACCGACGATGGCCTGCTGCGCGGCGACCTGCCGGAGGGATGGGCGAGCGCGCTGCTGCCGCAACTGATGCACCTGGTGTCCCGGCAACTGCCCGAGCTGACCCCGGGGCAGGCCGCGGACGTGGTCGTCGGCACCCTGCTGAACGGGCTCGGCACGTCATGACCGCCTGACACACCGACGGCCCTCGAAGACACCTGGAGCAAGGTGTCTTCGAGGGCCGTCGGCGTCGAGGTGGCAAGGCGGTGTCACCGGGACGGGACGCCGCCGCTGCTCAGCTCATTCCACGACGTGCCGGGCCGTGTCCGTGTCGGTGGTCTCGCGCTTCTCGTCGACGTCCCGCGGCCGCAGGGCGGCCGGGGCGGGTGACGGCACGGTGCCGGGCAGATGGACGCGGCGCAGACGAGACGACTCGTTCCTGGTGGTGGAGCGCTTCAAGGCTTCTCCCATCGGTGCGTATGACGAACCTCCCCAGGGCGCGGCGCCTGGGGACGAGGAGTCGAAGGGTGAGTGCTCCGGGAAACCAAGAACGTGGCCGACACATTCCGCATACCGGCGACGAATGTGCCGGCGCACCAGTGGGGTCAGCCCCGGCGAACCCCGTCGAGGAAACGGCCGGCCAGGTCGACGCGTTCGGCGAGAGTCGCCGGTGTCTGCCCGAAGTCCACGAACAGTTCGTGCACGCCCGCCTCCGCGGCGGCCCGCGCGTAGTCGATGTACTGGCCGAGCGTGCCCGCCTGGGGCATCCGGTCCGGATCGGTCCGCGTGTCCGTCAGTTGGGGGTTGACGCGCAGCGCCATCCGCAGGGTCGCCGGGTCGCGTTCGGCCCGCACCGCTTCCTTCTGAATGACGTCCCACATGCCCATGAGCTGGGGCAGCGGCATCGCCACGGGCAGCCAGCCGGCCAACCGCCGCCCCACCCGCCGCAGTCCGACGGGGGTGAACGCGGCCAGCAGCACGGGCGGCCCGGGCCGCTGACCGGGCTTGAGGCCCACCACGGTCTCCGGAACGGTGAACAGCGGCCCCTCGTGCGCGAAGACGTCGCCGGCCCAGTACCCCTCCAGGACGTCCAGGGTCTCGTCGAGCCGGGCGCCGCGCCCCTTCCAGGGCACGGAGACCGCGGTGTACTCGTCGGGCATCCAGCCCAGGCCGAGTCCGACGAGCAGACGGCCCTTGCTGAGGACGTCGAGGGTGGTCAACGACCGGGCCAGCATGAGCGGGGGCAGCCACAGACCGTTCAGCGTGCTCGTACCCAGGTGGACCCGTGTGGTGTGGGACGCGGCGAACGTCAGAGCGACCAACGGGTCCATGTGGTTCTCGTAGATGCGCGGCATCTCGCCGTTGCCGCTCGGGTACGGCGCGCTCGGCACGCGGGGGGCCAGGACGCGGTCGCCGGTCCACAGCGAGTCGTATCCCATGTCCTCGGCGGTGCGGCAGATCCGCAGGATGCCTTCCGGACCGGCGTCGGGACCGAAGGTCGGCAGGGCCAGGCCCAGTTTCATAGGTGTCTCCTCAAGGGGTGGCCCGGTTCGGGGCCGTGTCCCGGGGGCTCGGTTACGTCAGCGGGACGCCCAGCAGAGCTTCCAGGGCGACAACCGTTCGCGCCGGATCCACGGCGTGGACGGTGGCGAAGCCCAGCTCGGCGGCCGGCGGCAGGTGCTGCGCGGTGTCGTCCACGAACACGCACTCCTCGGCCGTCAGACCGAGTTCCTTCAACACGAGCCGGAAGATCTCCGGTTCGGGCTTGCGCATGCCATGGACCTCGGACAGCACCAGGGCGTCGTACCGCCTCTCCACGTCATAGCCCTCGTACAGGTTCCACGGGGTCAGGCCCACGGAGTTGGAGAGGATGCCGACCTTGATGCCCGCCCGGCGGGCGGCGGCGGCCGCGGCGATCATCACGGGCTCAGGGCGCAGGTCCGCGAAGATGCGGCCCATCAGGTTGTCCGCCGGGATGCCGAGACGTTCGGCCGCCGCCTGGTTCCAGCGGCTCTGCGTGAGGGTGCCGCGCTCCAGTTCCTCGGTGCGCCGGATCGCCTCGGGATCCAGGTAGAGGCCGGTGAGCAGGGTTCCCTCGGCGAGTCCCTCGCGACGCTCGAAAGCGAGCGCCGCAAGCAGCAGGGGGGTTGTCAGCACACCACCGAAGTCGAGGACGAGGCCCTTGCGGTGCTGGGTCATGCTCACACCTTAAAAGGTGGTCGCGGGCCGTGCCCGGTCAGATCACGTTTCTCGGTGGGTGTCGATGACCACACACATGTGCCGGGTACGGTGTGAACCTTCGGTGAGGTTGGCTACGTCCTGCTGGTGAGGGGTTCCCCGGCGCCCATGGCGACGGCGGCGGGGAACCCGTCCCCTCGTCAGCTCCCGCCGCGGTGCGGGTGCGCGGGGTAGACGCCCAGGACGCGCACCTCGGAGGAGAAGAAGCGCAGTTCGTGCAGGGCGAGGGCGACACGCTCGTCGTCGGGGTGGCCTTCGACCTCGACGTAGAAGCGGCTGGGGCTGAGGCCCGCACCCATCTGGTAGCTCTCGATCTTGGTGAGGTTCACGCCGCTGCTGGCGAACCCGCCCAGCGCCTTGTATAGCGCACTGGGGATGTTGCGCACGCAGAAGAACAGGCTCGTCATCGTCGGCTCCCCTGTGTGCGGGGCGAAGGACGCGTCCCGGGACAGGACGACGAAGCGCGTGGTGTTGTCCGGGTCGTCCTCGACCTCGGCGCGCAGCACCTCCAGGCCGTAGAGCTCGGCCGCGGCGGGCGGGGCGAGCGCCGCGTGCCGCGGGTCGCCGAGCTCGGCCACCTCGCGGGCGGCCCCGGCGGTGTCGTCGCTGACCAGGGTGCGCCAGTCGCCCTCTCGCAGGATCTTGCGGCACTGTCCGAGGGCGTGCACATGGCTGCGTACGCACTCCACATGGTCCGCCGTCGCGCCGGGCACGCCCATCAGGTCGAAGCGGATGGCGAGGAAGTACTCGGCGACGATGAACAGCCCCGACTCGGGCAGCAGATGGTGTACGTCGGCGACGCGTCCGGCCGCGGAGTTGTCGACCGGGATGACGGCGATGTCGGCGGCGCCGAGCGTCACGGCGTCCAGGGCCTGCTCGAAGCTGGTGCAGGGCAGCTCGCGGGCCTCGGGGAAGAGGGCGCGCGCGGCGGTTGCCGAGTTGGAGCCGGGTTCACCCTGATATGCGGCGGTCGTCACCGTGGTCAGCCTCCCTCGAGGAGGTCCTGCCGCCAGGCGGCAGAAGCTCCGTCGTGTAACGCGCCTGCTGAAGTATCGGTGAGGCCGCTTCGATCAGACTCACCACGGGGTGGCAGGCGCCGCCCAAGTCTGCCGTCAACACGTGTTGGTATGCCGCTGCGACCACATGCTGGACGGCCTGACCGGCTCGTGGGAGGCGCACGGCGAGCCGCCGCTCGGCGGCCGCGGACAGGCCGTGCCGGGCGGACGGGGCGTCGTGCAGGGCGGCGGCCAGGCTGAGCCGCTCGTCGTGCAGGACGGCGGCGAGTTCGGCGGCGGCGCGGGTACTGGCCGCCCCACCCGCATGCGGGGCGGCCAGTACGTCGGTGATACGACGGCCCGTGCCCAGGGCCAGGGCGGCGACCGCCGTCCAGAGGAACGTCGCGTCGCCGGCCCGCAGCGGAGCGCCCGCCGCGTGCGTGGCGAAGCCGGCGGGAACGTACAGGTCATCGAGCCGAACCAGGGCGGTGGCCCCGCTCGCCTTGGGCAGTGCCTTCGACGCGACGACGAAGAGGTCGGGTTCGCCGGCCCCTGTCACGGGGACCGGCAGAGTCAGCCAGGGGCCGATCTGCTCGTGCGCGGGAAGAGTCCACAGCCCCGACAGCGTGAAGCCGCCGGGGGGCGGCCGGGCGGTCGCCCCGGGGAAGTCCAGGTCGCACACGGCGGCCGGCAGCGACGCGGCCCAGTTCCAGGCACCCGTCAGGGCCTGCCAGGTCCCGGCCGGATCGGCATGTCCCGCCGTCTCGAAGGTGGCGTACACCTCCGCGAGACGCGTGTCGGGTCCGAGCAGTCGCGGGTGCCGGTCGCCGTACGCGGGTGTCATGGGCCTAGGCAGCTTGCTCGCCTCCTTCGGCCGGTGACGCCGTGAAGACGACGTTGTGCAGGTCCTCGCCCCGCGCGTAGCGGTGTAGCTGGCGGCGGAGGAAATCCGTGGTCAGTGTGGGGAAGGCGTCGGTGAAGGCCGCCACGTGCGGGGTGATGAGCGCGCCCGGCAGGCTCCACAGGGGGTGTCCGGCGGGCAGGGGCTCGGGGTCGGTGACGTCGAGGGCAACACGCAACCGCCCCGCCCGCACCTCGCGGAGCACCGCGCCGGTGTCGACGAGCTCGCCGCGGGCGACATTGACGAGCAGAGTTCCGTCCTTCAGCAGGGACAGGGCGTCCGCGCCGAACATGCCGCGCGTGCCGTCGGTGAGCGGCGCGCACAGCACCACGGCGTCCACCGTGGGCAGCAGCGCGGGCAGTTCCGCCGCCCCGTGCACCCGGCCGGCAGGTGTGGTGCGCGCGGTGCGGGCCACGAGGACGACCTCGCACCGGAACGCGCCGAGCCGGGCGGCGACCGCGGCGCCGACCGCGCCGTAGCCGACGACGAGGACGCGCTTGCCGACCAGAGTCGAACGGACCTCGGGCACCCACTCCCCCCGCGCCTGCCGGGCCGCGAACCCGTCCAGGCCCCGGCACAGGGACAGCAGCAGGGTGACCGCCAGTTCGGCGGTGGTCTCGCGGTGCACTCCGCGCCCGGTGGCCAGCCGTGTTCCGGCGGGCAGCCCGTCCAGCAGCGGCACCATGTGGTCGTAGCCGGAGCTGAGCAGTTGCAGCACCTCGAGGTTGCGCAGGTACGGCAGGACGGGACGCAGGACGCGTTCGGCTCCGGGCGCCGGGATGCCGACGAGGAAGCGGACGTCGGCGGGGTCGCCGGGCAGCGGTCCGGTGCCGTCCCAGTAGGCGTAGGAGAGCCCGTCAGGCAGGCCGGGGATCTGGTTTCGCTGGTAGGGGAGCCAGACGGTCGCGCCGTCCTTCATCGTGCATCAGCTTCTTCCCGCTCCGGTGTCACACACCTGTGGAACGTGTGAGTCAGAGGACGCGGTTCACGTGAGCCGCGCCACTCGCATGTGTGAACTGGGCCAACAGGCACTACCGGCCCCCGGCCGACCGGGGATGGCTGATCAGCGGGGCGTCCCCGTGGGCCGTCCGGAAGATCTCCGCCCACGACGTCACAGTCGGCCGCCGGCGCAGCAGCGCCCGCCGCTCCCGCTCGGTCATCGCACCCCAAACGCCGTACTCCTCGCGGTGGTCGAGGGCGTGGGCAAGGCAGTCGAGTTGCACCGGACAGTCCAGGCACAGGGCCTTGGCCTCGTTCTGGGCGGTGCCTTCGACGAACATCCGGTCCGGCTGCGTCCGGCACAGCGCCTGGTCGGCCCAGTCCATGTCATCTCGCTCCCCAGCGGGCGCCCCTCGGGCCCGCCTTTGCGGCCGTACACATGTACAGCTAGATACGTGTCAGACTAACTCACATGTGTCTGAAACGTCGCACCGAGGGGCGCCGCGCCCGGCTCAGTCCGCGTACCGGATGCGGTGGCACAGGGCGGGAATGTCGCCCGCTGCCAGACCCGGCATCACCTCGGGAAGGTCCTCGAAGCGGCTCTCGCCGGTGATCAGGGCGTCCAGCGCCGGATCGGCGAGGAGTTTGAGGGCGAGGGCGAGGCGGTCGGCGTAGCTACGGTCGGCCCGGGCCGGGGAGACGGTCCCGACCTGGCTGCTGCGCAGGGTGAGGCGGCGGGAGTGGAAGCCCTCGCCGAGCGGAAGGGCGATGCGCCGGTCGCCGTACCAGCTCAGATCGACCACCGTGCCCTCGGCCCGCAGCAGTTCCAGGGAACGGACGAGGCCCTGCTCGGTGGCACTGGCGTGCACGACCAGGTCGCAGGCGCCGCGCGCGTCACCCGGGGCGGCGAACTCCGCACCGAGGGCGGCGGCGGTACGGGCCCGGGCGGGGTCGGTGTCCACCAACTGCACCCGCACACCGGGGAACCGGGCGAGCAGCGCCGCCACCGAGCAGCCGACCATCCCGCCCCCGACCACGGCGATCCGGTCCCCGACCAGCGGCGCGGCATCCCACAGGGCGTTCACGGCGGTCTCGACGGTGCCGGCGAGGATCGCGCGTTCGGCGGGCACGGAGTCCGGTACGACGGTGACGGCGGCAGCCGGTACGACGTACCGGGTCTGATGCGGGTAGAGGCAGAACACCGTGCGCCCGACGAGGTCCGCGGGGCCTTGCTCGACCTCGCCGGCGTTGAGGTAGCCGTACTTCACCGGGCCGGGGAAGTCGCCGTCCTGAAAGGGCGCCCGCATGACGTCCCACTGGCTGCGGGGCACCTGGCCGCGGAACACCAGTGTCTCGGTGCCGCGGCTGATCCCGGACCACAGGGTGCGCACCAGGACGTCGCCGTCGCCCGGCTCCGCGAGCGGCAGGTCACGGATCTCTCCGTGACCCGGTGGACGCAGCCAGAACGCGCGGGCCGAGTGGCTCATGTCGGTGGTCCTCCTCGTCGTCCGGGGCCGTCACGCCGCCGAGACATGTCTTCTGGCAGAAGGTACACACCCCCTCGGTGTGCGACGGATGCCGGTTGGTCGTGGGGCCAGCCCTACAGACACCGTCTCTGGGTATGGGGGCAGCCGTACAAGAAGAACTTTTTCGGCCATAGCGGCTGACGGATGCCATGGTGCGCCCTACTCTTCTGCGTGAAGGTGTGAAGGGCGGACGGCCGGACGTGTCACGAGCACAGCAGGCCCCCGCCGGGGATCGCACCGAGGAGTGCCGGGCCGCCCCACCGGCCGCGTTGTCCCCGGCGCAGCCGTCCGAAAGAGGTGTGCGGGCACACATCTCCCTCGAGCGGGGGCGACCGCAGCGGAGGCACCTGCCATCACGGCGGGGAGGGGCAGCAACGTACCCTCACAAAATGTTTTGGCGTGATCCATGCGCCTGGACGCGACAGCGTGCGGGCCGGACTGGTTCATCGGGAAGGGAGTGGGGGACGGTGGAGTCAGCGGTCAGGACAATGCTCGGACGGGACAGCGAGCGGGAGGTGCTGTCCGCGTTCGTGGCAGCACCCGGAGGCAGGGCGCTCGTGCTGCGAGGTGACTCGGGTGTGGGCAAGAGCGCACTGCTGGGACATGTGTCACAGCTCGCGGATGCCGAGCAGCACCGGGTGATCCGGGCGGCCGGGGTGGAGGCCGAGTCGGAGCTGCCCTTCGCCGGTCTGCACCAGGTCCTGTACCCCCTGCTGTCCTTCATCGACCAACTGGACGAGGTCCACCGCAAGCTCTTCGACGTCGTCTTCGGCCGGAGCGAGGGCACTCCCCCGTCGGTCATGACCCTCGGCATCGCCGTCCTCGACCTGCTCTCCCTGGCCGCCTCGCAGCACCCGCTGCTGCTGGTGCTCGACGACGGCCAGTGGCTGGACGCCTCCAGCACCGAGGTGATCGGCTTCGTGGGACGCCGCCTCACCGGCAGCTCGGTGAAGCTCGTCGTCGTCCTGCGGGCCGGGGTGCCCTCGGGCTTCGACACCGCCGCACTGCCGGAGCTGACGGTGGCGACGCTGTCGCAGACAGCCTCCGAGGAGATGCTGGACATCTACCACCCCGATCTCGCCGACCACGTCCGCCGGCTGGTCCTGGAGGAGGCGCAGGGCAACCCGCTGGCCCTGCTGGAACTGCCTCCGTATGTTCATGGCAACCGGACGGAACACACGGCCCAGGAGTCCTTCGGATACACCGGCATCCCCCTGCCGCAACGCCTGCAACAGGTGTACGGCGCCCGCATCAAGGCCCTGAGCGGCAGCGTCCGCGCGGAGCTGCTGCGCGGTGCCCTGGACGGTGTCGGGGCCGGTACGGCGGCCGGTCAGGCACGGGGCGGGCGGTACCGCATGACCGACGCCGATGAGGCCGTGGACTGCGGGCTGGTGGAGGTCGATCCGCTGAGTGGCGACTTCGTCTTCCGGCACCCGCTGGTGCGGTCGTCGGTCGTCCAGACGGCGACCCCGAACGAGCGGCGCGCGGCGCACGCCGTACTCGCCGACGTGCACCGTGACGACGTCGAGCGGCGGGCCACCCACCTGGCGGCCTCGACCGTCGACCCGGACGAGGAGGTTGCCGCCGCCCTGGAAGCGGCTGCCGAGTCCGCGACCCGGCGGGGCGGCGCGGTCGCCGCCGTGGCCTGGCTGACCCGCGCCGCCGAGCTCAGCGAGAGCCGCGCGGAGCGGTCCCGCAGGCTGGGCAGCGCCGCCTATGTCGCCGGGCACTCGGGCCGCCTGGACCAGGCGCGCCGGCTGGTCCGCGAGGGTACCGGCGCGGACACCGACGGCTCCCCGGACTCGGTGGTCGCCTCGGGTTATGTCGCCTTCTTCGAGGACGGCGACATCCGGTCCTCCCAGCACCAGGTCTTCGCCGCGATCGAGAGCATGCGCGATCGCGAGGTCCGGGCATCGGACGAGGTACTCACGCGGCTGATCGATCTGCTGCTGGCCATCAGCCAGTACGGCAGTGACGAGGCGTGGTGGCAGCGGGTCCACGAGCTGCTGGACAGCCTGGGCGACGCGGTGCCCGCGAACTCGCGTATTTACCAGGACGCGTGGGGCGACGTGGTCCGGCGCGGCGCGGGAGTGCAGGAACGGGTGGAGCGTGCCTTCGCCGACCTGCACGCGCTGCGGCCCTGGGACGTCACGCGGCTGGGCGTCGCCGCCTATCACGTGGACGCGCTCAGCCAGTACCGGCCGTATCTGCAGCGCACGGTGGACCGCGAGATCGAGACGGGCGCCATGGCCGACGCCATGACCATGCTGCATCTGATCATGCTGGACCAGATCACAGTGGGTGAGTGGGACGAGGCGGAGCGGACCGGGCAGCGGTGCCTGGAGCTGACGACCGCACACAAGCACGCGCTGTTCATCCACCACGCGTACGCCTATCTGGGGTTGTTGGCGGCGTTGCGCGGCCAGGTCGAATACGCCCGCGAACTCCAGGCCACCGTCGACGCCTGGGCCCGCCCCCGCGGTGTCGGCTTCCTCACCCAGATCACCGACGCCATCGGCACCACCGCCGCCCTCGCCGAAGGCGACTACGAGGCCGCCTACCTCCACGCCATCGGCATCACCGCACCCGGGACCTTCCGCCCCTACGCTCACCAAGCCCCCCGCACCCTTCTCGACCTCGTCGAAGCAGCTCTGCACACCGGCCGCACCCAGCAGGCCCACGAGCACGCTCAGGCCGCCCATCACTCAGGGCTCCCCCAGATTTCCCCCCGCCTGGCCGTGATCACCTACGGCGCCCTCGCCATGACCACCCCCGACCCCACTGAGGCCGACCACTACTACCACCAGGCCCAGACCCACCCCCAAGGCCACCTCTTTCCCTACGAACTTGCCCGTATTCACCTCGCTCACGGCATCCGCCAACGCCACACCCACGGCCCCAAGGTCGCCCGGCACTTGCTCACCCTCGCGGCCCAGACCTTCCAACGCCTCGGTGCAGCGACCTGGGCCGAACGTGCCCAAGCGGAACTGCGCGCCTCCGGCCTCGCCACCCGCGCGACCACTCCACTCCCCGAACTCACCTGGCAGGAACGTCGCATCGCCGACCTCGCCGCGAGCGGTCTGACCAACAAGGAGATCGGCGAACGCATGCACCTGTCTCCACGGACGGTCAGCTCACACCTGTACCGGGTCTTCCCCAAGCTCGGCATCACCTCCCGCGCGGCCCTTCGCGACGCACTGGGCAAAATTCCCGACGACCAGAACGTGTGAGTGAGTCCCCTCAAGGGCTCCCCGTGGGCGGTGCTCATGAGCGGTGTGCCCGCAGACCGTGTTCGCCGAGCCAGCCGAGCACGTAGTCCGCGACGCACCTCCATCCGCTGTCGATGACCAGAGAGTGTGCCCGGTCCGCGAACTGCTTGAGATCGGCTACGGCCAGCGAGTCTCCGTACCGCTTGTAGACCGCGCGTGTGGCGGCGTCGGGCGCCAGCAGATCCTCCTGTCCCGAGATCAGCAGCAGCGGTCCGTGGTCGGCGTTGGCCACGTCCGCCACGACACGTGGACCTGGCGCAGAGCCCAGGTACCCGAGGTCGGCGAGCAGCCTTCGGGGCGTCGGCACCACATAGCGATCGAAGAGCCGGGCCGACTCCTGCGCGCTGACCCTGTTCGCGAAGAAGCCGCGGAACTGCTCTGGGGACAGCGACACCGAAGAGTCGTGCACCGAGGAATCGCCGTCGTCGGTCTGGCCGGGCAACCACAGTCCGGACGGCGGGGCGGGCGGCGCGATGTCGTTGACCGGCACCGGGGCGATCGCCACCGCGGCCTGACCGATGTTGGCGCCGATGAGGTGCTGGGCGATCAGGCCGCCGACCGAGTGACCGATGAGCACGGGTGCAATATCGAACGAGTCTACAATTCTTGCGTAGTGGTCGGTCAGCAGGTCCAGGCCGACGTCGGCAAGCCGCTCGGGGGACTTCCGCATTTCTCCCACGGTGAGAGGCTCCCCCGGCCAGCCTGGTGCGAAGGAGACAAAGCCTCGGCTGGCGAAACGCTCTGCCCACGACTCCCAGGAGAGCGCGTGCAGCCACGCGCCATGGATGAAGACCACGGGGGTACGGTTCACGGCTGTTTCCTCCGAGCCAGACGATCACCCGGCACCGGCACACGGGCGACCGTTTCAGCATCGTTCAGGCGCAGGTCAGGGGCGACAGTCGAATGACTTAATGTTCATGGCCCGTGACGACTGCCGGAACCCGGCAGCCCGGGGCGGGCTCGCTGGACTGGTCGTCGCAGAGCTCCGGGCGGGTCGGGCCAAGCCCCGATCAGACCGTCATGACGCAGATACCGGTCCGTCTGAAGAGCCGACCGGGGATGCGTGCCACCGCGTTCGCCGCCGATGTAAGTGAAGTCGGGTCGGTCATATTACTTATGTACGTCGCTTCCGCGGCCGCCAGAGTGGATGAGACCAGCTTCCGCCACAGAGAGGGATCACTCGTCATGAGCGGCAACCCATCAGATCGACAGGTCCGCCGAACCACAGTGGACGGTCGCCACGAGCTGATCCTGGACATCGAGCGAGTACTGGACCTCTCCACCCGGCAGGCCGTGCGGGCCGAATTCCGCTTCGATCCGGAGGCTCCCTGGCTTGTGTCTGTGGAACTGGCCATCAAGGACGGTCCGCGCGTCCTGTGGCGGATCGGCCGTGATCTCCTCCATCAGGGGCTCGACTCGATGAGTGGTCTCGGCTCTGTCCAGATCTGGCCGTCACAGTCCGCGGGCCGGGCCACCGCGCGGCTGCAACTGGTCTCCCAGGACATGGCAGCCCTGTTCGAGCTGCCCGCACTGCCGCTGGCCGAGTGGCTGACGTACACGTACGAGCTAGTGCCCGCTGGCGACGAGCTCAGCGAGATCGACTGGGACGCCGAGTCTGCGAATCTGCTCCGCAGGCCGCAGGCTCACCGCGACTGATCGCGTTCAGCGCCGCTGTCCGGAGCCTGTGGTGCTCCACCCCGCCGTCCTCCGCGCCGTCCCGGGCGCGTCTGCGGCTCGGGCCACGAGGTGGCGGTCAGGGCGGTGGCCTCGGTGACGGCGGTCAGGCGCTCGTAGTCGAGGGTCCTCGGCACGTCCGTCGACCGGTGGTAGTGCGGATTGCGGAAGTTTGCGGTGTCCGTGAGCATCAGCGCGGGAACCCCACGATTCCAGAACGGCGCGTGGTCACTGCGTCCCAGGTGGTTGGCGGGTGGTACCGCGAGCCCGATGAGCAGGCCGAGCGGGCCGTCGGGCCGGGGATCGCGCAGCAGCAGGGCCCGGAGTGACGGGGAGGCCGCCGCGGCGGCCTGCTGCCATGTCCGTGCTGCCGCGGTCGAGGAGCGCCGGTGCACCACGAGGGCGAAGTCACCCCGGTGTCCGCTCTCCCGCACCGCGGTGGACGCCTCGGGAAAAACGCGCTCGAAACCGACGGGCAGTTTCTGGGTGCCGGGATCGTCCGCGAAATACCCGACGGACTCCAGACAGATCATCCCCCGCACGCCGTCGCCCCGGCTCAGTTCACGGGCTGCCTGACGGGCGCCGATCAGTCCGAGTTCCTCCATGTCGAACACGGCCAGCACGACGGGGGCGGGCAGGGGCGCCTCGGCCAGCAGGCGGGCTGTCTCCAGGAGGACCGCCACGCCGGAGGCGTTGTCGTCGGCGCCGGGACTGCCGCTGACGCTGTCCAGGTGCGCGCCGACCACCACGGCCGGGCCGGTGCCCGAACTGGGCAGCGAGGCGATGAGGTTCGCTCCGCGCAGGCGCCGGTGCAGGCGTGGTTTCAGGGCGAGCGCGCGGTGGCCGTGCCGGTCGGTCGAGCTGCCAGCGCACATCGAACGGCCGTCGCTCCACCAGCCAGCCCGCGGAGGTCAGTTGCTCGCCGACGTAGTGTTCGGCGCGCTCCATGGCCCGAGGCGCGCGCAGCCGGCTGCGGGGTTCGGCGGCGAGGAACTCCACGTGCCGGCGCAGCCTGGCGATGTCCGGGAGCGCGTGCGCGAACGGTGCTGAACCAGGCGTCGTCGTGGGGTCGTTCGTCATCCAGTGCTCCGGTCTGCGATGGCCATTTGGGACAAAGAGGAGAACCAGTAGTGCAGGTCGATTGTCTCCCTCCCTTTATGAACCTGCCGTGCCGTCAACCTCGTTGCCCCAGAGAAGACTCCTGCGCCAGGGATGTTCATGGACTGGCCCCGACGCAGGACAGGGTGGTCGTCCTCATGCTCTTCCCCGACATGAGGGCGACCGCTCCACCCAGCAGATCACACCTATCCGCGCCACAAGTGCCGACAGGTAGGACTCTTCCTAGACGTGTCGCCTCCGCCGAAAGGTTCAGCCCTCTGAGCCGTCGGCCGAGAACGTGTGTGAGCATTCACACCTCCCAAGACATTTACATGACCTCTCTGAAACGAAAGAGTGTTTTAATTCCAGCTTTCGGCAGCCCAGTTGTCCATCACAGCCGCGGCACTCGCCCGGGCACGCCCCGAAAGGAACACACGTGAGCCTCAGGTCGGTACGGGGATTCGCAGTGGCCTCCGCCACTGCGGTCACCGCTGTCGGAAGCGTCGTCGGCGTCGCCTCGGCCAGCACCGCTCAGACGAACGACGCCGAGGGGACAGCAGTCGGGACCACCCTTCTAGCGGAGATACCCGCGGGCGAGCAGGCCCAGACGCAGACCGCGTCACTGACGCAGCAGGCCAACGTCCAGGCCATCCAGGCGGACGCGAGCGCCAAGAAGGACGCCGAGGCATCGGCCCGCAAGGCTGCTGCCAAGTCAGCGATCGAGAAGAAGGAGGCCGCCGAGCAGGCGGCGAGGGAAGCCAAAGAACGTGCCGAGGCCAAGACGGCGGCCTCCCGTTCCGCCTCCAGCTTCCCCGTCCAGAGCTCCTACACGGTCGCGCAGATCCAGGCGATGGCCGCGCAGATGGTGCCCAGCGGTCAGTTCCAGTGCTTCAGCAACATCGTGAACCACGAGTCGAGCTGGAACTACCGGGCCGTCAACGCGTCCTCCGGCGCCTACGGCCTCTTCCAGGCCCTGCCGGGCTCCAAGATGTCGTCGGTCGGCGCCGACTGGCAGACCAACCCGGCCACCCAGATCAAGTGGGGCCTCAACTACATGAACAGCTCGTACGGCAGCCCGTGCCAGGCGTGGACGTTCTGGCAGGCCAACCACTGGTACTGAGCCCCACCGCGCACGCGGTTAGGGTCGAAGACACATGTCACGGCCGGGAGGGCAAGGTATGAACGGGATACCCGGAGACGTCGGCCCGGCGGAGGACGCGGCTCTGACCCGGGCCGCGCAGTCGGGCGACGTGTCGGCACTGGCCCTGCTGCTGGAGCGCCACCGGCCCGGCATGCGGGCGGTGGCGCTCAGTCTGTTGGGGCCTGGCCCGGACGTGGACGACGTCATGCAGGAAGCCGCACTGATGGCACTGCGCCGGATCGGGGACATCCGCGACCCGGAAGCCGTGGGGCCCTGGCTTCGCATGGTCGTCCGCAACTGCTGCCGCACGCTGCTGCGCACTGCCCAGCGGGTCGAACCCATGGAAGCGGTGCCCCTGACTGCCTCCGGCGCCACACCCGAACAGGTCCTGCAGACCCACGCGCTGCGAGACTGGGTCTGGGAGGCCGTCGAGGCGCTGACGCCGACGCTGCGCCTTCCCCTCGTCCTGCGGTACTTCTCCACCTCAGTCACTTCCTACCAGCAGATCGCCGAGGCCTGCGCGGTACCGGTGAGTACGGTGCGCAGTCGGCTGCACCAGGCGCGCGGCGCCCTCGCCCAGGCCCTCAGCGCCATCGCGGCCTCGGCGCACGACGACATGTCCCGCCGCACCGAGGCCAGTTGGCAGGAGGCACGCGAGACGCTCGCGGCGGCCGAGCGCGGCGAGTTCGGCAAGGTGATCAAAGACCGCTACTCCCCCGAGGTCTCGCTGCTGGCTGGAGGTCAACGGCTGGGCGGCACCGACCTCTTGCTGGCAGGGATGGACGGAGACCTCTCGGCTGGCGTACGTCAGCACCCTCTGCACGTGGTGGCCGGGCGGTCATTGGTCGTTTGGGAGATGGAGCTGATCAGCCCATCCGACCATCCGGACCACTGCCCGCCTGGTGTTGCCTGGATCATGTCGGTCGACGGTGGCCGTTTCGACCGGGTTTCGCTCTACCACACAGCCCGCCCGGCGCCGTCGAGCATGCCTGCCCCGACCTGAGACGGCAGGCCTAGTGACCCACATCACAACGTGGTGATAGAACTTCTCGGATTTCGGAGCGTCCTGTCGGTGTCATTGCCCCTGCGGAGTTACGGAGACCCCGATGAGCACCTCCACCACCCACACCAACCCACTATCCCTCGGCACTCACTTCTACCGGACCGGCGGAATAGTGCAGCGTTACCACGTGCACGGCAGCGGACCAGTGTGCGTGGCGCACTCGGGCGGTCCCGGCATCTTCTGGGAGTACCTGCGCATGCCGGCTCTCGAGGAGCACCTGACGATGGTGTACGTCGAACCGGTGGGCACGTCCGAGGACAGCCGACTCTCCTCGCACCCGCACGGCTACACCCGCGAGCGCTACAGCCGCTTCCTCCAGGTTCTGATCAACCGCCTCGGAGTGTCCAAGGTGCACCTGCTGGGGCATTCGCACGGCGCCTTCGTAGCCGCCTACCACGCCCTGCACCGCCCAGAGCAGGTGGCGGGCGTGGTGCTGTATGAAGGCGCCCCTGTCACCGGGCCCGAGCACGGTGCGGAGGCGGGCCGCATGGTGGAGGCGTTCGTTGCTAAGCACGCAGACCACCCGGGACTACCCGAGGTCCTGGCCGCGTTCGGGGCCATGTCCACCATCTCCAGCGACGAGCAGACGCTGGCGGTCGCGCGAGGCGTACTACCCTCCTACTTCGCCGACTACTGGGGCAATGAGGAGCGGCTGGCGCCCTATCGTGACGCGGTCCGGGCCACCCACATCTCCGGCCTGGACGAGAGGCTCGTTCCCGAGGTCATCGACGATCGCGCCGCCCTCAGGGGGTTGGAGCCGCCGGCACTAGTGATCGTGGGCCGTCACGATGTGATCTGCAGTCCCCGCTGGGGATCTGAACTGGACGAGCTGATACCCGACTCGCGGCTGCTGGTGCTCGAGAACAGCGGGCACATGGGCCACATTGAGGAGCCCGAATTGTTCGCGGAGGCGGTCCGTGCCTTCGTCCTGCGGACCAAGGCATAAGGCGGAAGCAGGTGGCGTGCGTCGGCTCCACAGGCCGACGCACGTGAACCCATGGCGCGCAAAAGACCGTCGTAGTAGTGGAGGACTGTCGCCGCGCCTCAGCAAACCCTGGAATGGGATGCCCCGGAACTCTCCCGGAGACCGACCGACAAGGGATCAGGGCGCTGACGCCACGACCACCGAGCCCGACTGGGAGCGGGGAGTCTTGGCTCCCGGCTTCTTCGGCTCGATCGTGCGCGGGTCGACGGCTTCGCCCGGCGCGCCCTCACAGTAGAGACCGTCGGGAAGGCTGTCCCGGTCGTGCGGCAGCAGGAAGAACACCCGGCGCTTGTACAGACCGCTGTCGGGGTCCGGTGAGGCGTCCTCGTCCAGCAGGGCATAGCCCACCATGCGGCCGTCGCGCGCGTACGGCGGCTTGGTGTTGCGCCGCCTGGTCTTGTCCAGCGCCTGACGGACGTAGTCGAGCCGTTCGAGGTTCTCCAGCCACACCACCTCGGCCTCGTGGATGAGGTCGCTCTCGGTCAACAGCGAACTCATGGCTGCAGCCCCTCCTTCGTCGGCGTGCTCCCCGGCCATGGGGGCATGTCCGGGCATCTGTCCGTATCGCTCCGGCCCGCTCGCCGCCACATGGCGGGCCGGTTTGTGGGGGCCACCGCGGGCGGGGCCTGGCCACCATCGTAGAGCGCACAGCGAGACCGTTGTAGGGCACCCGGTAGAGGCATATGCCCTACCCCAGCCATCATGAGTGCTCCAGCAGTCCGATGCCCGGGTAGTATTTCCGGCCATTCGACTTGATCATGTCGGTCGGCGAGGTCACACCCACCTCCTGGCGGACACG